>JBGOUY010000351.1:0-3988 GCA_041477795.1 bacterium
AGGGCCATGCCCACCAGGTCGATGGCGCTGTCGCTGTTGATGACGCCCTTCTTGCTCTTGGAGCCCCGATCCGCCGTGGCGGAAAACTGGCCCTTGGTCAGCCCGTAGACCCCGTTGTCCTCGACGATATAGGTGATGCGCAGGTTGCGGCGCACCATGTGGGAGAAGTTGCCCAGGCCGATGGAGGCCGTATCGCCATCGCCCGAGACGCCGATGGGGATCAGCGTGTGGTTGGCCATGCCCACTCCGGTCGCCATGGCCGCCATGCGCCCATGGATGCCGTTGAACCCGAAGGACTGGTTCATGAAGTAGTTGGTCGTCTTGGCCGAGCAGCCGATGCCGCTCAGCTTGATGACCCGCTTGGGATCCAGGCTCGCGTCGAAGGCGGCGCTGATGATCGACGCGGTGATGGCATCGTGTCCGCAGCCGCGGCACAGCGTGGAAGTGGCGCCTTCGTAGTCCTTCTTGATCAGATGGATGCGGTTGGCCGGCTCCTGCACCTGACGAACGGGTTCCGACATCACTTGCCTCCCTCAATCAGTTGGACGATTTCGCCGGCCGTGGCCGGCAAGCCATCGTAGATCAACACCGGCCGGATGCGCGCGGCGTATTCCGGAAACTCGTCACGCAGCACCTGCGTCATCTGTCCGTCCCGGTTCTGCTCCACCAGGAACACGCGCTGATGGCTGGCCAGGAACTCACGCACCTCGCCATTGACGGGCAGGGCGCGCAGCAGCAGGTGGTCCAAGGCGCGCCCGGCGCTCCGCAGCCGGTCCAGCGCCTCGCACGCCGGGCCGTAGCTGGAGCCAAAGCTGATCGCGCCCTCCCCGGTTTTGGCGCCATTGTGGATGACGGGGCGCGGCATGAAGTCCCGTGCCGTCTCGTACTTCTGGCGCAGGCGGTCCAGCAGGGCCTTGTAGACCTGGTTGTCCTCGCTATAGCTGGCGTCCACGTTGTGGCCGCTGCCGCGGGCGAAGTAGGCCGCGCCCGGGTGGTCGGTGCCGGGCAGCGTGCGGTAGGCGATGCCGTCGCCGTCCACGTCCAGGTAGCGCTTGAACGTGCCGCCCTGGGCCTTCAACTGCTCGCGCGAGAGCACCTTGCCGCGGTCCATGGGCTTGTCCGGGTACTGGAACGGCCCGGAGATGTTGAGGTTCATGCCGATGTCCAGGTCCATCATCACGAACACGGGGGTCTGGAAGCGCTCGGCGTAGTCGAACGCCCGCCACGCCATCTCGAAGACGCTCGGGTTGTCGTGCGGGATGAGCACCAGGTGGCGCGTATCGCCGTGCGAGCCCTGGTGCATGATCGTGATGTCGGCCTGCTGCGTGCGCGTGGGCAGCCCGGTGGAGGGGCCGCCGCGCTGGATGATGAAGAAGACGCTGGGCACCTCCACGAAGTAGGCCAGCCCGATGCCCTCCTGCATCAGCGAGAGCCCGGGGCCGGATGTGGAGGTCATGGCGCGCGCGCCGCAGAAGCCGGCGCCCACCACCATCGCCGCCGAGGCCAGCTCGTCCTCCGCCTGCACGATGGCGTAGGGGTGCTTGCCGTTGAGGTCGGGGCGCAGGTCGGGGATGCGGGCGATCATCTCCTCCACCAGCGAGCTGGAGGGCGTGATCGGGTACCAGGCCACCACCGAAGCGCCGCCGAAGATCGCCCCCAGCGCGGCGGCCGTGTTGCCCTCGGTCATGATCCTGGCCTTGTTGCCGCCCGGCATCGCCTTCAGCGTTGCCAGATCCTGCTTCGCGCCGCTGGTCTCGATGTGCTGGTAGCCCAGCTCGATGCACAGGTAGTTGGAGTCGATCACCGCGGGCTTGTTGCCAAAGGTGTCGTGCAGCACCTCTTTCACGAGGTCCAGCGGGATGCCGAACAGCTTGGCGATCGCCCCCACGTACACCATGTTGCGCTGCTTGGCGCGGAGCTGCGTGACCTTGATATGCTCCTTCACCAGGTTCCCCGCCGGCACGCCGATGTACTTCAGCGAGTCGCGGATCAGGCCTTTGGCCAGCGGCGCCGAATCGTCGTAGAGGATCAGCCCGCCCGCCCGCACCTTGTCCACGTCCTTGTGCGCGGTGACGTCGTTGAAGATGACCATGACGTCGATGACGTCCTTGCGGGCCAGATACCCCTCTGCCGAGGCGCGCACCTGGTACCAGGTGGGCAGGCCCTGGATGTTCGACGGGAACATGTTCTTCCCGGAGCAGGGGATGCCCATCTTGAAGATGGATTTGAAGAGTATGCTGTTGGCGGAAGCGCTACCGCTCCCGTTTTCCGTCGCGATGCAGATGTTGACGTCGTTGATGGCTGGATGGCTCATAGCCCGGTAGCCCCCTCAGTCCTCGGATTGCGGGTGGGTAGGAACAGGAACGTGAGAAGCAAATGGGCCCAACCTTCATAACATCACATCTGCGTCCGTTGTCAAAACGGAATTCGGGGCCGCTTCCCGCCCCGCTGCGCCATGCAGGCGGCGTACCGTGCCATTTGGCGGCCGGAACGGGGCGCGGATGAGCCGCCGGCACGCGTTGCTGCGCTGGCTGCCCATCGCCGCGGCGCTGGCCTGGCTGGGCTGGGAGGCCCTGTGCGGCGCGCTGCACTGGCTGCTGAGCCGCCGGCACGCGCTCCTGCGCTGGCTGCCCATCGCCGCGGTGCTGGCCTGGCTGGGCTGGGAGGCCCTGCGCGGCGCGCTGCGGCCGGACGCGCTGCACCTGCTGGCGGCGGGCCTGGCCGGGGCGGCGTGGCTGGCCGGGCGGCGCCTGGGCGTGACGGCCGCGGGGGTGCTGCTGCTGCTGGCGCCGCTGGCCTGGCACTTCGCCTGGCGGCTGCCCCAGGCGGAGCAGGCGCTGGCCGAGCCGCGCGCTGCCGTACGGGTGGAAGGCACGGTGCGCGGCCGCTGGGCGCTGGGGCCGGCCCGCGCTGGCGTGCGCGTGCTGCTGGGCGATGCGGTGCTGTGGGTCGGCGGGGCGCCCCGGCCGCTGGCGGAACTGGAGGTGGATCTGCCCGCGGTCAGCCCGTGGGCGATCCCGTACCGGGCGCGCCTGCGCATCGGCGGCCGGCTGGCGGCCGGGACCGCCGGGGCCCTGCCGGAGCGCGGCCGGCTGCGGCTCGCCTTCGCGGCGGAGGAGCACGCGGTGCGCGCGCCGCCCCTGCTCCCGTGGAGCGGGGAGGCGCTGCGGCTGCACCTGCGCGATCGCGCCGCCTACTACCTCAGCCGCCCCGCCCTGGCGGTCTACCTGCCCATCGTGCTGGGCGTGCGCGAGCGCGATACGCCCGAGGCGCGCGACGTGGCCGCGGCCTTCCGACGCGTGGGCGTGGCGCACCTGTTCGCCATCAGCGGCCTGCACGTGGGCCTGCTCTACCTGCTCTTCGTGGCCGTGCAGCACTGGGGCTTGGGCTGGCTGCAGCGCGGGCAGGGCTGGGTGCACGCCCCGGCCCTGCGCCGGACGGGCGTGCTGGTCCTCGTCTGGCTGTATATCGCCCTGATCGGATTCCCGATTCCGGCGGTTCGGGCGGCGCTCATGGGCAGCCTGCTGGTGTGGAACGAGCTGTGGGGCACGCACTCGCCGGCGCTGTACATGCTGGGCCTGGCGGCCCTGCTGATGCTGGCCTTCGACCCCAGCCAGTTTTACGACATCTCGTTCCAGCTCTCGTTCCTGGCCTACTTCTTCCTGCTGTGCGCGCTGGGGCTGCACCGGCCCTTGCACGTCCTGCCGGGCGCGCGGAGCGACCGCTGGCTGCGCTGGCTGGCCGCCCCGCTGGAGGGGGCCTGGCTCAACCTGTGGGTGACGCTGCTGATCACGCTGGGCCTGTCGCCGCTGGTGGCCAGCACCTTCGGCCGCATCTCGCTGGTGGTGTTTGCGGGCAACCTGGTGATGGTGCCCCTGCTGGGCCTGGCCGTGCTGCCCGTCGGGCTGGCGGCTCTGGCGGCGAGCCTGGCCTATGTGGGGGCCGCCCCGGGCGCCTGGCCCGAGCGCGGGGCCTTCGCCACGCTGGA
>JBGOUY010000230.1:0-7079 GCA_041477795.1 bacterium
GACGCACCCGGAGACCTCCGCGACCCCTGCAACCCCCGCGGCCCCGGCGCCAACGCCTGCGCGCTCGCGCGGTGCGGGGCGCAGCGAGAAGCCGGGGGCACCCGGCCGCCAGCGCCGCTCGTTCTCCCAGCGCGCCCTGGCGCTGCAGAGCGAGGGTCCTCTGGCTGCGCTGCTGGCCGAGGCGCTGCAGGTGCCGGCCGGGGAGTCGGGCTACACGCTGACGCACGCCTTCCACTCCTATCCCGGGCGCTTCCACCCGGCCTTGCCGCGCACCCTGCTCGCCGCCACCACGCGCCCGGGCCAGTGCGTGCTGGATCCCTTCATGGGCGGGGGCACGACCCTGGTGGAAGCACTGCAGCAGGGCCTGCGCGCCCTGGGCAATGACCTCAATCCGGTCGCGCTGCGCATTGCGCGCGAGCGTACCCGGCCGCGTACCCCCGCGGAGGCGCAGCGCGTCATGAGCGAAGCGCGCCGCATCGCCGCCGCCGTGGAGGCCCTGCGCCGGGAAAAGCAGCCGCCCCGCGCCCTGCACCCGCGCCAGCACGCGCTGGCCCGCCACTATGCCCCACACCTGCTGGCCGAGCTGATGCAGTGGCACCGCCTCGTCGAGGCCGCGCCGGCCGGGCCCCTGCGCGAGACCCTGCAGGCGGTCTTCGCCAGCGGCGTGGTGCGCTTCTCCAACCTGGCCTCGGACAGCAAGGCGGAGCCCGGCGCGCCCCCGCACTATCCCAAGGGCGCCGTCTCGCGCTACCTGGCCGCCAAGGCCGCGGAGCTGGCGCAGGCCCAGGCGGAGCTGGCCCGGCGCATCCCGCCCGGCACGCCCCAGGCCGTGCTCCTCAACGAGGACACCCGGCTGCTGCCCTCCCTGGGCTGGGCCGTGTGCGACGTGGTGCTGACCAGCCCCCCCTACCCGGGCACCTACGACTACCACACGCAGCACCGCCTGCGGCTGGACTGGCTGCAACTGGACGACGCCGCCTTCGCCGCCGGCGAGATCGGCGCGCGCCGCCACACCCCCGCAGCGGGCGCAGCCAGCGGCGAGGCAGCGGCCGGCGGCGAGAGCTGGAGCGAGAGCCTGCGCGCCGTGCTGGCCACCCTCGCCCGGGTGCTGCGGCCGGGCGGCAGCCTGTTCCTGGTGCTGGGCGACTGGATCGCCGGCGAGCATGCCGTGGATGCCCTGGCCATGCTCCGGCGCACGGCCGGCGCCCGCGACTGGACGCTGGCCTCCCACGCCTCCGTGCAGCGCGACGTGCACTCCCGCGTGGAGGCGCGCGCCTACGCCAAGCGCGGCAAGTGGGAGCACCTGCTGCACTTCACCCGCCCCGCCGTCGCGCCGGAGGCGCTGCCCGCGCCGGAGATGCCCGCGGTGCTGCAGCGTGCCCTGCGCGATCCAGCCCGCAAGCGGGGTCCCCGCTCCAAGGGCGGGCGCATCCGCACCAGCCGCTGACCGGCTGCACGCGGGAGCGGCTACAGCCCACCCAGCGCGTCGCGGAAGGCCAGCAGCGCCTGCACGGGGTCGGGGGCGTTCCAGACGGCGGAGATCGCCGAGACACCATGGGCGCCGGCCTCCAGGCAGGCGCGGGTGCGCGCCGGCGTGATTCCGCCCAGGGCGAAGAGGGGCACGCGCGTGGCGTGGGCCACCCGCTCCAGCGCGGGCAGGCCCAGCGGCTCGCCGTAGGCCGCCTTGGAGGGCGTCTCGAAGAGCGGGCCGAAGGTGACGAAGTCCGCGCCGGCGGCCTCTGCCGCCTGCACGCCCGCGAGCGAGTGCGTGGACACCCCGTAGAGCAGCGCGCGGCGCAGCACCGGGGCCTGGCGCTCCAGCGCGAGGCTGTCATTGCGCAGGTGCACGCCGTCCAGGCCCAGGCTGAGGGCCAGGTCCGCGCGGTCGTTGAGGAACAGCCGCAGCTCCCCGCGCGCCTCGCCCAGCGCAGTCAGCAGGCGCAAGGTATAGTCCGCCAGGGCCTGCGGGGCGAGCGCCTTCTCGCGCACTTGCAGGGCGCGCAGCCCCGCGGCGGCCAGGCGCGGCAGCGTCTGCGAGGGCTTGTGGCGCGCGCCCGCCTCGTCGCTGATGAGATAGAAGCGGAACAGGGACATCGGAAGTCCTGCGCCCGTCAATGGCGGGCCGGGCGCCGGCAGGCCGCCGATCCGGTGGCGGCCCGTTTGTGGGGGCGACCCGCCTCGGTCAGCCGGCCTTGCGGCGTGTGTCGATCAGGCCCTCGCCGGGGCTGGAGGCCTCGGCGAAGTACTTGCGCGGAATGCGGCCGGCCAGCCGCGCTTGCCGTCCCGCCAGGCAGGCCTGGCGCATGGCGTCGGCCATCAGCGCCGGATCCTGCGCGTGCGCCACGGCCGTATCCAGCAGCACGCCGTCGCAGCCCAGCTCCATGGCCAGGGCCACGTCCGATGCCGTCCCGACGCCGGCATCCAGGATCAGCGGCACGCTGACCTTGGAGCGGATGATGGAGAAGTTGTACGGGTTGAGGATGCCCATGCCCGAGCCGATGGGCGAGCCCAGCGGCATGACGGCCACGCAGCCCAGGTCCTCCAGCTTCTTGCAGGTGATGGGGTCGTCGATGGAGTAGGGCAGCACCTGGAAGCCCTTGCCCACCAGGATCTGCGCGGCTTCCAGCAGCTTCTCCGCGTCGGGGTAGAGCGTGTCCTCGTCCGCGATGATCTCGAGCTTGATGAAGTTGGTCTCCAGCGCCTCGCGCGCCAGCTCGGCGGTGACCACCGCATCGCGCACGGTGTAGCAGCCGGCCGTGTTGGGCAGCAGGCGGTAGCCCTCGCGCCGCAGCAGGCTGACCAGGTTCTCGCCCGTGGGGTCGTTCAGGTTGACGCGGCGGATGGCTACCGTGACCAGCTCCGCCCCCCCGGCGCGCAGGGCCTTGAGCATCACGTCGTGGCTGGGGTAGCGCGCGCTGCCCAGGATGAGGCGGGACGTGAAGGTTTCGCTGCCGATCTTGAGCGGTTGATCCATGAATCGTCCCATCGCTGAGGGAACGACGTGTGGGGCGGTGCCCCTGCGGTGCCCGCCGGAACCGATGCGGCCAGCCGCCGCGGGGACCCGCCGGGGCCGGCGCCGTCAAGCGGGCTAGCCGCCGGCGGTGGCGCGCACAATCTCCAACTGGTCCTCCGGCCCCACGGCGGTGCCGGGCCAGTCGGCCCGCCGCACCACCTCGCCATTGAGCAGCACGGCCATTCCGCTGTGGGTCGGCACCTGCAGCACGGCCAGCAGGTCGGTCATGTTCAGCGGACCGTCGACCTCGCGGACCTGTCCGTTCACGGTAATCTGCATGGCACGCTGCGCGGCGGCTCGGGCGACCCATCCGGGGGGCATCGCCCGGCACGGCCGCGGAGCGGGCGGAGCGAGTCTGGCTCCCAGTATAGCCCCCACGGGGCCCGGATGGAAACCCGCGCTGACAGGACCGCGCCGGGCCGCCCGAAAATTGGCAAAGCCCCGGTCATGGGTTAGATTGGGCCAAAGCGCAGCTCACCCGATTCTTCCGGTTGCACAAGCCTGGCTGGGGCCCTCGCTCCTGCTGCGGCGCCCATCCGACCCGGCAGGGAGGCTCCGATGGCCAGTAAAACCTTCGACCTGGACGATCGCTACACCGTGCTGGAGGGGCAGATCGCCATCACCGGGGTGCAGGCCCTGGTGCGGCTGCCCATGGACCAGAACCGGCGCGACCGGGCCGCCGGCCTGCGTGTCGGCACCTTCATCACCGGCTACCAGGGCTCGCCCCTGGGCGAGCTGGACAAGCAGATCCGCGCGGCCGCGCACCTGCTGCCCGCGCACGACATCGTCTGGCAGGCAGGCATCAACGAGGACACGGCGGCCACGGCCATCTACGGCACGCAGCTCCTGGAGCAGTTCCCGCACGAGCGCTTCCAGGGCGTGAACGGCATCTGGTACGGCAAGGCGCCCGGCGTCGACCGCACGGGGGACGCCTTCCGGCACGGCCAGTACATCGGCACGTCGCGCTACGGATCGGCCCTGGCGCTGGGCGGGGACGACCCGGCCTGCAAGAGTTCCACGATCCCCAGCGACTCCACCATGACCTTCTTCGACATGTTCTTCCCCGTGCTCTACCCGGGGGACCCGCAGGAGGTGCTGGAGCTGGGGCTGCACGGCATCGCCATGTCCCGCTACAGCGGGCTGTGGTGCGCGCTGAAGATCGTCACCAACGTGGCCGACGGCGGTGGCATCATCGACGTGCATCCGGAGCAGGCGCTGCCCGTCCTGCCGGAGCTGGAGATCGCCGGCAAGGCATTCCGCAAGGTGCAGGATCCGCGGCTGATCCCGCCGTTCACCGTGGAAATGGAGCGGCAGATCTTCTACGAGCGCCTGGTGGCCGCGAAGGCATACGCGCGGGCCAACCGGCTGGACCGCATCGTCGTGCGCAGCGGGAACGACCGCGTCGGGCTGGTCGCCGCGGGCAAGACCTTCAAGGACCTCATGCAGGCGCTGGGGATGCTGGGCTTCGAGGAGGAAGACCTGCGGCAGGCCGGCATCCGCGTGTACAAGCTGGGCATGGTCGCGCCCATCGAGCCGCAGGGGCTGTTCGAGTTCGCCAACGGGCTGGAAGAGGTGCTGGTGGTGGAGGAAAAGCGCGGGTTCAGCGAGACGCTGATCCGCGAGGCCCTCTTCAACCGCCCGCGTCACCCCGCGGTGTACGGCAAGTACGACGCCGCGGGCCAGCCGCTCTTCCCCATCCACGGCGAGATGGGAGCCGATAGCGTGGCGCGCGTGCTGGCGGGGTACCTGGCGCAGCGGCTGGGGCGGCCGGACCTGCTGGAGCGCGTGCACTGGCTGCTCGACATCGGCCAGCGCAGCTACGAGCCGGTCATGCCGCGCACGCCGTACTTCTGCAGCGGCTGCCCGCACAACACCTCCACCCGCGTGCTCGAGGGCGACAAGGTGGGCGGCGGCATCGGCTGCCACGCCATGGCTGCCTACATGGAGCGCGGCGTGAGCTGGCTCACGCACATGGGCGGCGAGGGCGCCCCCTGGATCGGCCTGGCGCCGTTCACGGAAAAGACGCACCTGTTCCAGAACGTGGGCGACGGCACCTACTACCATTCGGCCAGCAAGGCCGTGGAGGCCTGCATCGCCTCCGGCGTGAACATGACCTTCAAGCTGCTCTACAACAGGGCCGTCGCCATGACGGGCGGGCAGCCCGTGGTGGGCGTGCGGGGTCCGGTGGAGCTGGCCCAGAAGCTGATCAGCGAGGGCGCCACGGAGGTGGTGATCGTGCCGGAGCTGCTGGAGACCTATCCCAAGCGGCGCATCGGCAAGAAGATCAGCGTGCGGCCCAAGGTCGACTACAACCAGGTGATGCTGGAGCTGCGCGAAAAGCCCGGTGTCACGGTGATCATCTTCGATCAGCAGTGCGCCGCGGAGAAGCGCCGCCAGCGCAAGCGCGGCCTGCTCGCCACCCCGCGCCAGCGCGTGTTCATCAACGAGGGCGTGTGCGAGGGCTGCGGCGATTGCGGCGTGAAGTCCAACTGCCTCTCCGTGGTGCCGGTGGAAACGCCGTACGGCCGCAAGACGCAGATCCACCAGTCCTCCTGCAACATGGACTATTCCTGCCTGAGAGGGGACTGCCCGGCCTTCATGACGGTGCGGCTGGGCGAGGGCACCAAGCCCGCCCGGCGCAAGGGCCTGGCGGTGGCGCTGGACGCCGCGCTGCCCGAGCCGGAGCACAAGGCGACCTGCGAGCGGCCCTACAAGACGATGCTGATCGGCATCGGCGGCACGGGCGTCGTGACCGTCGATGCGCTGCTGGTCACCGCCGCGCAGATCGAGGGCAAGTACGCCACGCACCTGGACCAGACGGGCCTGGCGCAGAAGGGCGGCGCGGTGGTCTCCAACTTCACCCTCAGCGCCATGCCCATTCCCGATTCCAACAAGATCGCCGCGGGCGAGGCGAACCTGTGCCTCGCCTTCGACCTGCTGGCCACGGTGGCCCCGGACAACCTGAACCGCTTCCACCCGGAGCGCACCGTGACGATCGCCAACATCTCCCAGATCTCCACGGCCGAGGTGGTGACGGACTTCCACAAGCACTTCCCGGAGCTGGAGCGGCTGCGGGAGCGGCTGGACCATTACACGAACAAGTCGCGCAACGTGTACCTGGACTCGGTGGCGATCACCGAGGCGCTGTTCGGCGACCACATGCCCAACAACGTGTTCCTGCTGGGTGTGGCGTATCAGTGCGGCCTGTTGCCGCTGCGCGCGGAGTCCATCGAGACGGCCATCGAGGCCAACCGCGTGGCGGTGGAGCAGAACCAAAGCGCCTTCCGCTGGGGCCGGCAGTACGTGCTGGATCGCGAGAAAGTGCTGACGCTGGTGCGCGGCGATGCGGCGCCGGCCGATCCGCGCGAGCAGGCGCTGGCGCGGCTGCGGCGCTACGCCCCGGGGCAGGTCGCGGCCTACGAACGGCTGGAGGCGCGCTTCCCGGCCGGCGGGCGGCTGGCCGAGCTGCTGCCCCCGCGCGTGGCGGACCTGATCCTCTACCAGAACGAGGCCTATGCCGCGCGCTACCTGGCCGGCGTGGCCCGCATCGGCGAGGCGGAGCAGGCGCGCACGCCCGGCCGCACGGCCTTGCGCGATGCCGCGGCCGTGGGCCTGTTCAAGCTGATGGCCATCAAGGACGAGTACGAGGTGGCCCGCCTGTGGCTGCAGGACCCGGCCTGGGAGCGCGTGCTGAAGCTGTACGAGGGTGGGCTCAAGCGCTACGTGCACCTGCACCCGCCGCTCTTCCGCAAGCTGGGGCTGAAGAACAAGATCAAGCTGGGGCCGTGGTTCTTCCCGGCCTTCCGGCTGCTTTACGGCATGCGGCGCCTGCGCGGCAGCGCGCTGGACGTCTTCAACCGCAGCGCCCACCGGCGCCTGGAGCGCAGCTTGATCGGCTGGTACGAAGGGCTGCTGGAGGGCCTGCTGCCCGACCTGACCCACGAGAACCACGCCCTCGCCGTGGCCATCGCCGAGTCGCCGGACGGCATCCGCGGCTACGAGGAAATCAAGGAGCGCACGCTGGCCGAGACCCGACACAGCGTGGCGGAGCTGCAGCGGCGCTTCC
>JBGOUY010000087.1:0-14201 GCA_041477795.1 bacterium
ACCAGAACCTCTCCAACCTGGCGCCGCACCCCTGGTTCAGCCGCTACCACTATTCGCACCCGACCCTGCTGGAACGGCTGGCGGCACTGGAGCATCCCGCGGCGACCTGAGGGCCGATCCATCCCCCCGGCCGGAGCCGAACGAGCGCAGTTGGCCCCGCCTGTGCTAGGCTTTGAAATAGGTCCCATCGCCAGGAATCCAGCAGCGTCGCCGGCCAGCGTGAGGGGTGCCGGCGCCACGACGTGCCCCTGCCTTGCTGCCATCCGATCCCCGCCATGCTGCAGCCCAAGCTCGATCCCCTGCACGCCCATGAGATGCCCGCGCTCTACCACGAGCGCACGACGGCCGAGGAACGCCGGCGCCACCGCGGCAAGCTGGAGCGCCTGGCGCGGGAGGGCGGGCCGTTCATCGAGGTCGTCCCCTCGGCCGAAGGCGGGGCGCTCTTCGAGATCGTCACCACGGACTGGGAGGAGCCGGGGCTGCTGGACAAGATCTTCGAAGCGATCCTGCGCTGCCACCGCCTGGAGCACGGCATCTCCATCCAGCGCGCGCGCATCTTCACCGGGGCGCAGGGGCAGGTGGTCAACCTGCTCGATCTGCGGGACCGGCTGGGGCGTCCCCTCAACGACGCGAGCCGGGAGACGGTGCTCAAGCGCCTGCGCGAGGTCCGTCCCGAGGAGCGCGGGGTGCTGGAGACCATCCAGAACTTTCCCTATCGCTCCCTCATCCCGCAGCTGGACGACATTCCCGCCATCGACAATGACCTGTCGGACCGCTTCACGTGCCTGGAACTGCACGTGGAGCGCATCTCCAACCGCTTCACCAGCGTGCTGCTGCACTTCCTGGCGCGCTCGGAGCTGTGGCTGAACATCCAGGTGGCGGAAATCGAGCAGGGCGCGCGGGGCCGCTACGTGTTCTACGTGGTGGATAAGCACGGCCGCAAGCTGCAGGATTCGCACTTCGTGCGCCACAGCCTGGTGCGCACGCTGGAAGCGATCAGCAATACGGTGACGCGCTTCAACCTGCACTACGTCCGGCGCGAGTGGGAGGCGCGCATCGAGCACAACCAGCACACGGCCTACCACAGCCGCCCCGACTTCACCGACTACCTGCAGGACCTCGCCAACATCCGCCAGCTCGGCGCCGCCAAGGGCCTCGACCCGAATCATCTCAGCCGACTCGTGGAGGAGGGGCTGCTGGACAGCCAGTCGCTCTACTTCCTCAAGAAGGTGGAGGCCTGGGTCAACACGCACCGGGAGGAGAACCGCACGCTGGTCGAGCGCTCGCCCACGGAGGCGGACGTGGAGCTGGTGCGCGAGTACTTCGAGTACCGCCGCCGCGCCACGCGCATCATGACGCCGCTGTTCCAGCGCCTGGCCGAGCTGCCCACGCGGGCGCCGCTGCTCTCCCCGCGCAACCGGCTCTACGCCCTCTGCCGGCCCTTCCCGCAGCTGCACTATGCGCTGGACGATGAAGACCGGCTCTACCTGGACGGGCCGGTCTGGCTGGGCGAGCCGAGCGCGGCGCTGGATTCGTTCCTGCTGATGGCGCGCACGGCGTGCCACCTGCGCGCCGATACCGTGGCCGCCATCGAGGCCAGCCTGGAGGGCTGGAACGAGTTCTATATCGCCGAGCACCGCGAGGAGCTGGGCGCACGGCTGCTTTCCATGCTGGACGAGTCCATCCGCCAGGGCACCACGCCCATCGTGCTGCGCAACCTGCGCTCGGTGGGGCTGCTGCAGCGCTTCCTGCCCGGCTTCGAGCAGGTGCAGGGGCGCATCCACGTCAATGCGGATCACGCCTACACGGTGGACGAGCACTCCATCGTGGCCATCGACGTGTTGCTGGGCCTGCGGCTGCTGGGGGACGTGCTGCCGGAGCCGGGCCCCTCGGCCATGCGGCACGACTACGAGCGCCTGCACGACCACTCGGGGCTGAAGAACTACGCGCGCAAGTACGCGATGGAGCTGCGCATGCTGGAGGGCGTGCCGGCCCTGCGCCTGCATCCGGCCGTGCGGCCGTTCTTCCACGTGATGGAGGAGGCGCGCCGCAACAGCCTGGAGTACCTGATCGAGGTGAACCTGCTGGAATTCGGCCACGACACCAGCATCGCCGCCCTCAACGAGATCGAGAAGGTGCGCTCCCAGCTCGACACGCTGATCCGCCACTGCCGCGCCCTGCCCTTCAGCGAGCAGCGCGTGCTGGTGCTGACGGGCCTGCTGCACGACCTGAAGAAGCCCGCGCTGGACCATGCGCCGCTGGGCGCGGAGGCGCTGGATGCCGTGCTGGAGGGCACCGGCCTGCGCCTGCCGGCCGGCGACGTGGAGCGGCTGCGCTGGCTGATCCGGCACCACCTGGACGTGCGCCCGCTCATGAGCGCGATGGGCCACGACGGGGAGCAGGCGCTGGCCCGCTTCGCCGCCCAGGCGGGCGACGCCTCCCTGGTGGCCAGCCTGATCCTGTTCACCTACGCGGACCGCATGGCCGTGCGCTTCGACATGAACGCCAACGCCCACGACGCCGCCGTGCTGGGCGACATGCTGCTGCGGCTGGAATCCCTCAAGCCCGTGCGCGGCTGAAGCGCCGCCCTCAGGTCTCGCCCCGCCGCACCCCCAGCAGCGCCCACAGCACGACGCCCGAGGCCACCCCGGCGGCGTGGAAGACAAAGTAGCCGCGCAGGCCCACGCTGGGCGCCATCTGCCCGGCCAGGAACGGCGCGGCGCCGTGGCCCAGCATGTACAGGGACGTGCCGAAGGCGAGCGCCCGGGCTTCGAAGCCGACAGGCGCCGCTTCCTTGATCAGCCGCAGCAGCGCGGGCTGCAGGCCCACCGCCAGCGCCCCCAGCAGCAGCCGCACCGCCACCAGTTGCAGCGGATTGCGCACGAAGGGATACGGAAGCACCGCCAGCAGGCACAGCGCCAGCGCGCTCAGGGCCACCCGGCGCGGCTCGTAGCGGTCCAGCAGCCGGCCCCAGACCGGCAGCGCCGCCGCGCTGGATAGCGTGAGCGAGACCGTGACGGCGCTCAGCCACAGCTCCTGCCCGATGCCGAGGTAGCGCTCCTGCCCACCCAGCAGCTCCAGCGTAAAGAGGGAGACGATGGTGATGCTGCCGAAGAACGTGCTGGCGAACAGGAACAGCAGGTAATAGAGCAGCCCCATTCCCGGCACGCGCAGGCACGCGCGCAGGTCCCGCAGGATGTGCAGCCGCAACGGCGTCTGCGGGCGCTGAAACGCCTCCCTGGTGCGGAACAGGACCAGGCTCGTGCTGACCACGCTCAGCACGGCGCCCACCCCGAACAACAGGCGGTAGCGCGGCAGCAGCATGGCCAGCACGCCCCCCAGCACCGGGCCCACGGTGGTGCCGATGAGCGAGCCGGTCTGCACGGTGGAGAGCGCGCGGCCCATGGATGCGGTGGGCGTGTTGGTGGCCACCAGCGCCAGCGAGCCGGCCTGGAAGCCGTTGCTGGCCCCAATCCAGACCACGCCCAGCAGCAGCGCGCCCAGGTTCGGGGCAAAGACCAGCGCGGTGAAGCCGATGCACTGGCCGATGGTGGAGCGCAGCATCATGGAACGCTTGCCGAAGTGATCGGCCAGCCCGCCCCAGACGGGCATCAGCGTCATGGTGGCCAGATACAGCACGGCCGTGTAGTAGCCGGTCCACGCCGTCACCCCGTCGCCCACACCCAGCTCGCCCAGGATCAGCGGGATGAAGGGGAAGTACAGCGTGAAGCCGATGCTGCCGGCCAGATTGGCCACGAACAGCACGCGCATGTTCGTGCGCCAGAACGGGAAGGCGCCATCGCCGGGCGACGCGGCACTGGGCGGCGCGCTCGCGGGGGGCACGGGCGGCTCTGCGGACTGCACCTGGAGCGCCATGGCCTAAGGCTCCAGCGCGACGGGGTTGCGCGCGAAGCTGAAGAGCCACAGTCCCAGGCCGGCCAGCAGCAGCAGCACGTTGAGGCCGAAGTACGCGCGCAGCCCCAGCAGCGGCCCCACGATGCCTGCCAGCACGGGCGCCCCGCCGTGGCCCAGCATGTAGAGCGACGTGCCAAAGGCGAGCGCGCGGGCATCCATGCCGGCCGGTGCCCGCTCCTTGATCAGCCGCACCAGCGCCGGCATGATCCCCGCCCCCAGCAGGCCCAACGCCGCGCGGGCCAGCGTGAGCTGGAGCGGATTGGCCAGCCACGGCACCGGCAGCGCGCACAGCAGCGCCAGCAGCAGCCCCAGCGCCAGCACCCAGCCCGGCCGGAAGCGGTCCAGCGCCTGCCCCCAGAACGGCAGCGCCGCCGCGCTGGTCACCGTCAGCGCCACGTTGACCGCGCCCACCCATGCCTGCAGGGACAGCCCCAGATACAGCGTCCGCTCCCCGAGCAGCTCCAGCAGGTAGATCGCCATCACGGTAATGTTGCCGAAGAACACCGTGCTGACGATGAAGTTGAGCAGGTAGAGCACGGCCATGTTGGGCATGCGCAGGCAGCGCGCCAGGTCGCGCAGCAGGTGCAGCCGGAACGGCCCGCTCGGCGGCGCGGCCTCCTCGCGCACCAGCCCCAGCACCAGCAGACCGCTCAGCAGGCCCAGCGCGCCGCTCACGTAGAACAGGTTCTGATACGTCGCCAGCAGGCTGACCAGCGCCGCGCCCAGCACCGGCCCCAGCGTGCCGCCCAGGTGCGACCCGCTCTGCACGATGGCCAGGGCCCGCCCCATGCGCGGCGTGGGCGTGTTGGCCGCCACCAGCGCCAGCGACGCCGCCACGAAGCCGTTGAAGACGCCGATCCAGTACACTCCCAGCATGAACCAGAACAGCGAGGGCGCCAGGGCCAGGGCCAGGAACGCCGCGCCGATGCCCAGCCCCGCGCGCAGCACCATGGTCTTCTTGCCGTAATGATCGGCCAGCCCGCCCCACACGGGGGTGAGCAGGAAGGTGAGCCCGAAGATGCCGCCTACGATGATGCCAACCCAGGTTTCCAGGTGCTCCGTGATGCCGAATTCCCGCACGATCAGCGAGACGTACGGATAGAAGATCGTGAAGCCCGCGGAATAGAGGAAGGTGCCTGCGGCAAGCACGATCATGTTGCGCCGCCAGAACGGGAAGGGCTCGCCGGGGCCGGCCCCGCTGCCTGGCGCATTGCCAACCGGCGGGGCGGTCACGCAGCGGCTCCGCGGCGCGGGTCGGCCGGGGCTCCGCGCGTGAGCGCCCGCAGCCACAGCCCGAAGGCGATCAGCAGCAGCACGGAATTGAGCGCGAAGAAGACGCGCAGCCCGAGCAGCGGACCGATCAGCCCGGCCACGAAGGGCCCGCCCCCGATACCCAGCGACCCGAACGCCGCCGCATAGGCCAGCACGCGCGATTCCATGCCCGGTGGGGTATAGCCCTTGATGATGGCCAGCAGCGAAGGCCCGATGCCGATGGCCAGCAGGCCCAGGGCGAAGCGCGCGGCCCCCAGTTGCAGCGGCGTGGCCACGAAGATGGTGGGCACGCTCGCCAGCGCCGCCCCGAGCAGGCTCACGGCCAGCGTGCGCGACGGCCCGAAGCGGTCCAGCAGCCGCCCCCACAGTGGCACGGACAGCGCGCTGGACAGCGTGAAGGCCAGCGTCACGGCCCCCACCCAGAAGTCCACGTCCGCTCCGCCGTGGATGCCCTGGTGCGCCAGCAGATCCAGCGTGAACACGGAGATGATGGCCCCCGTGCCCAGGTAGGTGAAGGTCTGGATGAAGGCCAGGTACATCAGCCCGCGGATGTGCGGGATGCGCCGGATGATGCGGAAGTCCTGCAGCAGGTGCAGCCGGAAGGGTGTCGCAGGCCGATCGTGCCGCTCCTGGGCCAGCAGCAGCGTCAGCAGGCCGGCGAGCACCAGGAGCCCACCGGCGACCCAGTACAGGTAGCGGTAGCCCGGCAACAGGTGCGCGATGGCGGCGCCGGCCGCCGGGCCGATGGCCCCGCCCACCAGCGTGCCCGTCTGCACCAGCGAGAGCGCGCGGCCCAGCCGGGCCGTGGGCGTGTTGGTGACGATCAGCGCGTTGGTGGAGGGGATGAAGCCGTTGGTGGTGCCCATCAGCACGTAGAGCGCCATGAACCAAGCCATGCTGGGCGCCAGCGGCAGCACCAGGCAGATGCAGGCCATGCCCAAGCTCGTGCGCAGCGCCATCAGCTTGCGCCCATAGTGATCCGCCACGACCCCCCACAGCGGGGTGAGCAGGAAGCTCAGCCCAAAGTAGGCGCCCATGGCGTAGCCGACCCAGGTTTCCAGATGACCCGTCGCTCCCATCTCCTGCAGCACGAGCGGGAAGAAGGGGTTGGTCATGCCGAAGCCGGAGGTGAGCGAAAACGCCGCCAGCCCCATCGCGTACATGTTGCGGCGCCAGAAGGGGAACAGCGCCTGCTCCCGCGCGCCAGATGCGCTCGTGACCGCGCTCATGTGGCGACGCTCCCCAGCCGGCGCAGGCCGCACGTGACCCACACCAGCAGGCCCCCCAGCAGCAGCAGCGCGATGCAGGCGAAGTACGCGCGCAGGCCCAGCAGCGGGCCGATCACGGCCGCCAGCAGCGGCGCCGCGCCGTTGCCCAGCATGGCCAGGGCGGTGCCCAGGGCCAGCGTGCGCGCATCCATGCCGACGGGCGACCAGGCCTTGATGAGGCGCACGGCGGCGGGCTGAATGCCGACGGCGCAGGCGCCCAACGCCAGCCGCGCCAGCGTGAGCTGCAGCGGCGTCTGCACGAAGGGGAAGATCCAGCTCGCCAGCATCCCGCTGAGCAGGCTCAGGGCCAGCACGCGGCCCGGCTCGAAGCGGTCCAGCCAGCGCCCCCACAGCGGCGCCGCCGCGGCGCTGGAGATGGTCAGCGCCAGGGTGGCGACGCCGACCCAGGCCTCCAGCGAAAGGCCGCCCCCGGGCGCCTCGCCGGCGATCTCCAGCACGTACAGGGCGATCACCGTGGTGCTGCCGAACATGGCCGTGCTGAACAGGAAGCTCACCAGCAACAGCACCCACAGGGTGGGTATGCGCAGGATCGTGCGGGTGTCCCGCAGCACCGTGAGGCGGAACGGCGCCTCCGGCCGCAGCGCATCCTCCCGCGCGAAGAGCAGCGCCACGGAGCCGGCGAGCAGGCTCATGCCGCAGCTGACCCAGAACAGGTCCCGGTAGATGGGCAGGCGCCCTGCCAGCAGCGCGCCCACGGCCGGGCCGCAGGTGGTGCCTATCAGCGCGGCGCTTTGCACCGTGGTCAGCGCCCGGCCCATGTAGCGGCGCGGGGTGTTGGTGGCCACCAACGCGATCGCCGCGGGGACGTATCCGTTGCAGGTGCCCACCAGCACGAAGAACGGCAGGAACCAGGGCAGCGTGCCCGCGAAGCCCAGCAGCGCGAAGCCGATGCTCATGCCCAGCCCCGCCCGCAGCACCATGGACTTGCGCCCGAAGTGGTCTGCGAAGGAGCCCCACACGGGCGCCAGCAGGAAGCTGATGGTGAAGAAGCCGCCCGCAATGCCGCCCACCCACGTCTCCAGGTGCGAGTGCACGCCCAGCTCCTGGACGATCAGGGCCAGGTAGGGGAAGCACACCGTGAAGCCGAGCGTATTGCAGAAGGTGCCCACGGCCAGCGCCCGCATGTTGCGGCGCCAATGGGGGAACTGCTCCCCCTCGGGGGCTGCGGGTTCTGCCTGGGGCATTTCGGCTGGGCCCATGCGGAGTGGCGGAGCGGCACAGCCCTGGGCAGGCTGGCCACCCGCCGCGGAGAGCGGCCGCGCGGCGGCGGCCCATCATCTTTCGGGCAGCACGCCGAGCTTGTCAAGCCGGCCCCGCGCCCCGCGCTGGGTCTCCGCCGGGGCCGCGCAGGCTGGCCGCGCCGGGCGGCTGCGCTCCGTTTCCGCGCCGGTCGCACGCGGCCGCACGGCCATCGGAGCACCGCCGTAGCGCTGCCCGCTGCCCGCGCGGCGGTGGCTTGACGGCCGGGACGACGGGTGCCAGTGTAGCCCCGCTTCCCCACGTTCCCCTCTCCACCTGCCTCGCAGCGGACGATGAAACCCAATCGCGTCAAGCAACTCCTGAAGGACGGCAAGTACACCTGTGGCTCCTGGGTCAGCCTGTGCAGCCCCATCGCGGCGGAGGTGATGGGCCTGATGGGCTTTGACTGGGTGCTGATCGACATGGAGCACGGTGCCGGGGACTACCAGACGCTGCTGAGTCAGTTGCAGGCCCTTGCTGCGGCCGGGGAGACCGTGCCCTTCGTGCGGGTGCAGTGGAACGATCCAGTGGTGATCAAGCGCGTGCTGGATATCGGCGCCTACGGCGTGATGGTGCCCGGCATCAAGAGCGCCGAGGAGGCCAGGCGGGCCGTGGCCGCCATCAAGTACCCGCCCCAGGGCATCCGTGGGCTGGCCGGCAACCGCGGCGCGCGCTATGGGCAGGACGGCGACTACGTCAAGCAGGCCAACGACGAGATCATGATGATCCTGCAGATCGAGACCAAGGCCGCCATCGACAGCATCGACAAGATCCTGGACGTGCCCGGCATCGACGTGGCCTTCCTGGGTCCCAACGACCTCTCGGGCGACATGGGCCACGTGGGCCACTGGGACCACCCGGACGTGCAGGCGGCCATCAAGAAGCTGGAGGACGCCGCCAACAAGCGCAAGATTGCGCTGGGCACCATCTCCCGCAACTGGGAGGCGGCCAAGGCCTGCATCGAGAGCGGCTACCGCTTCCAGTCGCTGCTGGGCGACATCCCCTTCCTGATGCAGGCGGCCAAGTCGGCGGTGACGAGCTTCCGCCAGCACCCGCATGTGGCCAAGGGCTGAGCCCGGCTGGGCCCTGCTGCTGACCGGCCTGGCCGGCTGGCTGTGGGGCAGCTTCCTCAATCAGCTCATCGATCGCACGCCGCGCCGTGCCGGTCCGCCAACGGTGCCGGCCGCGGCACGGGCGGGGGCGCCGGCCGCCGGGCGGGACGTGCCGCCGGGCGTGGGGCTGCTGCGCCCCGCGCGCTCGCTGTGCTTCGGCTGCGGTCGCACGATCCCCTGGTACGACAACATCCCGCTGCTCTCCTATCTCCTGCTGCGGGGGCGCTGCCGGCTCTGCGGGGCGCCGATCGGGCAGCGCACAGCGTGGCTGGAGCTGGCGGCGCCGGTCGTGCTGGTGGCCTGGCACGCGCTGTGGCTGCGTACGGACTGGCCGCCGCTCGTGCTGGCCTGGGGCCTGGCCGCGCTGAGCTGGACGCTGGTCGCCGCGGGCCTGCTGGCGGAGCGGCGGCGCTGGCGGCCGGGCTTCCTGGCGCTGGGCGTTGCGTTGGGGGGTGCGCTGGCCGCGCTTGTCGCATGGGAGGCGCTGAGGCTACACTGGTGACGGCCGGGCGGCGGCGTCCGGCGCTCCGGCGGTTCCTCCGGCTGCTGCCCCACGGCTGCCCAACGGGCGGGGCTGCGCGGCCGGCCTCCCAACCCAGTCCCCGCTGCCGGTCATGCCCGCTCGCATCCTGCTCACCCAGTTGCGCCGCATCGGGGACGTCATGATGACGACGCCCGCCGTGGCCGCGCTGCGGGCGGCGCAGCCGCAGGCGCGCATCAGCTACCTCACCGAGGCGCCCTGCGACCAGATCTTCCGCCACAGTCCCCACGTGGACGAGGTGCTCGTGTGGCCGGCCAAGGCCGGGCTGGGCCGCCAGCTCGCCTGCGCGGCCGATCTGCGGCGGCGGCGCTTCGACGTGGTGGTGGACTTCTTCGGCAATCCGCGCTCGGCCCTGCTCACGTGGGCCACGGGCGCACCGCGCCGGATCGGCTGGGACTTCCGCGGCCGGCGCCATGCCTACACCGAGCGCGTGAACGGGCAGGGCCGGCGGCCCTACACGGCCGATCACAAGGCGGCCCTGGTGGAGCCGCTCGGCGCGCGCGTGGCCGATCTCACGCCCCAGATGTTCCTCGGCGCGGCGGAGCGCGAGCGGGCCAGCGAGATCCTCTCGGGCCTGGGCGTGCGGCCGGAGGAGTTCCTGGTGGTGCTGTGCCCGGTCTCGCGCCGCTCCTACCGGGTCTGGCCGACGGAGCGCTATGCGGCGCTGGCGGACGTGCTGATCGAGCGCTATGCGGCGCGCGTGCTGCTGTTCTTCGGCCCGGGGGAAGCGGGCTTCGCCAATGCCGTGCGCGGGGCGATGGTGCACCCGGCGCTGCCCGACCTGCCGCCCACCGACCTGCTCACGATGGCCGCGCTCTTCGAGCGGGCGCACCTGTTTCTCGGCAACGACGGCGGCCCGCGCCACTTTGCCGTCGCGGTGGGTACGCCTTCGCTGACCGTCTTCGGCAAAGAGCTGGCGGAGATCTGGACGCCGCCGGAGCAGACCCGGCACCGCACGGTGGAGCACGATCCGGGCTGCAAGCGCTCCTGCCACTATCCCCACTGCGGGGAGGAATGCATCAACGACCTGGCCTATGCCCCCGTGGAGCGGGCCCTGGAATCCTACCTGGAGGAGCTGCTGCGCCATGGACGCCTTGATCGACACGGATCGGCTGGTGCGCCTGCATGACGAGACGGTGCAGCGCTGGCACGCCGGCCCCAGCGAGATCGACGAGCGCGACGGCTTCGATGCGCTGGCGCTGCGGAACCACGCCTTCAACTTCCGGCTCTGGCACGAGGAGGACCAGGCGCGCGACCCCGCGGCGGACGCCGTCGTGATCGCGCGCGTCAAGCGCGCCATCGACGGGCTGAACCAGCAGCGCAACGATGCCATGGAACGCATCGACGAGTGGGTGCTGGCGGCGCTGGGGGCCGCGGGCAGCGCGCCGGATGCACGGCTGCCGCTGCACTCGGAGACGGTGGGCAGCATCGTGGACCGCCTCTCCATCCTCGCCCTGCGCATCTTCCACATGCACGAGCAGACGCAGCGCCCGGACGCCGACGAGGCGCACCGCGCCACCTGCCGCGCCAGGCTGGCCGTCCTGCGCGAGCAGCGCGCGGACCTGGCCCAGGCCCTGCGCCTCCTGGAGGCCGACCTGCGCGGCGGCCGCAAGCGCTTCAAGGTGTATCGCCAGATGAAGATGTACAACGACCCCACGCTCAACCCCGTGCTCTATGGCAAGGGCCGGGCCTGAGCCCCCGCTCTGATCTACGTATATTTTTGACAGAAATCGTGTCGGCGGCTACCCTGGAGAGGTGACCCGGCCCTGCCCGGCGGCGGGAGCGCCCGCGCGCTTGGAGCAGCGGCCCGGCCATGCCATACTGGCTCCGGCGCAGGCCGCCCCGGCGGCGTCCGCGTGGGGGCCCCATGCCAACCGGCGGGCGTCTGGCCCGCGCACCCCAGCGGCTCGACGGATGACTGAATTGACCCCCAGCAAGGACAGCGGCAAACGCTCGCTTTCGCGGCTCACGGAAGTGGAGGAGGGGCCCCAGCAGCCCTTCCGCATCACCTTCCTGCCGAACGGCAAGGCGGTGCAAGCCGGCCCGGTGGACCCCGCCGCGCATCACGAGGGGCGCCCGGGCTCCGTGCTGGACTTCGCGCTCGCCAATGGCATCGCGCTGGATCACGCCTGCGGCGGCTTTGCCGCCTGCTCCACCTGCCACGTGATCGTGCGCGAGGGGCTCGATACCTGCAACGAGATCTCCGACGACGAGGACGAGATGCTGGACGAGGCGCCGGGGCTCACCCTCAAGTCGCGCCTGGCCTGCCAGTGCATCGCCGACGGCAGCAAGGACCTGGTCGTCGAAATCCCCGCCTGGAACCGCAATCTGGCCAAGGAAGAGGCGCATTAGCTGACCGGCCGTGCACCGCTCCCGCCGACGGGATGCAGCTCGGCGCTGGGGACGATGAGGAGCGGGGCGATGGACAGCTACCATATCTGGTGCAATCTCAAGCCGGGCCTGAGCGACCTGGAGTTCGCCGACGCGGTAGCGGCCTACCTGGGCCGGCTGCAGCGCGACGGGCTGATCGCCGCGCATCGGCTCACGCGGCGCAAGCTGGGCTTCGGCCCGCCGGGCCTGGGGGAGTTCCACATCGTGGTGGAAACCGAGCACCTGGCGCAACTCGAGCGCGCATTCCAGCGCGTCGCCACCCGCAGCGGCGAGGTCGAGCGCCTGCACGGGCGGGTCTATCGCTCGGTGCGGGACGTGCAGTTCGCGCTCTACCGGGACTTCCCGGATCCCGTGCGCAAGCGTCCGCGGGCGGCTAGCGGTCCTGCCGGCGGTAGACGAAGCGCAGGCCGGACCAAACGTCGCTGATCGCGCAGACCTTGTTGTCCACCAGCCCGGCCGCCAGGCCCACGGCGCGCACGAGATTCTCGTCCAGGTCGGTCGGCACCTTGGCGCTCTGCTTGGGCCAGCCCACCCACAGGCCCCCCGCCGCATCCAGCCGCTGGGCCAGCGGGCCGAAGCGGCGCGCCAGCTCCTTGGCCTGCGTGGTGAAGAACAGGATCACGTCCGCCGCGGCTCGCGCGTCCGGCACGGCCTTGCCGTCCGGCACGGCCTTGCCGTCCGGCACGGTCCGCACGTCCGCGGGCAGGGGCGCCAGCCAGTCCTCCAGGCCCTGCGGGGCGTTGATGCGCAGCAGGCGCGCGCCCGGCTTGATGCCCAGCTTCTTCGCCAGCGGCGTGCCCGAATAGCCGGCCATCGGCCCGACGCCCCCTAGCCCCAGTGCGTGTGGAAGGTGCCGGGGCGATCCAGGCGCTCGTAGGTGTGCGCGCCGAAGAGGTCGCGCTGCGCCTGCACCAGGTTGGCCGGCAGGCGCGCGCTGCGGTAGCCGTCGTAGTAGGCCAGCGAGCCGCTCATGGCGGGCAGGGCGATGCCGGCGAGCTGGCCCAGCGAGACGACTTTGCGCCAGGCGCTCTGCCGCTCGGCGATGGCCTCCTTGAAGAACGGATCGAGCAGCAGGTTGGGCAGCGCGGCATCGCGGCCGAAGGCCTCCTGGATCGTGCGCAGGAAGCGCGCGCGGATGATGCAGCCGGCCTTCCAGATGCGCGCGATCTCGCCCAGCGGCAGGTTCCAGTCGAACTCCACCGACGCGCGGCGCAGCATCGCCATGCCCTGCGCATAGCTGCAGGTCTTGGCGCAGTAGAGCGCGGCGCGCACCGAGTCGATCCACTGCTGCTTGCTCATGCCGGTCGGGGTCGCCGGCGGGGCCGGGAGCTGCCTGGCCGCCGCCAGCCGCTCTTCGCGGATGGCGGATACCAGCCGCGCGTCCACGGCGGCGGTGATGGTGGGGATGGCCACGCCGCGATCCATGGCGTCCTGCACGGTCCACTTGCCCGTGCCCTTCATGGAGGCGCTGTCCGTGATCACGTCCAGCAGGTGCTTGCCCGTGCCCTGGTCGTCCTTCTGGCGGAAGATGCGCGCGGTGATCTCGATCAGGAACGACTCCAGCTCGGTGCTGTTCCACTGGCTGAAGATGTCCGCCAGCTCTTCGTTGGAGAGCCCGCCCTGGCGCTTGAGCAGGTCGTAGGCCTCGGCGATGAGCTGCATGTCGCCGTACTCGATGCCGTTGTGCACCATCTTCACGTAGTGCCCGGCCCCGCGCGGGCCGATGTAGGTCACGCACGGGCCGTCCTCGGTCTGCGCGGCGATCTTCTCCAGGTAGGGCGCCAGGTTGTCGTAACCCGCCTTGGGGCCGCCGGGCATCATGCTGGGGCCGTGGCGCGCGCCCTCCTCGCCTCCGCTCACGCCCATGCCCGTGAAGTTGAAGCCCTTGGCGGCCATCTGCGCCTCGCGCCGGTTGGTGTCCTCGTAGAACGAGTTGCCGCACTCGACGATCACGTCCCCGCGCTCCAGCACGCCGCTGAGCGACTCCAGCACCGATTCCACCGGCTTGCCGGCGGGCACCAGCACGAACACCTTGCGCGGCTTTTCGAGTTGCGCGGCGAGATCCTTCCAGTCCTTGGCGGCCTTGACGCGCTTACCCTTGCCGTGGCCGTTCAGGAAGCGCTGCACCGTCTCCGCGTTGACGTCGTAGCCGACCCCGGTGAAGCCGCGGCTCTCCAGGTTCAGCAGCAGATTGGCCCCCATCACCCCCAGCCCCACCATCGCCACATTGCTCTTGTCCATGTCGTCCCTCGCGGTTGGTGCGTGTGGCGGTCATTGTAGCCCGGACCCGTGCATAAGCAAGATGACCCGCAGCGACGCCGCGCGCTGGGCGGGCTGAGGCCACCCAATGCGGAACCGCAGATTTCGCAGATGACGCAGACTTGAACAACGGCGATTTAAACAACAACGGCGTCTCTCCCCGGCGCGGCCGCACCCCCCCCC
>JBGOUY010000308.1:0-4964 GCA_041477795.1 bacterium
CGCGCCAAGATTGACATGATCGAGGCCAAAGTCACTTTCGATCGCGTGATGGGACGCACGTTGGACGTCAACAACGTCACCATCGCCGAAGGCAAAAAGGGACAGGCGAGACGCCCCGCTGCGCGGGACTCCTCAGGCGCGCGGCCGATCGATTTGCCTTGAATGCAACTGGGTATCCGCAGTCGGGCGGTCAGAAGCCCAACTCGTCCTTGAGGCGCGCGAGCTGGTCTAGTTCTCGCAGCACCTCGTCGCGCCCGGCGGAGGGCACGCTCCAGATGAAACGCGCCACGCCCTCGCGGTGGAACTGCTCCAGCTTGGCGGGCTTGTGGGTGGGCGCATAGAACAGGCTGGTGGGCACGGGCGGGCGCCCGGCGGCGGCGCAAAGCTCCGCCAGCTCCGCCAGCTTGTCCGCGAAGCTGTCGATGCCGTGGGGCAGCGGCAGCCAGCCGTCGCCATAGCGCGCCACGCGCTGCAGGGTGCGCGGGCCGGAGCCGGCCACCAGCACGGGCGGGTGCGGGCGCTGCAGGGGCTTGGGCCAGCTCCAGATGCGCTCGAAGTTCACGAACTGCCCGTGATAGCTCGCCTCCTCCTGCGTCCAGATGGCCTTGATCGCCTCCACCCGCTCGCGCAGCAGCGTCCAGCGCGTGCGGAAGTCCGTGCCGTGGTTCTCCATCTCCTCGCGATTCCAGCCGCCGCCCACGCCGAATTCGAAGCGGCCCCCGCACAGGTGATCCAGGGACGCCACGGCCTTGGCGGTCACGATGGGGTCGCGCTCCACCAGCAGGCAGATGCCGCTGGCCAGCTTGAGCCGCGTGGTGGCCATCGCCGCGGCCGTCAGCGAGACGAACAGGTCGTGGGTGTGCGAGTAGAACGCGGGCAGCGGATCGCCCCGCGCGCTCCACGGCGTGAGGCGGCTGGCGGGGATGTGCGTGTGCTCGGGGAAGAAGAGCGACTCGAAGCCGCGTTCCTCCACCGCCCGCGCCAACTCCGCCGGGGCGATGGCGAAGTCCGCCTGGAACATCAGGATGCCGAAGGTCATGGCCGTGCCATCCGGGTCAGAGTGACGGGACCGGCCCCTGCTCGCTAATGGTTTCGATCCGATTTTCCGCTGCGCCTGCAACGATCCAGTGGCGCTGGTGGCTGCCTCTCGGAGCATGCCGAATTCATACGATTTCGCATTCGTTCGTAGAATTTTCTGCATTGTAGGGGCACGGCATGCCGTGCCCCTACGGCCGGCCGATCATTAATGATCGAATGCGAAATGGAATCAGCCCGCCCCCAGCTCCGCCCGCACCAGCGCCGCGCCCTCGACCATCGCCTTCAGCTTGCTGAAGGCGGTGTGGCGCGGCAGGTACTTCATGCCGCAGTCGGGCGCCACGATCAGGCGCTCGGGCGGCACGTGCGCGAGCCCGCGCCGGATGCGCCCGGCCACCACCTGCGGGGTCTCCACGGCGGGGTCGGACAGGTCGAGCACGCCCAGCACGATCGTCTTGCCCGGCAGCTCGCGCAGCACGCGGCAGTCCAGGCCGGGCTGCGCCGCCTCGATGGAGACCTGCTGGCAGGGCGTCTGCGCCAGCTCGGGCAGAAAGGAATAGCCCGAAGGCTTGTCCTTCACCAGCGCCGCATAGCCGAAGCAGAGGTGCACGCAGGTGGGCCCCGGCAGATCGGCGAGCGCGCGCTGCAGCAGCTCCACCCCATACGCGCGGGCCTGGTCCGGGTGAGCCTGCAGGTAGGGCTCGTCCACCTGCACCAGGTCCGCCCCGGCCGCAAAGAGGTCGCGCATCTCGGCGTTCACCGCATCCGCGAAGGCCAGCCCCAGCGCGCGCTCGTCCCGGTAGAAGTCGTCCTGCGACAGGCAGGTCATGGTGAAGGGCCCGGGCACCGTGATCTTGCTGGCGTGCCGGGTGTGGGCGCGCAGGAAGGTGGCATCGCGCACCTGCACGGGCCGCGTGCGGCGGATGGGGCCGCTCACGCGCGGCACCAATTGCTTGATGCCGCGCCGGTTCACTGCGCTGCCCGGGCGCTCCAGGTCGATCCCGTCCAGGGCATTGGCGAAGCGGTTGAAGTAGCTCTCGCGCCGCACCTCGCCGTCCGAGACGAGGTCCAGGCCGGCGCGTTCCTGGTCGCCGATGGCCAGCAGCGTTGCGTCGTCCTGCGCCTGCTCCAGCCACGGCTCCGCGATGCGCCAGAGGGAGGCTTCCCGCACGCGCGGCACCCTATTGGAGAGCTGGGCGCGATCGATCAGCCAGTCGGGCTGCGGGTAGCTGCCGACGATCGTGGCCGGCAGGAGCTTGGCGGGCATGGGTGGATTGCCTTTGGCCGCGCCAGGGGAGCGTCCCTGGCGCTTGGCGCTGCGCCCAGGGTGGGCCTATCCCCACACCTCGTGCGCCACTTCCACGACCAGGCCCAGCTTGCGCACCTCGTCGTCCTCGCTGACCTTGTTGCCCTCCACGGTGCTGGAGAAGCCGCACTGCGGGCTCAGGCAGAGGTCCTTGATGTCGACGAATTTGGCGGCCTCGTCGATGCGCCGCTTGATCAGCTCCTTGGGCTCGAGGGGGGCGACCTTGCTCGACACCAGCCCCAGCACCACCTTCTTGCCCTTGGGCACGAAGCGCAGCGGCTTGAAGTCCCCGGAGCGCTCGTCGTCGTATTCCAGGAAGTAGCCGTCGATGTTCATCTCGTTGAACAATACTTCGGCCACCGGCTCGTAGCCGCCTTCGGCCACCCAGGCGCTCTGGAAGTTGCCCCGGCACAGGTGGATGCAGAGCGTCATGTTGGCCGGCCGGTCGCGGATGGCATCGTTGATGATGCGCGCGTAGAGGCGCGGCAGCGCATCCGGGTTCTCCCCGATGCCGCGGGTGCGCTCGCGCATGGCCGGGTCGCACAGGTAGGCCAGGTTCGTATCGTCGAGCTGCACGTAGGTGCAGCCCCGCGCCGCGAGGGACTTGATCTCGGCCTGGTAGGCCTTGGCCAGATCGGCGAAGAAGTCCTCCATGCGCGGATACGCCTTCTCGTCCACCGCCTTGCGGCCGCCGCGGAAGTGCAGCATGGTCGGCGAGGGGATGCAGACCTTGGGCGTGCGCTTCGTGGCCGACTTGAGGAAGTCGAAGTCGGCGGCCTGGATGTCCTTGACATGGCGCACCTTGCCGTCCACCTCCAGACGCGGCGGAGCGAATTCGACCTCCTCGGTGCGGCTGTGGAACTTGACCGGCATGCCGCCCTTGACGACCACCCCGGCGAGCTGCTCCAGGAAGTCGATGTGGAAGAAGGTGCGGCGGTACTCCCCGTCCGTGATCCCCTGCAGTCCCGCCTTTTCCTGCAGCGCCACGGCCTTGCGGATGGCGGCGTCCTCCACCGCGCGTAGCTGCGCTGCCGTGATCGCCCCGCGCTTGCGCTGGTCGCGCGCGGCCAGCAGGTCCTTGGGGCGCAGCAGCGAGCCCACGTGATCCGCCCGGAACGGCGGACTGGCGGCAGCCTTGGCCATGGAACCGATCCTCCTCAGGTGCGGCCGCATTCCCGCGGGCCAATGATTGTGCTTGAATCCTTCATCATGAAACGATAGGGACCCATACTCTGGATGACCGCCGGACGCAACCCGCCTGCGGGAGGGTGCGAGCGGGCCATGCCCCAGGGGAGGGGCTGTTTTCGGCGGCCAGTGCAACGGGTTACATCCGTTCGGAAAGACGGTTGGGAGCGGCAGGCCGCCGGCGCGCCGGTGGCCGCCCCGGAAGTGGGCGAGGGACGTCCTTTTGCGCGCGGCACACAGCAGGATCGGGGAGAAAATCGACATGATCGGTCGCACCGTGCAGGGGCTTCTGCTGGGCGTGCTGGCGCTCGGATTCGTCGGGGCCGGTGCCGCGCAAGCCAAGACGGTCAAGGTGGGCATCGTGCTGACCTACTCCGGTGGCGCGGCCTCGCTGGGTGAGAACGTGCAGCGGGCCATCGACCTCTACATGGAGCAGGAAGGCAACAAGAAGCTGGGCGATATCAAGGTGGAATGGTTCAAGCGCGACTCCAAGCGGCCCAGCGGCGACATCGCCAAGACGGCCGTGCAGGAGCTGATCGTCAACGAGAAGATCGATATCCTGACCGGATTCATCTTCTCGCCCGACATCATCGCCAGCGTGCCGCTGATCAAACAGAGCAAGACGCCCACGCTGATCCTCAACGCGGGCACGGCCTGGATCACCAATCTCGATCCGCACCTGGCACGGGTATCCTTCAGCATGTGGCACGCGGGCTATCCGCTCGGGCAATACGCCGCCACCAAGCTGGGCTGCAAGACGGCCGCGGTGGGCTATACGGACTATCCGCCCGGCAAGGACTCGCGCGATGCCTTCGTCATGAGCTTCGAGGCCAATGGCGGCAAGGTGCTGGAATCGGTGCCGATGGGCAGCCCGGCGCAGGTGCCGGACTTCACGCCCTTCATGCAGCGCGTCAAGGATGCCAAGCCGGACTGCTTCTACGTATTCGTGCCGGCAGGCCAGCACGTGGCGGGCGTGTTCAAGACCTACAATGCGCTCGGCATGCGCGCGGCGGGCATCAGGCTGATCGGCCCGGCTGACCTGACCCAGGACACCGAGCTGCAGGGCATCGGCAAGGAGTCCGTGGGCGGGCTCACCATGGGCCACTACCAGGCCGACCTGGACAATCCGGTCAACAAGCGCTTTGTGGCGGCCTGGAAGGCCAAGTACGGCAAGGATTCCACGCCGGACTTCATGGCCGTGGCGGGCTACGACGGCGCGGCCGCCATCGTGGAGGCCATCGTGCAGCAGAAGGGCGATATCGACCCCGAGCGCACCATGAAGATCTGGGCGGGCTGGAAGCATGACAGCCCGCGCGGACCGATCATGATCGACCCGGCCACGCGGGACGTCGTGCAGGACATCAAGCTGTTCGAGATCGCCGCGCAGGGGGAGCACCTGTACATGAAGACGCTGGACACGATTCCCCAGGTGAAGGAC
>JBGOUY010000341.1:0-4153 GCA_041477795.1 bacterium
CTCCTCGGGCTCCAGGCTGCACGTGACGTAGACGACGTGCCCGCCGGGCCGCACGACGCGCGCCGCTTCGGTCAGCAGCGCGGCCTGGGTCGCGGCGAAGCGCGGCAAGTCGTCCAGGTGCTTGCGCCATTTGAGCTCGGGATACTTGCGGATCATGCCCGTGGCGGAGCAGGGCGCGTCCAGCAGCACCGCATCCCACGTCTCCGCGGCGAAGGGCAGGCGCTGCGCGTCGGCCAGCAGGAGCGGCACGGCCGGCAGGCGCAGGCGGCGCAGGTTGTCCCGTACCTGCGCCAGCCGCGCGGGCGCGGCATCCGACCCGCTCAGCCAGCGCCCGACCTCGCGCAGCCCGGCGAGCTGGGTCAGCTTACCGCCCGGCGCAGCGCAGGCATCCAGCACCCGCCCGCGCAGCCACGGCGCCAGCCAGGCCACCAGGAGCTGCGAGGAGACGTCCTGCACGTAGCACAGTCCCTCGTGGAAGGACGGCGTGCGCAGCAGCGCGCCCACCTGCTCCACCCACAGGGCGCCGGGCAGCAGCGGATGGGGCGTTACGGGAGCGTCCTCCTGCGCCAGCCGCCGCGCCAGCGCGGCCGGGTCGATGCGCCCCGTTTCCACGCGCAGGGCCGCGCCCTCGTAGCGGTTGTTCGCCTCGCAGAGCACCCGCGCGCGCGCCTCGCCATAGGTTGCCACCCAGCGCTCGACCATCCAGTCCGGGTGCGAAGTACGCACGGCCAGCGGCAGCTCCGCCGGGGTCTCCGTCCCGCGCCAGCCCTCGCGCTGGGCCGTGCGCAGGATCGCATTGACCCAAGGCTTGGCCTGGGTCTTGCGCACGGCCGGGGCCAGCGCCACTGTCTCGTACACGGCGGCGTGGGGCGCCATGTCCAGGAAGCGCAGCTGGTACAGGCCCAGCATGGCCAGCGCCAGCGCTTCCGCATCCAGCCGCGCCAAGGGGCGCCGCGCCAGCCGCTCCACCTCCGCCAGCAGCAGGCGGCGATGCCGCACCATGCCCCGCAGCAGTTGCACGTACAGCCGCCGCTGCGCCTCCTCCCGCAGAGCTGCGGGGGGCTCCGTCGCCAAGGCCCCGCCCCGCTCGAAGGCGAGCCAGGCCCGCACGGCCGCCAGCCGCACCGGGTCGCCCCTGGCGCGCTGAGGCGCCCGCGCACCGCGGCGCACGGTATCCTGTGGGCGCTGGGGACGCCGGGAGCGGGGAGGAGTGGCGGCGGTCATGACGGGAGCGGCGGCGTGCGCCTGCCTGCGGTCCGTGCGCGGGGCACATTCACGATGGTTCCAGCCACCTTGCCAGATTGGCCGGCGAAACGGTATGACACGGCTGGACGGCCGCGCGACGTAGTGCGGCGCGGCGCGATGTGCCGGCGCGGAGGCTGTCCGCCGCCGTCGCCGCCATTGGAGGGGGCCGCATGGACGCGCTTTGGTACGCCACGTTGGATAGCCCGCTCGGACCCGTGCTGGTCGCCGGCGACGCCGCCGGCTTGCGCCACATCAGCTTCCTTGCCGGGACGCGTGCGCTGGAGCCGCCCGCCGGCTGGGCGCGAGACGAGGCGCCCCTGGCCGAGGCGCTGCGCCAGCTGCGCGCGTACTTTGCCGGGGTGCGGCGAGCCTTCGACTTGCCGCTGGCGCCGCGCGGCACGGCGTTCCAGCAGCGCGTGTGGCGGGCGCTGTGCGAAATTCCCTACGGCGAGACGATCTCCTACGGCGAGTTGGCGCGCCGCATCGGACGGCCCAGCGCCTCGCGCGCCGTCGGGGCGGCCAACGGCCGCAATCCCCTGCCCATCGTGGTGCCGTGCCATCGCGTGATCGGCAGCACGGGGCGCCTGACGGGCTATGCGGGGGGCCTGCACCTCAAGGAGGGCCTGCTGGCCCTGGAGCAGGCCCACGCGCCGCGCCACCCGCAGCCGGCGGCGCTGCTGTGATGCCCCGCCGCGCCCCGTGACGCGTCCCGCAACCCGCTCCCCCCGCGCGCTGCAGAAGGCGGCGCTGGCGCTGCTGCGGGGCGCCCGGCCCAGCGCCGCGCTGGCCCGCGAGGCCGGCTGCGCCGATGCCGCCGCGCTGGGCGCGGCCCTCTCGCGCGAGCTGCACGTCAGCGCGCGCGAGCTGGCGCGCTTCGGCCGCACGGGCCGCTATGCGCTGGACTACGGCGGGCCCTTCCACGTCCCGCAGACCCTGCGCTACCTGGCGCGCGACCCGGGCAACCTGGCCGAGCAGGTGCGCGGCGCCCGCTACCACCGCTTCTTCCCCCTCGGGCCGCGGCAGGTGCCGCTCACGCTGGAGCTGCGGCCGGAGGCGTGCCGCGTCACGCTGGAGGCACCGCTGCCCGCGGCGGCCAAGCTGGCCCTGCACGGGCGGCTGCAGCGCTTCCTGGGGCTGGATCAGCCGCTGGCGGCCTTCTACCGGGCCGTGCGCGGCGATGCGGTGATGGCGCCGCTGGTGCGCCGCCTGCGCGGCGTGCGCATCCCGCAGGTGCCGAGCCTGTGGGAGGCGCTGTGCTGGGCCATCATCGGCCAGCAGATCAACCTGGCCTTCGCCTACCGCCTGCGCAACCGCTTCATCGCCCTGGGCAACCGGCGTGACGGGGGCGACGGCGGCCCGCTGCCCTTCCCCGGGCCGGAGCAGGTGCTGTGCATCCCCACGCCGGCCTGGCGCGAGGCGCAGTTCTCCCGCCAGAAGGCCGCCTATCTGCAAGGGGTGGCGCAGGCGTTCCTGGATGGCACCCTGGCCGAGGCCCGGCTCGATGCACTGCCGCTGGAGGAGGCGGAGGCGAGCCTGCGCGCCGTCAAGGGCCTCGGGCCCTGGAGCGTGGCCTACGGCCTGCTGCGGGCGCTGGGCCGCGTGGATGCGCTGCCCGTGGGCGATGCGGGCCTGCGCGCGGCACTGCGGCACCACTACCGCCTGCCGGCCGCCCCCGATGCCCGCACCCAGCTCGAGCTGATGGAACCGTTCCGGCCCTATCGCGGGCTGGCCACTTACTACTTCTGGAAGTCCCTGGAGCAACTGCGCCAGGAATAGCGTCCGCGCGGGACTATCGCTGGGCCGCTTGCCCGGCGGGTCTGCCGCCCGCGTGCGCGATGCGCGGCCAGTAGATGGCGAAGTCGAACTTGGGCGAGTGGCTGCCGCGATGGCAGGTGCGGCAGGTCTGCTCGGCCGGATGCTGCAGCGCGCTGCCGTCCGCGCTGGGCGCAGACCCGGTCTTGAACTTGAAGTTGGCCGCGTGCGCGCGCGAGGGGCCGTGGCAGTTCTCGCACTGCACGCCGGCGAACTGCGGCGTCAGGTCCTGGCTCAGGTAACCGCCGTGCTGCAGCCCCAGCACGTGGCAGGCCAGGCACTCCGGATCGTACTGTTTGCCCACTCGCACCAGCGTCTCCAGGGCGTGGCTGTGCAGGCTGGCCGCCCAGATCTGCTGCTGGGTCGCGTGGCAGGCGGCGCAGGCCGCCGCGCCGGCATAGGGCGATGCCTGCTCGTGCTTCTGCTGCGTCTCCAGCCGCGCGAAGAACAGCGCCTTCACCTGCGCGTCGTAGGCGTCGAATGCCGCCGCCGCGTCGGGAGGGTCCGGCCAGCGCTCCGTCAGCCAGTCCACCTGGGGCGCAGCCGCGGGCGGAGCCCCCGCCGTCGGCAGCGCCAGCCGCAGCAGGCCCTGACCCTTGGTGGGCACCTGGGGCACGGTGACCCCGGCCACCGGGCGCGCGGTGATCTGCTTGAGCTCGTCGTCCGAGGGATTGCCGGCCACGATCAGACCGAACAGGCCGGCTTTCACGAACGTCGCCAGCTCCGTATCGTCCCCCCGGAACAGCAGCACGCTCGCATCGTCCTGCGCGGCGGCGATGCGGCGGCGCAGGGCCTCCAGCAGCGCCGGCCCCGCCGGCTCCAGCCGCAGCGCCTCATGGGCGCCCTGGTAGACGACTTGGGGCGAAAGATAGCCGTAGATGCCGATGCGGCGCGCCGTTCCGTTCCCGGTGCGCTCTACGCCGCGCCGCGCCGCGAAGAGGGTGCCCTCGGCGTTGCTCACCACATAGGGCGGCGCTCCCTGCAGCGCCTCGGGCCCCAGCGCCAGCTCGCCCGGGCCGGGCAGCTCCGCATCGGGCGGAAAGCGCTGCAGCAGCGTGCGGATCAGATCGATCTTGTAGCGCCCCTGGTCGGTCGC
>JBGOUY010000394.1:0-3227 GCA_041477795.1 bacterium
AGCGCCGCGCGCGGGAGCGGCAGCGCCTGGAACTCCGCCGTGCCGGCCGCCTCGGGCGCGTCGATCAGCCGCCGCACCCAGTCGCGCTCGGCGTTGCTCATCACGGCCAGGCGCTGGTCGATCTGGCTGCTTTGCGAGGGCCGGTAGATCACCTCGTCGACCAGCCCCGGCTGCGCCATCACGTCCTGCACCGTCTCGGTGGGCATCGTCCAGGCATGGTAGCGCTCGCGCAGGTGCAGCTCGGGCCGGCCCACCTCCAGGATCGAGAGCAGGTGGTACGAGCAATTCTCCTTGAAGAAAAAATAGTCGAAGGAGGTGCTGCCCAGCTCCCAGGTGTGCCGGAGCAGGTAGTCCATCTGCGAGGGCGTGAAGCGCAGCCGGTACTCCCACAGGTCCCGGTTCTCCAGGTCGTTGTACTCGCGCACCTTCAGGTAATAGGGCAGCAGCGAGAAGTACCCCTGGTAGCCGCCGAACATCCCCTTGAGAGCATAGCCCACGTTCCCATCGCCCGCGGGCACGCTGGCCGAATAGTTGACGGCGGAATCGAGCAGCGCCGCGTCCGCGCTGCGCCCCTTGCGGTTGAAGCGCAGCAGGGTGTGGCCGAACATGCTGGCCGGGTTGTTGAAGTAGTACGAGGAGAAGATCAGGCTCACCGATGCGGGATCGAGCCGGCTCTGGAACTCCTCGAAGCGCGGGCAGGGCTGGGGCGGCAGGCGCGCCGCGTCGAAGCCGAGCCGCTCGTTCAGCCAGCGGTAGCGCGCCGGGAACGTGCACTGCGGCGTCATCTCGCCCGGCGCGATGATCTCTGCGGAGAAGAACGCGGCCAGCGTCCCCTCCAGTTCCGCGCGCGGATCGGTCTTGCCACGGGGCGCGAGGAAGAAGCCGGGGCCATCGGCCTCGGAGGTGAATCCGCCGCCGCTCCAGTCCGGCATGTAGTGCAGCAGCAGGCGCCAGAAGCGCTCGTCCCAGAGGGACTGCGCGGCGGCGCGGACGGTCAGCTCCTGCCAGACCGCGCGCTGGGCGGGAGCGAGCGCCGCCACGAAGTCCGGCAGGACCACGGTGGCAGGCGCTGCGGGCTCGGCAGGCACCGGCGCTGCGGGCTCGGCAGGCACTGGAGCAGCGGGCGCTGGGGGCGGGGCGGGCGCGGGCGCAGCAGACGCGGCGGGCGCAGGCGCGGCAAGTACGGGAGCGCCGGGCGCGGCAGGCGCCGGCGTCTGGGCGGGCAGCGCGCGCGGGGCGAGCAGGAGCAGCAGCGCCAGGAGCACCCGGGGGGCCAGCGCATGCCCGGGCCAGCGGCGCAACGGCGCTCGCGTGCGCGGCGCGAGCACGGCGCCGGGCGCGCGGAACGGCGTGCCGGCCCACGATGCGGTCAGGGCATCGGGAGGGCGGCGGTCTGCGCGCACGGGGGAACCGGGGGCGTCGGGAGCGAGTGGGCTGACGCGGAAAGCGGGAGCGGCGCCGCCTGTGAGAACGCGCCGCCGCCGGAGACCGGTGCGGCGGATGGCGGCCGCCGGGTGCAAGCCAAGGCGGCGCTGCGCAACAGAGAGGCCGGGCAGCGACGGTGCGCGTCCCGGCCCGCTCTGCTCAAGACCGCAGCATCACTTACGAGATGCGCGTGCAGCCGCCGGCCAGCACGGCATCCTTGGCCATCTCGCCCTTCAGGCTGCCCAGCATGGCTTGTGCGTCCATGTCGGGCGCGCTGAACAGCGTCTCGTACTTCGCTTGCGAGAGCTGCGCGAATTCAGGATGCGCGGCTGCATTGCAGCCCATCAGCTCGGCCAGGGCGGATACGTACTGGCCATGGCCTTGCGCCATTTCCGCGGAGAGCTTTTCGTAGTTCACCGACACGAATTGCTCTTGCTGCTGTTGGTTGTACACCGAGTCGTTGGCATTGCAGCCGGAGGTGCCGGTCGTGACGCCGAAGGTGTTGCTGCCGAACGAACCGTTGGTCGTCGCACCCAGCACGTTGGGCACCATCCCGGTCTGACCTTGCCACAGCAGGTGGCCCAGGCCGCAGCCCGCCGAGTTCCCTGCAAATGCGGACGGGGCCGCCAGCAATCCGGCCAACGCAACGAGCACAAGCAGTTTCTTCATGATTCTGCCTCCTCTTGGGAATGGGATAGTTGGGTGAGCCGATACCACGGTGCCAGCCGTCGGCTGCCCCGCCAAACAGGCACTCCGGCTCCCACCGGCTTTATATCGCGCGATCGCGCGATAAGTTGCATCCGCAGGCCAGCCGATTGCCTTGCCGCACAAGTTATGCAGTTGCACGTCCCTTGTCAATTATCGCTGGGAATCCGGACACCGTCTGGCGCAGCAGGCCGCACCCCCGCTGTGGCGCCACGGACGTGGCGGCGCTGGGGGGTTAAACGCGAGCGGACACGCCGGGTCCCGCGACGGTGGCCAGAACCGCCTGCGCGGCGATCGGCTCCGCGAGGGCGTCGCGGTCGGCGGCGATCTGCCTAGAGTTCGTCCTCGACGTGTGGGGCCAATCGTTCGGCCAGCGCACCCAGCTCGTCCCGCACGACCTCCCACACCACATCGACGTCCACTCTCCAGTACTCGTGGACAATGCGATGGCGCATCCCGACGATCCTCGTCCAGGGAACATCCGGGTGCGCTCGCTTGAACTCGTCGGACAGCCCGCCGGGCAGCTTCCCAGATCATCTGAATCAAGTGCACGAGCGCCAGTCGCAAGGCAAGATCGCTGTCGAGCTCGGAGCGCACCCGTCCCTTTGCCAAGCCGACTGCGGTGCGGGCGAAGGTGACGATGTCGTAAACGAACAGCGCGGTGTTATCCCGCGTAGATGATCTCCGCGTCACGAATCACTCGATCTTTGATCAACGGATGGAGAGATTTTTCCGTGCAGAGATCCACCGGGTGGCCGTCGAAGAACTGCGACAGTTCGTCCTGGATTCCGATGAACCCATAGCCCGGCACGTGCTCCGGCTCGAACTCGACAATGACGTCCACGTCGCTGTCGGGGCCGAAGTCCTCGCGCAGCACCGAGCCGAAGAAGGCCATCTTGCGGATGTGGTGGCGCCGGCAGAACGCGGCGATCTCTTCGGGGTTGACCTGGATCTTCACGACGGCGGCTCCGGTCGTTGGGGGCCGATGGCACACCGGCATGATAGCACTCGTGCCGCTGGGGCGCTAGTACCTAGCTTCTTAGCTCCGCGTAATGTCGTTTGGGCGCGGAGGGTTTGACGACAGGTTTGGTCCAGCG
>JBGOUY010000420.1:0-2757 GCA_041477795.1 bacterium
CCCCCGTGCCATCCGCCTGGAAAAGCTGCGACGCCTGCGCGCCGAGGGCGAGCGCAGTGCTTGCGTCCAGGCGGCCGTTCCGTTACCGTTTTCGTATGCCCCTCACCAACACCCTCGAAACCGCCCGGCGCATCGAATCTCTCGGATTTACCCACCAGCAGGCCCAGGGCTTCGCGGAACTGTTCGAGTCCTCCGCCCAGGATGCGGTGCGGGAGCTGAAGGCGGTGGTCGCGCAAGAGGGCGACCGCACGCGAACCGAACTGCGCGGCGAACTGAACTCCGTGGCGACCGAACTCCGCAGCGAATTCAAGGCCGCGGCGGCCGAACTGCGCGGCGAATTCAAGGCCGCGCTGAAAGACCTGGAACTCCGCCTCACCCTGCGCTTTGGCGCCATGCTCGCGGCCGCCGTGGCCCTCCTGGCCGCCCTGCAAAAGCTGCTGTAGGCGCGCGGCTTCCCCGACTCCACCCGCGGCAATGCTTGCGTCCATGCGGCCAGGGTCTGCGCCGCGGCTGCACCGGCACGCGCTGGCCCGGCGGCGCAGTGGGCGCGCAGCCGCCGTTGCATCCCGCGCTGGCATTGGCTACGATCCAGCCATGCCGATCACGCAAGAACGCCAGACCATCCAAGACCTGCGCTCGGTCGGATTTTGAGCCCCGCTTGCGGGGCGAACCGGGAACACGGCGAGGAGCAGGCCATCCTCTTGGCGGCCAGGTTCGAGGCCACCGCACAGGCGACGAGCGCGGACCTGAAGGCGTTCATCGTGGCAGAGTTCGACAAACGCTTCGCGGCGCTGGATGTGCGCCTGGCGGAAATGGAAGCGCGCTTCGAGCACGCCTTGCGCGTGCTGCTCGTGGCGCTTGTCACGGCCTTCGTTGGGGTGAGCGGCCTCACGATTGCCATCATCAAGCTCCTTCCGTAGCAGCGTCCCCCCCCGACGGCGATCCGCCTGCCCGGCCCGCCACGCCACCGCCGGAGCCCATGGAAGACCGTCACGACCCCCGTGCCATCCGCCTGGAAAAGCTGGCCCGCCTGCGCGAGCTGGGCGTCAATCCGTATCCCTACCGCTTCCGGCCCACCCATTCGGCCGAGCGCCTGAGCGCCGAGGGCGACGCCCTGATCGAGGCCGGCACGGCCGTCTCGCTGGCCGGGCGCGTGATGGCGCGGCGGGACATGGGCAAGGCCGCCTTCGCCCACGTCAAGGACGGCCCGGCGCGCCTGCAGGTCTACGTGCGGCAGGATGTCGTCGGCCCCGCGGCCTTTGCCCTGTTCGGGCTGGTGGACCTGGGCGACTACCTGGGCCTGCACGGCACGATGATGCGCACCAAGACCGGCGAGCTGACCCTGCGCGTGGAGCGCCTGGAGCTGCTGGCCAAGGCCATCCGCGCCCTGCCCGTGCCCAAGGTGGAGCTGCGCGGCGGCGCCCAGGTCGTGCACGACGAGGTGCGCGACGTCGAGTTCCGCTACCGCCAGCGCTACGCGGACCTGGCCCTCAACGAGGACGTGGCGCGGGTGTTCCGGCAGCGCTCCCTGCTCGTGCAGACGGTGCGCGAGGTCCTGATGGAGCAGGGCTACCTGGAGGTGGAGACGCCCATCCTGCAGAGCATCTACGGCGGCGCGGCGGCCACCCCGTTCGCCACGCACCACAAGGCGCTGGACCTGCCGCTCTACCTGCGCATCGCCACCGAGCTGTACCTCAAGCGCCTGGTGGTGGGCGGGATCGACCGCGTGTTCGAGATCGGCAAGGACTTCCGCAACGAGGGCATCGACCGCTCGCACAATCCCGAGTTCACCATGGTCGAGTTCTACGAGGCCTATGCGGACTACCGGGACATGATGGAGCGCTTCGAGGCGATCTACGAGCGCTGCGCCCTGGCCGTGCACGGCTCCACGCGCTTCAGCTACCAGGGCCAGGCGCTGGACGTGCAGCGCCCCTGGCGCCGCCTGACCCTGCACGACGCCGTGCGCGAGGTCGGCGGGATCGACTTCCGCGCGCTTTCCGACGGCGAGGTGCAGGCCGCGCTCCAGCGGCACGGGCTGGCGCTGGAGGGCGCCTACAACCGCGGCCTGGCGCTAGCGGCGCTGTTCGAGGCGCTCTGCGAGCCCAAGCTGATCCAGCCCACCTTCATCATCGACTTCCCCAAGGAGACGACCCCGCTCTGCAAGCAGCACCGCGAAGACCCGGAGCTGGTGGAGCGCTTCGAGCCCTACATTGCCGGCTGGGAACTGGGCAACGCCTACTCCGAGCTGAACGACCCGCTCGTGCAGAAGGCGCTCTTCGAAGAACAGGTGGCGCGCCGGCACGGCGGGCACCTGGAGGCCCACCCCTACGATGGCGACTACATCCGCGCCATGGAGTATGGCATGCCGCCCATGGGCGGCGTGGGCCTGGGCATCGACCGCATGGCGATGCTGCTGCTGGACCAGCCCAACATCCGCGACGTGATCCTCTTCCCCACCCTGCGTCCGGAAACCCGCCCGGAGGACTAGGCGCGGCCCCTGCGCCCGGCCGCTGCGGGCGGAACGCGCGGGTCCTGGCCCTCGGCGGGGGGATGCGCCCCCGGCCGCCCAGCGGCGACCCCGCCAGGCCCCCGCGCGCCGGAGCGACGCAGACGCCGCAACCGTGCTAGCATCGGCAGAGACGCCGTCCTGCTCTATCGTCCTGTTCTATCGTCCAGCGACCCTTCGCCCATGCCTGCCCAGCTCAACCGCCTCGCCCGCATCGCCGCCTTCGCGCTGCTCGCGGCCCTGATCCTGCC
>JBGOUY010000327.1:0-4488 GCA_041477795.1 bacterium
CGAGGCGCCGGCCGATGTGCCGACGATAGGAGAGCAGGTCCTCGCGCAGCCGTTCCAACTCATGCAACTGGTCGGCGAGGGACTGCACGTGCAGCCCCAGCTTGCCATCCAGCACCTGCAGCATGGCCGCGGTGGAGCGCTGCAGCTCGAACACGGCGTTCAGCTCGGAGATCTCCTCCAGGGAGAAGCCCAGGCGCTTGAGCCGCCCGATGAAGCGCAGGCGCTCCAGGGCTTCGGCATCGAAGACACGCCGCCCACCCGCGAAGCGCCGTGCCGTGCGGAGGAGGCCGATCTCCTCGTAGTAACGCACGGTGCGCGTGCTGACGCCCGCGGCGCGCGCCAGGCCGCCGATGGGCAGGGCCGTGCTCGCGCCCTGCGACGCTGGCGGGGCGGGCTGCTTGCCGGGCCTGGACCCCGCGGGTGAGCCCGGGGACGTTCGCGAGAGGGTCGTCAAGACGGCTCCGCGTGATGGAGCGCCCGGCCCGCACCGCTGCGGGCACGGGCGCACAAGGGCAGTGACAGTCGTGTTACCCTATCTGCTTTGCCAGTTTGCGTCAACTGATGATCGTCCACCAAGCGAGCATCCCTGCGGCCCTCCGTTCCGCTTGGGGCGGGGCCTCGCCCGCTCCGGAACCGCCCCGGCGAGGGCCCCGCCGACTCCCGGAACCCGCCGGCCCCGCCGGCTGTTTTGCAGCGGGCAGCAATTTTCGCTAGGGTATGACATAAGTCAATGTGGAGGAGCAGCAGAGAGGGCCGCCGTTTGTGCGGGTGGCGCTCTGGGGGCAGTGGTGCATACGGCTCGATCGCAGAGGCATCGCCATGGCCAGAGGGGATCGAGTTTCTCGCATCCTGCCCACGCTGAACTGCTTCAGTTGCCAGAGCCGCGAGCGCAGCGAGTGGTGTACGCTCAAGAACGACGACCTGGACCTGCTCAACCGCGCCAAGCTCACCGTCAACTACCGCCCCGGCCAGAACGTGTACGTGCAGGGCAACCCCTGCAACGGCATCTACTGCATCGAAGAGGGCACCATCGCCATCCGCCGCGTGGATGCCCAGGGCAACTCCATCCTGATCCGCCTGACGCATGACGGGCAGACGCTGGGCTACCGCGACTTCTTCGGCGGGCAGGGGCACACGGCCAGCGCGGAGGCGCTCACGCCCGCGCGCGTGTGCCATGTGGAAGGCGCGGCGCTGCGGCAGATGCTGACGCACAACCCTTCGCTGGGCCTCAACTTCCTCACGCACCTGGCCGAAGACCTGGACAACGCGGAAGAGTCCATCCTGCAGAACTCCTCGCTCTCCGTGCGCACGCGGCTGGTGCACCTGCTGCTGACGCTGAAGGATCGCTTTGCGGGCGTGACGGACGACGGCACCATCGTGCTCTCGCTGCCCCTGGCGCGGCAGGATCTGGCGGCGCTGCTGGGCACGCGGCCGGAAACGATCGCGCGCACCATCGCCGCCCTGGAAAGCGACCGCGTGGCGTCCTTCTCCGGGCGCACCGTGCGCATCCCGGATCTGGACGTGCTGCTGAACGAGATCGAGCCGTATTCCTAGGCCGCTTCCCAGGCCATCGCGCAGCCCCCTCCGCCGCTCGGGCGGGGCGCTGGCCCGCCGGTCCGCCGTATCCCTCACGGAAAAAGAGGCCCGCCCCGCCACGTTCGGCGGAAGCGGGCCAGCACCCCTGCTCGGGTATCCGCCGCGGCCCTCAGGCCGCACCGGCGGTTGCGGTGAGAGGTTCTGCCGCTACGGCGGGTTGAATTCCAGCGTCGTCGTCGGCACCTCCCCATTGCTATGCAGGAACCGGATCAGGAATTCCGGGGGGTCGGCGCCGCTTTCCGCCGCGGCGGTGTCGGCCAGCGTCAAGGCATTGGGCGGCAGGCTGGCAAGGTCGACCGCCGGCGGCAGGCTGTAGGCCTTGAGCATCGTCGCCACGTCCCGCACTGACAGGGCCGACTGGCCGGTGCGGTAGGGGTACATCAGGTCGGCGGGATCGAAGCTGTGGTTCCAGACGCCCAGCATGTGCCCCCACTCGTGGGTCGTGATGGCCTGGATGTCCCCAGGCGCGTGTGGGGTGTCTCCGCAGATGTTGCACCGGGTCGTCATCACGATGAAGCGCGAAAGAGCGGCAGGCAGCTTGGCGATGGCCGCGAAGCCGATCACGCCATCTGCGATGGCGTAGCCGGAAGGCGACCCGCTGCCGTCGTCCCAGATCACGCGGACATCGTCGTAGGGGTGGGTCGGGCTCAGCACCTGGAAGAACGTGATCGTGATGCCGAGCAGCGCGTGGACAGGCGCCCAGGCATTGATGCCGTTCCCCACCGCCTGGATAAAGTTCGGCTGACAGCCCGTGACGTTAGGGGCCATGCAGTCCGGCAGCAGCACGCGGATATTCGTGCCGGGCGCCCAGCGGATCACGTAGCCCTGCGCGGTGAAGGGGTAGTAGTCGTAGGCCTGGGGGGTGCCGGTCTGCGCCGGCACGCCCGGCACGTAATCCCCCACGCAGCCGCCCGCCGCGCCGGCGCAGGCCAGGGCGGCGCCGGCGAACGCCAGCGCGAACCGATGGGCCATGCGGCGACTCTTCACAGGGGGCTCCTCTCCCAACCGGCCACGCGCTGCCCTCAGTAGCGCAGCGCCAGGGTGAACAGACAGGCCAGGCCGCCCGCATTGAAGAACGAGTCCACGGGCCGCTGGGCATCGTCCAGCGCCGGCCGCTTGTCGTTCCGCGGGATGTAGTGCGGGGACACGCTGTAGCGCAGCCCCAGCTCCATCCCCCAGCGCGGCCCGTGCAGCACGTAAAGCGCCTCCAGCAGCGCTACCCCGCTGAAGGTGACCCCCGTCGCGACGCCCTCGTTGGCGGACAGGTTGGCCGCCGTGATGTCCCGGTTGTGGACGCCTTCCAGCGAGCGCGCCAGGCGGCTCAGCCCCGCGCCCAGGCCGATCTGCCAGGGGCCGGGCGGCGCCACGTCCATCCGCGCCAGCAGCTGCTGCAGGGCGAACTCGGCGCGGCGCGTGCCGCCGTTGAGCGTCCGGTAATCGAATCCGCCGCGGAACAGGTCCAGCTCCAGCCCGTAGCCGATCCGCTCGTCCACCCAGCGCGTGCCGGCGAGCGCCACGCCCGGCAGATCCACGTAGCGCGCTCCGAAGCGATCCTTCAGGTAGGCGCCGTAGCTCAGATCGAACGCGACCCGCTGCAGCAGCACGCTGCCCTTCACGGTCACGTCGCCCGGCGCGGCCCAGGCCTGTGCTCCGCCAGGCAGCAAACCGCCCGACGGTCCCGCAAGTTGCAGACAGGCCAACAGGGCCAGGCAGCCCGGCAGCCGGCGCCATCGCGACGATTTGGCTGGCCGCGCTGCGCTCATCGTGCCGGTGCGCCTGGAGATGGATGTTCGCGCCTCGCTGTGCAGGCGACTTCTGGCCTACCACGAATCGCGCACCCTGGCGCGGCCCGCAAACAAAAATCCCCGGGCGCAACTTGTGCGCCCGGGGCATTGTCCTTCGGCGGGCGCGGGGAACACCCCGCGCCCGGTCAGGCGGCTAGTAGAACTCGATGTCCGCCTCCTTCACGCTGAGGTTGCCGCCCATGACCTGCATGTGGGTCAGGGCGCCGGAGCCGTCGTGACACGCGGAACAGACCGCCGTGTTGGGCGAAATGTTCAGGTCGTCCGTGTGATCCGCCCGGCTGGTGCCCGAGCTGATCGTCGTGCCTTGCATGCCGGCGAGCAACGGCAGTGTGTAACTGCTGCCGGTGTGGCAATTGCTGCAGTCCGCAAGGTTCCTTCCCGGCGGGAACTCGCCCGCGAACTTGTTCTTGCTGCTGCCGAATCCGAAGATTTCGAAGTATCCGGCGGTCGTGCTGCGGCCGGCGTGGATACTGTGGATCATGTACTTGAAGTCAATCGCCTGCTCCTTCTTGTTGTCGTCGGTTTTGGTGAGATCCGTCGGCCGGAACCCAATATCCGTATTGGCCGAGTTGTGGCAGACCGTGCAGAGCGCGATGCCACTCGGTCCGGCCGGGTTGATGTTGCGGTTCTCGCCGTGCAGCGACAGCATGGAGCCGGCGGGGTCACCGTGGCACTGCTGGCACTTCGTCGCGTCCACGACATTGACGCGCCGAGGCTCCGATGCCTGAGAGCTGCTGCCGCTGACTTTGAACTCCTTGTACACGGAGTACACGGGGATGCGGATATTCTGCGTATTGCCTTCCGCACCGTCGATCACCTCGGCCGGATGGCCTTCGAGCACGGCGACACCCGTGCGCGCAGTTTGGCCCGCCGTCGGCATGTCGACGACGGCTGTGTAAGTGCCGCCTCCGTTCGCCGTCAGCGTGTAGCCGACCGGGGCACCGGCCGCGCCACCCGTCCCGCAGGTCGCGCCGCCCGTCGTCAGCGGGCAAAGCATGTCGTACGACTTCGGCGTGCCCGGCGCATCGGAAGCGCCGGTCGCGGCACCGTCACTGGTGTAGTCCAGCGCTCCGGCCGCTTTCCAGCC
>JBGOUY010000216.1:0-7774 GCA_041477795.1 bacterium
AAGCGCCCAGCAAGAAGCGCGTGGAAGTCGTGCCGGTCAAACGACGAGGCAAGGGAGATGCGTACGCTGTTAACATCCCCCAAGAGCCGCTGGAGCGGCTGGGTGTGAACGTGGGAAGGCGGCGCATCCTACTTACGCCCACCCACGAGAAGGAAAACGGCCAAGCAGGGCCGAAACCCCCTCGGTTGATCAGGAAGCGGGGCAATGGATCCATGGGGCGCCCGACAGGCGGGTAGCCAGCCACCGCCCGCCTGAGCATATCCGCTCGGTCAACGGGCCCGAGTTCACCGCACGGGCGGTGCGTCAATGGCTCGGCCACCTGGAGGTCAAGACGCTGTTCATCGAGCCGGGCAGTCCCTGGGAGAACGGGTACAACGAGAGCTTCAACGCCAAGCTGCGGGACGAGCTGCTCAACGGGGAGGTTCTCCACACCCTGGCCGAAGCACAGGTCTCGATCGAGGGCTGGAGGCGGGAGTACAACGCTATCAGACCGCACAGTGCCTTGAGCAACCGACCCCCAGCACCACAGGCCGTGGCACCTTGGATAGCCCCGAAAGGGGGAGGGAGCACCCCGGGACTAACTCTCGGGGTGGTACAATATGGCTTCATCGGGCCACGTGGAAGGAGCGCGCATCGTCCGCGCCCCCAGCGCGGGGCGCGGCAGGGGTAGCAGATCCAGAGGAGCCGGACGCCGATGGCGGTCGTGCTGTACCTCAGCTACCTGTTCCTCCCGATCCTCCTGCTGGCGATCGGGTCGTTCGGGCAGTCGTGGACGAACGCGCTGCTGCCCACGGGGATCACCCTGGAGTGGTTCAAGGCCGTGGCGGGCGATGCCAGTTCCCGGCGGGCCTTCGTGGTCAGCCTGGAGGTGGTTACTGCCACCGGCGTCGCCTGCACAGCCATCGCCTTGCCCATTGCCTATGCGATGTACCGCAGCGCAGCCGGAGGCCTGCGCGCCAAGGAAAGCCCTCGCGGCGCCAGCGATATGTGGCGCCACGAGGGCTCGATTGCAACTTCCATGCGGCTCCCGCGGAGACCCTTCCGGACGGGTTGCTCCGGCAGGGCCGGATGGAACGAACGTGCGTCCTGACGTGGACATTCCTCCGGGTCCCGTCAGCGGGCTATCGACCTCACTGTGGGCTCCCGGGAAGTGGCCGCCTGCAGAAGAAGCGGCGTCTATTTGTCACCTACAATGCCCAGGTTCATCTCCTCTAAGAAGAAGTGGAGCGGACGGACCCGCCGAACGCGAAGCCTCAAGGCGTTGCGATGGATCCACTGGCTCCACGCTACGCCTCATCGCGAATCCCGCAAGGCGATATGTGCGCCGGAACATGCTATGTTTGCGGGAGTACCGGCAGCACCCCGTCCCCCGCCCCTTCGTGCTGGACACAGCCGGTGCGAGTGCGCCAGCGCCGCTCGCGCACCACGCTCGTCCCGGTGCTGGACGAGCAGCACGTTATCTCTTATGATCCACGCGGAATGGGCGAATCCTGCCGCCCGTTTGCAGGGCGCGCGGGAGCAGGCATCCCACCACGACGGCAGGGGCGGCCCGCATCGAGGCACCCCGGGGGGCTACCGCTACAATCGATCCACGGGGCGCGATCCGGCAGCGGTGTCCGGGCCGGGAGGCGAGGGGGCGGTGACACAGGCGCGCTCCTGCACGGGTCGTCCCGCGTGTGACCGCATGCCACCGCTGCCTACCCATTGACCCACTCATCATAGAGAGAAAACGCCGTGAAACGCATCACTGGAGCCCTGCTGGGCTTGTTGCTGGTCGCGGGAGCGTTGGGACTTCCGGCCCGGGCCGGCACGCTGGAGGACGTCAGGAATCGAGGTGAAATGCGGTGCTGGGTGGCGCCCAGCCTGCCCGGTTATGCCTTCCCGGACAAGGATGGCAACTGGTCGGGATTCGAGGTGGACATCTGCCGGGCTCTGGCCGCTGCCGTGGGCGTCAAGGTCAAGTTCGATCCCTCCAGCCCCAAGGACCGCTTCAACCAGCTCGCCCTCGGCGGGATCGACGTCATGACCCACGCGACGTGGACCTTCGAACGGGACACCAAGCTGGCCGCCGACTTCCCGGCGGTCGTGTTCTACGATGGCCAGGGCTTCATGCTGCGCAAGAAGCTGGGCATCACCAGCGCCGCCAAGCTCAACGGGAGCACGGTCTGCGTCATGACAGGCACCACCACCGAACTCAATCTGGCCGACTACTTCCGCGCCAAGGGGATGAGCTACAAGTCGGTGGTGTTCGACGACCCGATCAAGGCCCTGAAAGCCTACGACCAAGGGCGCTGCGATGTGCTGACCAACGATGCCTCCGGTCTTGCGGCCCGCAAGCAACTGCTGACCGACCCAGGCGAGCACATGATCCTGCCCGAGTACATCTCCAAGGAGCCGTTGGCCTTTGCCGTCCGCCAGGGCGACAGTCAGTGGGCCGACATCGTGCGCTGGACGATCAATATCATGATCATCGCCGAGGAGAAGGGCATTACGCAGGCCAATGTGGAGAGCGTCGCCAAGACGTCCAAGGACCCCGAAGTGCAGCGCATGCTGGGTCAGACCGGGTCGGTGGGGGAGGAACTGAAGCTGAGCGCCGATTGGGCGGTTCGCGTCATCAAGGTTGCAGGCAACTATGGCGAAGCCTTCGATCGCAACCTGGGCAAGTCGTCGCTCATCGGTCTCGAGCGAGGGATGAACAACCTGTATGCGAACGGCGGCCTGATGTACAGTCCGCCGGTACGCTGAGCAGCGCGGGTTCGACGGGGGCCACCGCGGCGGCCTGTGCCGCCAGGATCGTCAGCGCCCAGCCCCGGATCGTCCGATGACGGCAATGGACCCGCCGGGCCAGCGCTCTGTGCGCCGCGGTTCCTGGCGCGATCCGTCCCTACGCGCGTATGCGTACCAGGCGGTCGTGTTCGCGCTGGTGGCCGCGCTGGCCTACCGCCTCTTCCGCAACACCCTGGACAACCTGGCTGCCAAGGGGCTGCCCTCCGGGTTCGGCTTCCTGAGCAACGAGGCCGGCTTCGGCATCACCGAGGCGCTCCCCGTGCCGCGGCTGGCGGGCGCGCTGCTCGTCTTGCTGGGTAGCCTTGCCGCGGGCCTGCTGGCTGTGTGGGGGCTGGCCTGCTGGCGGCGCGCCCGCGGCGGAACCCTGGGCGAGAGCGACGGGCTGGTGCTGCTGGCGCTGGTGCTGACCGTTTTCTTGCCCGGCATGGCGTTCTACCTGACGCGCAGCAGCTTCCAGGTAGGAACCTACACGGAAGCCAGCACCTACGGCATGGCGCTGATCGTCGGGGTGCTGAATACCATCAAGGTCTCGCTGCTGGGGTGCGCACTGGCCACGCTCGTCGGCGTACTCGTGGGGATTGCCCGCCTTTCGACGAACTTTCTGGTGGAAACGCTGGCGGCGATCTACGTCGAGGTGCTGCGGAACATCCCCGTGCTGCTGCAGATCTTCTTCTGGTACTTCGCCGTGCTGCAGACGCTGCCGGGGGTGCACGACAGCATTGCCTGGCCGGGGGTGGCGCTGCTCAATAACCGGGGCATCTTCCTGCCCAACGCCATGCCGGCCCCCGGGTCGCCATGGTACCTGCTGCTGTCGTTCGGGGTGCTGCTGGCGATCGTGTACCTGGCGCGCATTGCCAGGCGGGAGCGAGATCGCAGCGGGCGCCGGATTCCCGTGACGTGGCTCTCGCTGGGGCTGCTGCTGGGGGCGCCCGCGGCCGCATGGTGGCTGGTGGGCCCGCCCGTGGAGCTGACCTACCCGGAGCTGCAGGGGTTCAACATCGTGGGGGCACTCACGCTGAGCCCCGAATACGCGGCCCTGCTGTTCGGGCTCACCGTCTATTCTTCCGCCCTGATCGCCGAAATCGTGCGCAGCGGCATCCAGGCCGTGACCAAAGGCCAGCACGAAGCGGCCCACGCGCTGGGGCTGAAACGCGGGCAGGTGCTGCGGCTGGTGATCCTGCCGCAGGCCTTGCGCGTCATCGTGCCGCCGCTCACCAGCCAGTACCTGAACCTGACCAAGAACAGCTCGCTCGGGGTGGCAGTGGCCTATCCGGAACTGGTAGCCGTGGGCGGCACCGCCATCAACCAGAGCGGCCAAGCCGTCGAGATCATTGGGCTCACCATGGGCGTGTACCTGACCATCAGCCTGCTCATCTCGTTCGGCATGAACTGGTACAACCGCAGCGTCAGGCTGGTGGGGCGATGAACAACCGGGCGCGGCAACCGCCTTGGGCCGTCCGGGCGAGCGCGCTCGCCCGCTCGCCCGCCCGCGCGGGACGCTGGGCGCGGCGGAGACTGTTCGGGAATTGGGTCGACTCGCTGCTGACGCTGGTCTGTCTGTGGCTGATCTACTGGATAGGCGCGCACTTGTTAAGCTGGGGCGTGCTGGAAGCGGGATTCGGAACCGAGCCGCAAGCCTGCCGGGGCATCCGGGGCGCCTGCTGGGCGTTCATCGAGGACATGTGGCAATTGTTCCTGGTGGGGATGTACCCGCGGGAGGAGCGTTACCGCGCCTACCTGGCCTTCGCGATCGCGTGCGGCCTTACGCTGGCCACGCTCTTCCCCCGCGTCAGGCGGTGGCGGCCGCTGTATCTCCTGTGGGCCGTCTCGCCCCTGGCCATCTACCTGATCCTGCGAGGCAGCGAGACCCTTGGCCTGGTGCGGGTGGACACCTCGCGCTGGGGCGGCCTGCTGCTGACGCTGGTCCTGGCCGCGGGCGGGATCGTGCTGGCCTGTCCGGTCGGGATCGTGCTGGCGCTTGGGCGGCGCAGCCGGATGCCGCTCGTCAGGGCGCTCTGCGTGACCTACATCGAAACGATCCGCGGGGTGCCCCTGATCACCGTACTGTTCATGTCCACGGTGATGCTGCCGCTCTTCTTCCGCGGCGGCACGGAAATCGATAAGGTGCTGCGCGCCCAGATCGGCATCCTGCTCTTCGCCGCCGCCTACCTGGCCGAAGTGGTGCGCGGCGGCCTGCAAGGGGTTGCGGAGGGCCAGGAAGAGGCCGCCACCGCTCTGGGCATGAACTACGCGCAGCGGATGGTGCTGGTGGTGCTGCCGCAGGCCTTGCGCATGGTCATCCCGCCGCTGGTGAGCACCTTCATCGGCCTGCTCAAGGACACCTCCCTGGTCGCTATCATCGGGCTGCTGGACCTGCTGGGCATCGCTGAGGCCGCTACGGCCAATCCCCGCTGGCTCGGCAGGATCGTCGAGGCCTACGTATTCGCCGCAGCCCTGTACTGGGTGCTGTGCTTCTTCATCTCGCGCGTCAGCTTGCGCCTGGAGAAGAAATATCGCTTCGGCGGCGCTTAGCGCCGCTTCGGCTTCGACACCTGGATGGATGACCTGGGGCGCACGGGTGCCGCGGGCACCGGTCGGAGCGAGGAGCGATGCCGGTCGTCACGGTCGAAGCCGCCCGCCCCGCCCCTTACCACCCCCCGCAAGACCCGCGTTGACAGCCGGAGGAATTGGGAATAATATCCCAAATCATGGGTTCATCGCCACAAACTGCCCTGCAGGCCGCCATCGTCCGGTTGCTCAAGCCGCTGGTGCGCCTCCTGCTGCGGCACGGCGTGTCGCTGGGGGCATTCGTTGAGCTGGCCAAGCGCGTCTACGTGGAGCTGGCCCTGAGCGAGTTCGGCATCCCCGGGCGCAAGCCCAGCATTTCACGGGCCGCCATCATCACAGGCCTCACCCGCAAGGAAGTCACGCGCGTCTCGCACCTGCCAGCGCTCTCCGATGAGGCGCTGCAGGACAGCTACAACCGCGCCGTGCGCGTGATCGGAGGCTGGTGCCGCGCTGCGGCCTTCCTGGATGCCCGCGGAGAGCCCGCCCCGCTGCCGCTGGAAGGCGGCAGGGCCAGCTTCAGCGAGCTGGTGCGCCGCTTCAGCGGGGACGTCCCCGCGCGCGCCATGCTGGATGAGCTGCTGCGCGTGGGCGCCGTGCGGGAGGATGCGCAGGGTGCGATCCACCTGGAGAGCAAGGCCTACATTCCTGCGCACACGGACGAGGAAAAGCTGGCCATCCTGGGCAGCGACGTGGCCGATCTGGTCACCACCATCGATCACAACCTGAGCCGCCCGCCGGAGCAATCGCGCCTGCAGCTCAAGGTGTCCTACGACAACCTGCCCGTCGAGCCGCTGCGGGCCTTTCGCGGCGCGGCGGCGACCCAGGCCTTCGAACTGCTGCAGCGCCTGGATCGGGAACTGTCCGCGCTGGACCGCGATGCGAATCCCTCGGTGCAGGGCACCGGGCGCATGCGGGCCGGGGTCGGCATCTATTACTTCGAGGAAGAGTGCGAGTCCGAGGATTGACCGGTCGAGCCCGTGGCGGCCGATGGTGGGTGCCGCTGGCGTTCCTGCTGTCGTTGCTGGCCGCGTCGTGCCAGTCCGGCGGATCGTCGGACCCGGCGGGCGGCCAGGTGGCCGGCGGCGGCATTGGCGGCACGGGCAAGGGCACCATCACGAACGTTACCCTCGCCCCTGCCACACCCGCTTCGGTCGGGGCGCAGCCCCTGGCCGTGGCCAGCAACGTCACGGGCAGCGTCACGCTCAACGGCACGCGCATCTTCACGACCAGGGACACCACCGACATCCGTATCGACGGCGATGCGAAGACCGTCAACGAGCTGCAGGATGGGCTGGTGGCGCGCGTGGACGTGGGCACGGACGTGGACGCGAATTTCACCAGCGGCACAGCCGTGCATGTGGTCGCGGAACACCTTCTGATCGGGCCCGTCACCGCGGTGGCCCCGGCGCTGGCCGTGCTGGGCCAGCCCGTGCTCGTCACCGCACAGACGAAACCGACCGGGCTGGACGTGACGACACTGAAACTGGGCGACGTCGTCGCGGTGAGCGGCAACACCAGCGCCGGCGGCGCCATCCAGGCCACGCGCCTGGAGCTTGACCCCGGCACGCTCGCCTGGCGCATCACGGGCACCATTGCAACTGTCCCGACCGGCACGAGTTTCACGATCGGCAGCCAGGGCGTGCAGTTCGGCAGCCCGGCGCTCACGAATTGCGACTTCGGCTTTACCCCTGGCGACCCGGTCAAGGTGACGGCCACGGCGGACCCCCGCTACGCCGGGCTCATCAGCGCGACGCTGCCGGATCTGGTGGCCACGAAAGTCGAGTGCGTCAGGCCCGGCATCGAGTTGCCACCCGAGCTCAGCGTTGGCACGCTTGTCGAGCTGGAAGGCTTCGTCACCGCGATCGGGCCGAGCGTGCTGCCGACGTTCCAGGTCAACGGGCAGCCGGTGCGGACGACCTCCAGCACGGTTTATGAGGACGGCAGCAGCACCGACCTGGTCGTCGGCGCCCGCGTCGAGGTGCTGGGCACGCTGGACATCGGCTCGGGCGTACTCGATGCATCCCACATCAAGTTCAGCGAACAGCGCGTGCGCATCGTGGCAGCGGTGACGGCGATGGATACGAATATGCGCTCCATGACCCTGCTCGGCATCCCGGTGCAGATCACGCCCATCACCGAGGACGATGAACAGGTTTTCGGCGGCGCGCCTCCAACCACACAGGTGGAGGTGGACGGCTTCAGCGACGGCACGACGGTGTTCGCGACGGAGATCAAGACGACCGGCAACGCACCGACTGATCCGGTGCAGCTGCGGGGTCCCGTGACGGCCATCGATGCGACGAACTTCGCGGTACTGGGCATCAGCATCGAACCGATGGGAGCCCAACTGTTCGACCGCAGCGGGCATCCGGTAACGCTGGTCGCCGACTTCCTCGCCGGCCTGCAGATGGGCGATCAG
>JBGOUY010000145.1:0-10684 GCA_041477795.1 bacterium
CGGGCTGTACTTCCTGCTCATGCGGCGGCTCAAGCGCATCGGCCAGCCCAAGCGGGCCAAGGCCGCGCCGCCGAAGTCCGTGGCGGGCCCGCCACCCGCCGGCGGCAAGGCCGCGAGCCCGGCGCCCGTCCCGCCTGCGGCACCGCCCGTGTCCCCCCCCACCGCGCCGTGCAAGGCAACACCCGCCGCGCGCGACGGCGAGCCCATCGCCTAGCGGGCGCGCTGGGACCGCCCCCGTCACGCCTGCGGCGTGACCGCCCCCTCCCAAGGAGGGGGCGAGCGCCTACGCACCGCTGGCGTTTCCCCCTCCTTCGGAGGGGGTCAGGGGGAGGCCCCCGCGTCGCAGCCCCGCAGAATGCGGGGCGGGGAGCGGTCCCGCACCCGATCGCCCGCTGGCTGCCGCTAGAAGCTATCTCAAAAATGCCTGATTGCGTCGCCGCGGCGACCTCATCCCCCATCCCCCTTCTCCGCAAACGGAGAAGGGGGCGCCGGAATCGGCCAAGACGGCGGCTTTGCGCCCCTCTCCGTTTGCGGAGAGGGGCAGGCCCGCGGCAGCGGGCCAGGGTGAGGTTCGCGCCGCCGCATTCTTGAGGCTGCTTCTAGCGGTAGACGCCCGCCAGATAGCCCACGAAGTTGAGGGACTCGCCCGGCCTCGCATCGGCGCTGGTGGCATAGCCGAGCGCCTGGAAGCGCGCACCGCGCCGCCGCGCCACCTCCGCCACTGCGGCCACGGCGCCGGCGGAGCAGGCGTTCTGGCAGCGCTGGGACACGTCCAGCACGCGCTGGGCCTCGCCGCTCTCCAGCGCGGCGATGAAGAGCGGATCGTTCTCCTCGCGCACCCAGCGCAGGGCCGGCGGCCCGCGGCCGTGCGGCTCGAAGCCGTAGCCCGGGCCGTAGTGCGTGAGGTCCGTGGAGGCCACCGCCACCGCGCGCAGCCCCGTGCGCTCCAGGTAGGCGGCCAGGCGCTGCCCCAACGCCAGGGCCAGCGGCCCGGGCGGCACGCGCAGCGGCAGCAGCTCCGCGTGCGGGAAGGCATAGCGCACGAAGGGCAACTGCAGCTCGGTGGAGTTGTCGGGCACGTTGCGCTCCGCCGTCTCCAGCCGCAGCGGACGCAGCGGCGTCAGCTCGTCGCGGAAGCCGCCGTGGATGGCCAGCGGGCCGAAGGGCGTCTGCCACTCGCCCTCCACCATGGCCACGATGGGGTCGCTGGCGCGCAGGTGCCCGCCCAGCACGATCGCGAGCTGTACGTCGGGCGCAGCGGCCAGCGCCTGGAACGTCCGCGCCGCCAGGGCGCCGGAGTAGACCCAGCCGGCGTGGGGCGCCACGCCCAGCCACGCGGGCGGAGCTGCGGGCGGGACAGCGGGTTCGGCAGCGGGTCGGGGTTCCGGCGGCGCAGCGGGCGTGCGCCTCTGCGCGGGCGCCTCGCGCCACCAGTCGCGGATGTGCCGCTCGCAGCCCGCCGCATCGCCCGGATACCAGGCGCCGGCAAACTCCATGGCGCGCAGGGCCATCGCTCAGGCTCCGTGGCGGGCCTTCTCGAAGTAGGCGTCGGCGCAGGTCTTGCTGCAGAAGAACAGCTCGCCGTCGGGCGCCTTGCGGCGCACGGCCACGTCGCTGTCCACGTAGACGCCGCACTGGGGATCCTGCACCAGGCGACCCAGGCGGTCGTCGCGCATGGGGTCCACGCGCGGCGGGCGCGGGGGTGCCGCCAGCACGCGCCGGAACAGCACGTAGGCCGCCGCGGCGACCACGGCAAACAACAGCAGGCGGATCAGGCCCACGCCGTCACCTCCCCGCCGGCCTGCGCCGGTGGCAGCGCTTCTGCCGCCAACTCCGTGTCGGCACTGGCGCCAGCCTCAGTGCAACGCTTGCCCTGCCAGCTATCGGCGCGCTCCAGCGCCGCCAGGATGAACTGCGTCGGCGCCAGCTTCTGGCGCGCCCAGTCGGGCGCCACGACGTCCTCCCAGCGCGAGGCCACGGCATTGAGGCGGTGCACCACGACGCCGGGCGGCAGGTGCTCCAGGAACCCGCGCACGCGCTCGGCGTAGGCGGGCAGGTCGATCGGCGTGAAGCGCCCGGCGCGGTAGAGCCGCTCCAGCGGCGTGCCACGCAGCACGTGCAGGTTGTGCAGCTTGACGCCCTGCACGCCGCGCGCGGCGAGGGCCTGGGCCGTGTCGGCAAGCTGCGCAGCGCTCTCGCCCGGCAGGCCGAACATCAGGTGCGCGCACACCTCCAGCTCCGGGTGCTCGCGCAGGCGCTCCAGGGCGCGCAGGGAGGCCGCCGCGTCGTGCCCGCGGGAGAGGAAGGCGAGCTGCCCGTCGTCCAGGGTCTGCACGCCCAGCTCCACGCCCACGTAGGCCTGCCGCGCCAGGCCGGCCAGCAGGCGCAGCACGCGCGGGGGCAGGCAGTCCGGCCGCGTGCCGACGACGATGCCCAGCACGTCCGGCGCGGCGAGCGCGGTCTCGTACCATTCCTGCAGCCGGGCCATGCGCTCGAAGGTGTTGGTGTACGCCTGGAAGTACACGAGGAACTTGTCAGCCTTGTAGCGCGCCCGGATGCGCGCCGCGTTGCGCCGGATCTGCTCGCGCAGCGGCAGCGCGACGGTCTCCTCGTAGGCGGCCGAGCCCCACTCGTCGCAGAAGGTGCACACGCGCAGGCCGCCCTGCCCCTGGCGGTTGGGGCAGGTCTGCGCCACGGACACGCTGACCTTGTACACCTTGCAGCCGAAGCGGCGCCGATAGTGCCGACTGAGCGGGTGATAGCGCAGCGGAGAGAGGGCGGCCGGGATCATCGGTGTCGTGCGGCGGGTCGTTGATCTCAGGGCCTCCCCCCAGAGCGTCGCGGCCCGCAGGGGCCCGGGCGGCCAGGTGCGGCCAGGAGCGGCCAGGTGCGGACCCGCGCGCCACCGGCCGCGCAGCGACCGAACGGAGGCGGCCCCGCTAGTTGAGGAACTCGCGCTTCTTCAGCTCCCGCACGTAGGCGGCGACGTTGGGGTCCTTGGCCACCACGTCGTTGATCTCGTTGTCGAAGTTGTCCGCGTCCTTTTCCAGCGAGGACAGGTCCAGTTCGATCTCGAAGATCGCCCGCAGCTTGGACAACAGCGCGTGCACCGCTTTGGGATTGGGAATGGAGATGTAATAGGGCACCGCTGCCCACAGGCTGAGCGTGCTCAGGTCCTGCTGGCGGCAATAGTCGGTGAACACGCCCACGATGCCGGTGGGGCCCTCGTAGTTGGAGCGGCGCAGGCCGTGCTTCTCCTCGATCTCGGCATTGCTGGCGAAGCCGGTCACCTGCACGGGCAGCGTGTACAGCACGTCGGCCAGGTAGGCGCCCAGGGTCACCACGGTGTTGCAGTTGTGCTGCTGCGCCATGGCGGTGAGATCGGAGCAGTAGGTGCGCCAGCGCAGGTTGGGCTCCACGCCCAGGAACAGGATCACGTCGCGATCCGTGCCGGGCAGGTGCGCGTGGTAGAAATCGTTGCTTTGCCAATTGATGTTGCGCGTGCGGCCTTCCACCAGCTTCACGATGGGCCGGTTCTCCGTGAACACGTACAGGTCTTCCGGGTCCAGGCGCGCGAAGCGCTCGGCCTCGAAGGCCTTGATCAGCCGGCGCATGGCATTGGTGGACGCCGTGCCGCCGTCGTTCCAGCCTTCGAACGCGGTGATCATCAGCGGATTCTTCAGCTCCGGATGCTTTTCCCAGATAATGGAGGTGCTGTTGCTGTCCATAGGATCCGTAGGAAAAACGATCAGCAGAAGTGGGAGCCACGCCGACCCATACGCCTTCTCGTAAAGCGTAAGCTGAACGGGGGGGAATGGCAAGGCCGCGCGGGCGGGCCGCCATGCCGCGCAGGGGCGGCGGCGGCCGTTCCGCGCAGGGTCAGCGCGGATGCTGCGGAAGGATCAGGCGACGCGTTCGGTCGCTTCGGCGATGACCGGCAGATCGGTGAGCGACTCGTAGGCCTGGTACTTCTCGCCACCCACCGTGCCCACCATCTGGAAGCGCTGCGCCGGAAGCTGCCTGATGATGCCACCTTGCTTGAGGAAGCGGGCCAACGCGGCGGAGACGTCCTGCTGCGTGATCTCTTGGGTGCCTTTGCGTTTCATGGCGTCCTCCCATGCGGAGCGCGGATGATTCCGCGGGGCCGCGCGTTCGATGCGGCCAGGCGTTCAGCCGGCCGGTTGTGCCCGTCGCGCGGGTGCATGCATCCTCTCCAATTCACGGACCGTGCCGCGCCCCCTGGCCTGCCCCGCCCGGCGCGGCAATGAACTGATCCGGCATGGGTTTCCGCTGCCGGGGACGCCGCCCGGCGGAGGGCGCGGCGGGCCGCGCGGCGGCGCGTTTCCGTCCCCGCTGTGGACTGCGGCGTTCCCACCACAGTTTGTAAGAAAATGGGTTATTTTAGGTATTCGCAAGCGATTTCAGTGGTATTGGCTGCGGGTCCCCTGTCAGCACCTGTGGGCAGGGCGCCACACCGTTGGGCAGTGCTGCTCAACGAGCGGGCAGCCGGAGGCGGATCGGCCTCTTCTTGGCTGGGTCCGGCCGGGGCGGACGCGGGTCGCAGCCTGCGGGCGGCGCGAGCCTCACTCCGTCACGCCCCTGCCGGGGCGTGCCACCTCTCTCCCCAGGGAGAGAGGAACTGCCGCCGCACGCCCCGCTCAGGGGTGGATGGGACAGCCTTCTCCATTTGGAGAAGGAGGAGCCGGCGTCAGCCGGCGGGGGATGAGGCCCCGCGCGCAGGGGCGCTCGTGCGGGAGTTGCCTGCGCACCTGGTTAACTCGGAGCGCCCTGCTAGCGCGGGCCCTGGATGCCCGGGCGCTGCAGGCGCGCCATGAGGCCGAGCACTTCGGCGGGCGTGGTGAAGCGCTCCAGATAGGCGATCATGGCCACCATGGGCACGCCGGTATCGGCCACGGCGTCCAGCGTTTCGCCCGTGATGCCGCCGATGGCCACGAGCGGCAGGCGCGAGCGGCGCACCTGCTCGCGCAGGCGGGCCACGCCTTGCGGCGCGTGCTTGAGGACCTTGGTGTCCGTGGCGAAGATCGGGCCGAAGCCGAGCAGGGCCGCGCCGTACGCTTCCGCGCGCTCGGCTTCCGCATCGTCGTGGGTGGAAATGCCGATGCGCAGGGGCGCCGCGCGCACGGTGGCGGGCTCGTAGCGAGCCAGGTCCTCCTGCCCCAGGTGCACGCCCCACACGCCCAGGGAGAGGGCCAGCGCCAGGTCGTCGTTGACGATCACGCGGGTGGCCGGGTAGCGCTGCGCCCACGCCACGATCTCCGCGCGGTGCGGCTCGAGCGGGCGCTCCTTGAAGCGCAACTGCAGGTAGGGCACACGCGCCTCGAGCATGAAGCGCGCGCGGTCGATGCTGCCCACGATGGCGTACAGGTCGGCCATGGTCCGTGTTGCACTCCCGCCTGCCGGCCGCGGTGGGGATGGGGCCCGCCCCATCGAAGCCCCATCGAACCGCAGCCGCCCGCCGGATGCGGGCCGGCACGGCACGCGGCGCGGGTCGGTTGCGCGGGGTTGCGCTCCGTTGCACTCAGGTGTCGGCGCGAATCTCGATCACGTCGTCGGCGGCGCCGCGCCCGGGGGGGAAGGGCACGGGCAGGTAGTCCCCGTAGAACAGGTGGAACGCCTGGCGCCCCAGCCAGCGCACCGGGGGCAGCGCCAGCAGCAGGCCGATCGCATCGGAGATGAAGCCCGGGGCGATCAACAGCATGCCGCCCAGCAGGATCATCGCCATGTCCAGCAGCTCATCGGTGGGCAGCTCCTGCTCGCGCAGGCGCCGATGGATCCGCATCAGGGCGTGCAGCCCCGCCACGCGCACCATCATCACGCCCAGCAGCGCCGAGCCGATCATCCACACGAGCGTCCAGCCCACGCCCAGCCAGCCGCCCACCAGCAGCAGCACGGACACTTCCAGGGCCACGAAGGCACAGAAGAGGGCGAGCAGCAGCCACTTCCACATGGTCAGCTCCTGAATCGGGGTGCTCCGTGCGGCGGACTTGCCCAATGCTGCGGGAAGCGGTACGTATGGCCGCTTCGAACCCATCGCCCCACGCGATTATCCCACTCGTTCGACCGCCCATCAACGCCTTGCCGCCTGCCATGCGCGATATTCAGATCGGGTTGTTCGGCGTGGGCGTGGTCGGCGCCTCCGTGGTGGAGATCGTGCGCCGCAACCAGGAGCTGATCCGGGCGCGGCTGGGCACGGGCGTGCGCATCAAGCGCGCGGTGGTGGCCCACCCGGAAAAAGCGCGCGCGGTGGACCTGACGGGCATCGCGGTGTCGCGCGACCCGGCCAGCATCCTGGGCGATCCGGAGATCGACATCGTGGTCGAGCTGATCGGCGGCATCACGGTGGCCAAGCAGGTCGTGCTGGGGGCCCTGGATGCCGACAAGCCGGTCGTCACCGCCAACAAGGCGCTGCTCGCCGAGTGCGCGCAGGAGGTCTTCAGCAAGGTCTACGAGAAGGACCTCGCGCTGGGCATGGAGGCCTCGGTGGCCGGCGGGATTCCGGTGCTGCGCGCCCTCAAGGAGGGCCTGGCCAGCGAGCGCATCGTGGAAATCTCCGGCATCGTGAACGGCACCTGCAACTACATCCTCACGCGCATGTCCGCGGAGGGCGCGTCCTTCGAGGCGGTGCTGGCCGAGGCGCAGCGCCTGGGCTACGCCGAGGCCGACCCCAGCTTCGACGTGGACGGCATCGACGCCGCGCACAAGCTGGCCGTGCTGGTGAACCTGGCCTACGGCACCATGGTGCGCTACCGCGACATCCACGTGGAGGGCATCCGCGGCATCACGCCGATGGACATCACCTACGCCCACGCGCTGGGCTACGCCATCAAGCTGCTGGCCATCGGCAAGTCCAGCAATGGCGAGGTGGAGGCGCGCGTGCACCCGACCCTGGTGTCCCACGAGCATCTGCTCGCCTCGGTCAACGGCGTGTACAACGCCGTGCTGCTCACCGGCGACAACGTGGACGAGACCATGTCCTACGGCCGCGGGGCCGGCGGGCCGCCCACCGCCGGCGCGGTGGTGAGCGACATCATCGACATCGCCCGCAACCTGCGCGCCGGCATCCGCACCAAGATTCCCGCGCTCTCGGTGATGCGCGAGGCGATCCGCGCGCTGCCCGTGATGAAGATCGACCACATCCGCTCCGAGTACTACCTGCGCTTCCAGGTGCTGGACCGCGTGGGCGTGCTGGCGAGCATCACGCGCGTGATGGGCGACAACAACATCTCCATCCAGTCGATGATGCAGCCCGCGCGCTCCGCGCACCCGGACGAGCCGGTGCAGGTCATCCTCCTCACGCACCAGGCGCGCGAGGCGGACGTGCAGAAGAGCCTGCGCGAGATCGCCCCGCTGGACTTCATCGCCGGCGAGACCCAGCTTATCCGCATCGAGCGCTTCGGGGCCTGAACGGCAGGTCTGCCGCTGCTGAACGCGGATAAACGCGGATTGTAGTTTTGCTCCCTCCGCAACGACTATCGGCTTTCACCCTGAACGACGGTCTACGCCCTCGTCCGGGCCTCTGTGATGCGCATGATGGGCTGCGGGCTCCGTGGACCGCGATCCACTGCGGTTCAGCGCGGATTTGAAAAACCCCTTCTGCATTGGTCCGCGTTAATCAGCGGCAAAATGGCTGTTCCCCTTACCAGAGCAGGGCGTTCGACTTGATCTCCATCAGCACCGCATCGAGGCCCCAGCGCCGGCCGGCGCGCGTGAAGAGGAACACCAGCGCGGCCGTGCCCTGGATCAGGTAGAAGCCGGCCAGGAAGTCGCTCTGGTAATGGGTGAGCAGGCCGCCGCTCAAGGCGAGCAGCGCGGCGATGAAAGCGCCGGGCACGGTGAGCAGGCCGAAGGTGAGCGAGACGCCGGCGAGCAGCTCCAGCACCACCGTGCTGCCCACGTAGGCCTCCGCATTGGGCAGCAGCGCCTGCTGGATGAAGTAGCGCACCCAGAACGAGGGATGATCCAGGGCGTGCTGGGCCAGCCCGCTGGTCACGACCTGCACCCAGTAGGGCGTGGCCCAGGGCCAGGGGCTCCACACCAGGTGCGAGAGGGCGCTGCGCAGGAGCCAGGCCCCCACCACGATCCGCAGCAGCGCGATCCCGCGTTGGGCCTGGTGGTTTCCCATGGCGGCCGTGTGGACGAGAGGTGGGGCAGGGCGCCCGCCGGACGCGAGTCCGGTGAACCGGCGGGCCAGCGGTGGCGTCTGACCTATAGAGAGCGGGAGCGGCGCTGCGGAAAGTCATCGCCTCCCCCCCGAGGCAGCTCCCCCGGATGCGTTTGGCTATGCCCTTATAACCGGCGGCGCCCCGCGTTGCAACACGGGCCCCCGCGCGGGGGTGCGCCCGGCGCGGCTGCGGGGGCGAAAATCCGCCGCCGTCCGTTCGCGCTGCCGGCATCCGCGCGGCCTGAGGGGCCGGCGGCAAGGCGCCGCCTTGCGTCCGCCGCTCCGCCGCGCCCCCAAGGGCCTGGCGGCATGAATCTGGCTTGCAAATCCGTTGCGACTGGACGGGACGAATGCTAATATAATAGATCGGGGTCGGTGCATCGTTCTTGTGCAAAAGACCTCGCTGCCCGAGTGGGTTTGCGGAGATATGCCGGACCGCGACAATCAGAAGACCGGATCCGGGCGGCCAGCGGCCACCGTGCCGAATGCGCCCCTGACGCGACCGTCTTCAACCCCAATGCCGGCCACCTCATTCCCGCAGTCCCGCTGATCTGTCGCTACACCACCGCCTGATTGCACCCTTTGCGTGAGGGAGATGCCATTCCGACCAGCGGCCAGAATTCGGCACTCACCGCCCATTCCAGAAAGGTTATGAAAGCTACCGCGACGACCAGCAAACATCCGATTAGCAAACATCCGCCCAGCAAGCCGATCAAGATCAGCCGCAAGCCCAAAGGCAAGGGCGCCGAGCCCGAGCTGCACGAGCTGCCGGCCAGCGTGGAGGCGAGCGACCACAGCAAGGTCATCAAGCAGCTCATCGCCAACGGCAAGGAGAAGGGCTTCCTGACGCTGGACGAGATCAACGATGCGCTGCCCTCCGGCGAGTCCAACGCCGAGCAGTTGGACGAGATCTTCATGATCCTGTCCGAGATGAACATCGAGGTGATCGACAGCGCGGGCAACGTGAGCCTGGCCAAGGCCGCCGCGCCCAGCGAGGACGAGGAAACCGAGGAGCTGGACCTGGAGCCCACCGCGGACACGCGCACGGACGACCCGGTGCGCATGTACCTGCGCGAGATGGGCTACATCAAGCTGCTCACGCGCGAGGAGGAGGTGGAGATCTCCAAGCGCATCGAGGACGGCCAGCGCGACATGATCGAGGTGCTCGCGCGCTCGCCCCTGGTGGCGCGCTACCTGCTCAACCTGGGCGCCAAGCTGCGCAACGGGAAGATCAAGGTGCAGGAGATCATCTCCGGCATGGACGAGGACGACAACGTCATCGAGGAAGAGGGCGTCGCCGTCGCCAAGGTGCTGGAGGCGCTGGAGCGCGTGCAGGTCGCCTGGGACAAGCTGGAGAAGCTGCGCAAGAAGAAGCGCCCGGCGGCACGGGACGTGGAGGGCGCCCGCAAGCTGCGCGCGGAGATGGCCGAGGGCATCAAGAGCATCAACTTCAACTCGCGCCAGATCGACTCCATGTGCAGCGTGATGCTGCAGCACCGCGACAAGATCAACCACACCAGCCGCCAGCTGAGCCGGCACCAGAAGGAGCTGGGCGGCGACGCGGACAAGATCGAGGCCCTCACCGAGCGCTGGCTGAAGGCCAAGGATAACCGCTCGCGCGAGACGGCTTCGGCGCGCATCCTGGTCATCTCCGACTATCCGCCCCGCGTGGCGCGGCGCTTCCTGGAAAAGGTGCGCATCGGCGAGAACCGCATCGCCAAGCTGATCGAGCAGACCGAGGTCAGCCGCGAGGAATTCGACAAGGAGATCGCCCAGCTCATCGCCTCGGAGCGCAAGGTCAAGCGGGCCAAGAGCCAGCTCACCGAGGCCAACCTGCGCCTCGTCATCAGCATCGCCAAGAAGTACACCAACCGCGGGCTGCAGTTCCTGGACCTGATCCAGGAGGGCAACATCGGCCTGATGAAGGCGGTGGACAAGTTCGAGTACCGGCGCGGCTACAAGTTCTCCACCTACGCCACCTGGTGGATCCGCCAAGCCATCACCCGCGCCATCGCCGATCAGGGCCGCACGATCCGCGTGCCGGTGCACATGATCGAGACGATGAACAAGCTGCTGCGCACCAGCCGCCAGCTCGTCCAGGAGCTCGGGCGCGAGCCCACGCCGGAGGAGATCGCCAAGATCCTCGACCTGCCGCTGGACAAGGTGCGCAAGGTGTTCCAGATCGCCAAGGAGCCCACCAGCCTGGAGACGCCCATCGGCGAGGAGGAAGACTCGCACCTGGGCGACTTTATTCCGGATTCGAAGATCTCGCTCCCCGACGACATGGCCATGAACCAGAACCTCACCGAGAGCACGCGCCAGGTGCTCAAGTCCCTGACGCCCCGCGAGGAGAAGGTGCTGCGCATGCGCTTCGGCATCGGCGAGCGCCGCGACCACACCCTCGAGGAGATCGGCCAGGACTTCGACGTCACCCGCGAGCGCATCCGCCAGATCGAGGCCAAGGCCCTGCGCAAGCTGCGCCACCCCAGCCGCAGCAAGCAG
>JBGOUY010000225.1:0-7419 GCA_041477795.1 bacterium
GGACAGGCCCTCGCCCGGCTCGCGCCGGCGGGGCCTCCCCCCTCGACGTTGCTCGGGACAGGCCCCGACCCCCGCCCAAGGCGGGGGAGACCAGCGGGCCGGGCGCTCCCGGCCGCCCCCCCGTGATCGGCGGCGCGCCGGGCCACAACTCCGCCGCGCGCTCCCACCACTCGCCTTGCTGCTCCCGGGCCGCGCGGGCGTCCCGCTGGTCCTCATTGCGGCGCTCACCCTGCAACCGCCGCAGCTCGGCGAGCAGCCGCGCCGCGTTGCGCTCCAGCGCCGTTTCGTAGCGCGAGAGCCGCGCCAGCGCCCCGCCGTACGGACTCGCGTCCCGCGCCCAGGCGGCGCCGAGTCCCTCGACCCGGCCCATCGCGTCCACGCGCAGCGCCGCGAACAGCTCGGACTCGATCAGCGGCACGCGCGCCAGCCGCCACTGCACCGCCGCCAGCCGGTGCACGATCTGCTTCTCCAGCTCTCCCTCCGGCCACAGCTCGTGGATCAGGCTCAAGCGCAATTCCTCGTATTCCGCGCCGTCCTCGTTCGGCAGCACGGGCTGCCGCGAAAGCAGCCCGTGCTTGGTGGCGTTCTGCGCGGACTTCGCCTTGCCCGCGGGGGTCTTCGGTCCCGTGCTCTTCTTCGCGTTCTTCCGGTTCGCCTTGATCTGTTTCTTCGTCGCCATAGAAATTGGCTCCGTTTGGAAAAATGAACTGCGACCTCACCCCGACCCGCATCCTGCGGGCCGGCCCTCTCCACCTTGCGGAGAGGGCAACAGCAACAGCGTGCGAGGGGTTGGCACCCCTCGCGCACCCCTTCTGGAAACGGCACCTCTCCCCCAGCTCCTCCCCGCTAGGCAGGGAGGGGAGCAGGGCCGAGCTGCAACTGGGTCCGTTTCGCAATTTTTCTGCATGAGGCGCCAAGCCGCTCCCTGGGCGGCCTGGCGAAGAACCACTCTAGCACAACCGGCGACGAAATGCAGCAGGAATGATTGGGCGGAAAGCGGGAGAACGGGGGAAAAAGGGGACACGAACTGCGGGGCCTCCCCCCGTCCCGCCTGCGGCGTGCCGGCCCCCTCCCAAGGAGGGGGCGCGAGTCGACGGATCGCGGTGGGTTCCCCCTCCTTCGGAGGGGGCCAGGGGGAGGCCCCACGCCGCGACCCCATCCCCCAACCCCTTCCCCGCTAGGCAGGGAAGGGGCTTCTGCATCGGCGGCACGATCCGCCGTGGTTGCCCCTCTCTGCCTAGCGGAGAGGGGCGGCCCCGCAGGATGCGGGGCGGGGTGAGGTGCCGCGTCGCGATCCCATCCCACAGGCGATTATCGCCTTTACACCGAAATCACACCCTCCTACGCTGGCATCAAGTAAACCCCTTCAGAGACCTGGAGCCGCCACGAGCCCGCGAATCTTCCCGATCGAATTCAGCAGGCGCTACGGCAGCGACCTGGATCGCTTTGTCCATGAGACCGTCGCGGACAGCGGCGGCCTGCCGGCGACCGATGAGCATTCCGGTTATGGGCTATTGGGTCGCCCTTCCACGCGCGACATCGGGGGAAATTCCCACAATGTCAGCAAGAAATATCTGCCGCTCTAGGTCGCCGAATTTGAGTTCCGATACAATATGTGCCAGAAGCATGGCGGAATATTTGACATGGTGTTGAGGACGAGTTTCTAAACATGGACGACGAGCAATCGATTGAGTATCCATTGCTTGAGGAAGATAAGGAGTTCTATCTTCACTACGGTCATGCAATGGTGTCGTGGCAACTTGCAGAGCGTTGCCTCATTGAAATCTTTGCAGACGCCATTGGGACTCCATCTGGGTTTCGCATCGCAAGCATTATCTATTATGCAAACAATAGCTTTCAGACACGCATGAGGATTATTACAGACTGTCTTCTTTTTTATCTAGGCGAAGACAATCATCTTTTTCGGCGCTGGGTTGATCTTAATCAAGACCTCAGTAAGTACTGGAAGATTCGTGGGATAATCGCACATCCGCACTTGCATGTTCCAGTTGACCCAAATGATCCACGCCGCACTGGCCCCGCATCAATTGGAAACAAGCCATACAGCACGAATCCGAAGCCTCCAAACAAGCGCATTGGTATTGATGGACTCAAAGAGCACGGCCACGAAGTATGGAATCTCGGTCTTCAGCTTTATGGATTTCGAGGGGAACTCTTGAAGCTTTTGCCATCGCTTCAAAAATCTTCGCAACAGCAACCTTCTCCATCGGTCCAACGTCCCACCCCGCAATTCCAAATAGATGAGATACCTCAAGCTGTCTTAGCCCTGCTTGAACCATATCGTTTGAAAGAATGATCTTCACTGGCTCCCCTCCTCAGCTTTTGTTAATCCGATAAACGCTTCCTTCAGAGAGGGCCCAGGGGGCGGCCCCGCGCCACCATCCTGCGGTGCCGGGTGCAGTTCCCAATCTGTGTCCATCTGCGTTCATCTGCGGTTCCAAAGCGGTTGCTGTGGCCGTTGCTTGATCTGCGGTTCCAAAGCGGTTGCCGTCGCAGTTGCCTGATCTGCGGTTCCAAAGCGGTTGCTGTGGCCGTTGCTTGATCTGCGGTTCCAAAGCCGTTGCTGTGGCCGTTGGTTCATCTGTGGTTCCCAAGCCGTTGCGGTTTCCGTTCCGATTGACCGCTCGCGCGCATCCACGTTACGCTCGCGCACCACCGCGCCGTGGACAGCACCGCCGCCACCCAGTGCACAGGGACGTGCAAGGAGCACCCAAAGATCACGGTATGACCCCCCGCTGGATCGTCCACCCGCCCGCACCGGCCGCCGCGCGCGAGCGCCTCTGCGCGGAGCTGGGGCTGCACCCGCTGCTGGCGGAGATCCTGATCCGGCGCGGCGTGGCCGACCCGGCGGCGGCCGAGGCGTTCCTGAACCCGCGCCTGGAGCACCTGCACGATCCCTTCCTGCTCAAGGGCATGGACGCCGCGGTGGAGCGCATCCTGCGCGCGCTGGCGCAGGACGAGCGCATCGTCGTCTCGGGCGACTATGACGTGGACGGCATCACGTCCAGCGCGCTGCTGACGCACTTCCTGCGCGCGGCCGGGGCGCGGCAGCTCGAGTACTTCATCCCCAACCGCTTCGAGCACGGCTACGGCCTCACCCCGCGCACCGCCGACGCCCTGTTGGCGCTGCGCCCGGCGCTGGTGATCACGGTGGACAACGGCATCACCGCCAGCGACGAGGTGGCGCGCCTGCACGCGGCGGGCATCGACACCGTCGTGACGGATCACCACCTGCCGCGTCCGGCGGGCGTGCCGGCGGGCATCGTGGTCAACCCGCTGCAGCCGGGCTGTCCCTATCCCTTCAAGCAGATCTCCGGCTGCGGCGTGGCCTTCAAGCTGGTGACGGCCCTGCGCAAGACCCTGCGCGAGCGCAACGCGTGGAGCGCCGCGCGGCCCGAGCCCAACCTGAAGGACTACCTGGACCTGGTCGCCATCGCCACCGTGGCGGACGTGGTGCCGCTCTGCGGGGAGAACCGCGTGCTGGTGCACCACGGGCTGGCGGTGCTGAACCGCCCGCAGCGCCGCCCGGGCGTGCAGGCGCTGCTGGAGGGCGGCTCGCACGGCAGCCCCGACGGCCTCGTCACCGCGCGCACGCTGGGCTTCCAGATCGGCCCGCGCCTCAACGCGGCCGGGCGCATGACCGAGGGCGCGCTGGGCGTGGAGCTGTTGCTGGGCGAGGAGCCCGGCCGCGTGGCGGAGTTGGCCGCGCAGCTCGAGCAGGAGAACGACACCCGCCGCGCCAAGGGCGACGCCATGTTCCGCGAGGCCGTGCGCCGCATCGAGCGGGACGGCGCGGCGGACGGGTCAGCGGACGGGTCAGCCAACAGCGCGGCGGCTGGCGCGGGCAGCGGCGAGGCGGCGGCCGGGATCGTGGTCGCCTCGCCGGACTTCCACGAGGGCATCATCGGCATCGTGGCCGCGCGTCTGGTGGAGCGCTACCACCGCCCGTGCCTCGTGCTGGCGGAGAACGGCGCGAGCTGCAAGGGTTCGGCGCGCTCCGTGCCCGGCGTGAACGTGACCGAGGCCATCTCCGCCGGGGCGCACCTGCTGGAGGAATACGGCGGGCACGCCGGGGCCGCCGGCTGCCGCCTGCCCAAAGCGCGCCTGGCCGAGTTCACGGCCGGTTTCCAGGCCGCCTGCGCCCGGCTCGCGGCCGGTGCCGCGGCGCCCCAGGTGCTGCTGGAGGGGCGGCTCCGGCCCGAGGCCATCGATGCCGCGCTGGTGGAGCAGCTCGCGCGCCTGGAGCCCTTCGGCCGGGAGAACGACGAGCCCGCCTTCCTGCTCGAGCAGGCCGCCGTGACCGTGCCGCCCGAGGTGCTCAAGGGCCGCCACCTCAAGTGGCGCCTGCCCTCCGGCGCGGAGATGGTGGGCTGGAACCTCGCCGCGGGCTTCGTCGCGGAGCCGGAGCTGTGGTATCGCGTGCGGCTGGGGTTCAACGAATACCGCGGGCGGCGCACCGTGCAGCTCACCGTGGACGAGGCCCAGCCGCGCAGCCGCGTCGCGGGGACCTGAGCGTTCCGCTGCAAGACAACGGCTGCGAGGGAGCACGCCCCCTGTGCCGTTGGCGCCTCGCGCAAGCGTTCGGCGCTGCTCCCCTGATGGATTTGCGCGGCTGCTTTGCAGTCGCACAATTGCTTCATGTGCAAGGGGTGCAGGGGGCGTTGCTCCCTGCCGGAGGGTGGAGGTGTGGAGGAGGGGGGCGGCGCCTCCCTCCTCCACGAACCCACACCCCGTCTGTGCAGGACCAGCAGGTTGCCGCACCCGGAGCCGAGCGTGGGTCTTTCCCTGGAAGCGCGCATCACGCTGCTGGTGCTGCTGGCGGCCTTCGTGCACGCCTGCTGGAACGCGCTGGTCAAGGCCGGCCGCGACCCCCTGCTGATGATCGCCACCGTGAGCGGCGTGAGCTGCGCCATCAGCGCAGCCCTGCTGCCCTTCGTGACGCCGCCGGCGCGGGCCGCCTGGCCCTACATCGCCGCGGGCGTGCTCACCCACAGCGGCTTCAAGCTCTTCCTCATCCTCGCCTATCGCGCGGGCGACCTGAGCCGCGTCTACCCGCTGGCGCGGGGCAGCGCGCCGCTGGTGGTGGCGGCCTTCTCCGGCCTGGTGGCGGGCGAAGTGCTGGGGCGCTGGGAGCTGGCCGGCGTGGCGCTGATCTCCCTCGGGCTGGCCAGCCTCACCTTCGAGCCGCAGCGGGCCGGCCGCACCGATGCCATCGCGCTGGGCTGCGCGCTCGCCACCGGCGTGTTCATCGGTGCCTATACCCTGGTGGACGGCCTGGGCGTGCGCGCCTCGGGCAGCTTCCTGGGCTACAGCGCGTGGCTCTTCTTCTTCGACGGCCTGCCCATGCTGACTGTGGCCGTGATCCTGCGCGGGCGCTCGCTGGGCCCCTTCCTGCGCAGCGGGGCGCGCACGGCCATGGTCGCGGGCTGCCTTTCCCTGTTCGGCTACTTCGTGGTGGTGTGGGCGCTGTCGCAGGGGGCGATGGCCCCCATCGCGGCCCTGCGCGAAACGGGCGTCATCTTCGCGGCGCTGATCGGGCGGCTCGTGCTTAAGGAGCCCTTCGGCTGGCGGCGCATCCTGGCCGCGGCCGGGGTGGCCGTGGGCGTGGTCGTCCTGCACCTGGGTGCCTGAGCGGCGCCTGAGCGGCACCTGAGCGGCCCCCTGCATCGGAGCGGTAGCGCGCCATGAGCCTGAGTTGGGGGATCACAGCGGTCGTGCTGGCGGCGGCCTTGCTGCACGCGAGCTGGAACGCGCTGGTCAAGGTGGAGGGCGACCGCGTCGTGACCCTCGCGCTCATCAGCACGGTCTGGCTGGGGCTGGGCGGGGCGCTCGCGGCCTTCCTGCCGCTGCCGGCCCCGGCGAGCTGGCCGTTCGTGCTCACCTCCAACGCCCTCCACTACGTCTACCTGCTGACGCTGCTCTGGATGTACCGCGAGGGCGACCTGAGCCAGGTCTATCCCATCGCCCGCGGCAGCGCGCCCATGCTGCTGGCGCTGGTCTCGGCGCTGGCCCTGGGCGAGGTGCTGCCGGCCACGGAATGGGCGGGCGTGGGGCTGGTCTGCGCCAGCATCGTCAGCCTCACGGCGCAGGGCCGCCTGCCCACGGGCCGCGAGCGGCGCGCCATCGCCGCGGCGCTCTGCAACGGCGTCATCATCGCCAGCTACACCCTTACGGACGGGCTCGGCGTACGGCGCACGGACGGCGCCGTGGCCTACGCGGCGTGGCTGTTCTTCCTGCAGGGCCTGCCCTGGCTGGGCGTGCTGGCCTGGCTGCGCCTGCGCCGGCCGGCGCGCATCCCGCTGCGCCTGCTGGGCCCCGGGCTGCTGGCCGGGGTGCTCTCCATGACCGCCTATGCCCTGGTGATCTGGGCCTTGAGCCAAGCCCCCATGGCGCCGGTCGCCGCCCTGCGCGAGACGGGCGTCATCTTCGCCGCGCTGATCGGCACGTGGAAGCTGGGCGAGCCCTTCGGCCGGCGCCGCATGCTGGCCGCGCTGGGCGTGGCGCTGGGGGTGGCGCTCATCAACCTGCCGGGGTGAACGGAGGGGCCGGCGCTGGCGCCGAGGGGGCCTGCCCCCTCGGGCTCCCCTGCAAGGGAGCACGCTCCCTTGACCCCAGGTGGAACGAGCGCAGGGGCCGGGGCCTCTGCCCGTCCCGCCCGCGGCGGCATTTCCAGCTTCGCGACACCACACGCTACCGCTCGCATCGCTGGAGCACGGCAGGCGAACGCCGGGTATACTTACTCGCACGCAGAGACTAGGCGGTGACTGTCTCATAATTTCCCAAAGCTCGGAGCGCAATCATTCTGCTAATTCAATGTCGATATACCTTACCTTGCCTTTGCTCTGAACAACTCGGACAAGGACCCTCCTATTAACCATCGGCCCAATAACGTCGTCAACCGTATCTTTCGCCTCCGCGACGTGAATTGTTTCGTTGCTATCAGTCACGACCTCAAGCCAGTCGTGATCAAGTTGTACGCCACGAAGTACACCAACAATTTCTGTAGGCGTTGCATCTATAAGTTCGATATCAGTAGGAACTACTGATCGCAACTCTTGATTAATCTTCTTCCGAGTATTTTGATCCAATACGATAGGTTTCTCCTGATTGATAGATGAAATTTCCACACTTTCAACGATGCCACCGGACGGTGCAAGCTGTCGGGTGAGTCTCACAAATGTGTCGGCATAACGGGCGTCCCCGACGGCGTTTAGAACACTATCAAAATCTTGGCTAACGGAAATGCCTAGGATCTCAAAGAATTTCGCAGCAATCTTTTCAGAATCTTCGCGTATCCTTGGCATCGATAATTGTACAGGATCGCGAATAGCCACGGCAAATTGGTAGCTCCCGGGTGCTGCTTGAAATAGCCAAGGGGAGAAAAACTCTTTGATATCC
>JBGOUY010000328.1:0-4475 GCA_041477795.1 bacterium
GGACGTGTGGGATGGCGGGCGCTACGTGTCGCTGCAGGCCCGCCTGCACGGCCCGCTGGCGGAGCGGCTGCTCTCCTTGGGCGCGCTGGCACGGCTGCAGCCGCGCCTGCTGCGCGCCTACCGGCGCTTCCTGACCGCCACGGCTGGCGCGCTGCGCGAAGCGCCGCAAGGCCGGCTGCGCTATCCTGCCCCGCTGCTGGCTTGGGACGATGCACGCTGCGAGGCGCTGCCGGCGGACTGGGTGCGGCGCCTGCACCGGCTGGGCGTGGAGCAGGTGAATCTGGCCGAGCTGGCGCTGCTGCTGGTGGAAGCGGAGGAGTGGCGGCCGCTGGAGCGGCTCGTGAACGATGCGGCCCCACTGGCGACGTTGCGCGAGTGGAGCGCCGCGGCGGCGCTGCTGCACCAGTCGCTGTTGGCTGCCGGCGAGCACGCGGACGATCCGGTGCTGCAGGCCGATGCGCTGAATCGGCTGGCCACACCCCTGGTGGAGCCGCACCGGGCCGAGCAAGCGGCACCGCTGCTGGAACGCGCGCTAGAGCTGCTGCGCGGTACGGCCGGCTGGCAGGTGCTCGGCGAAACGCATCGCCTGCTCGGGCGCTGCTACGAGCTGCTGGGGCGCTTCGAGGCGGCGGAGGGCCTGCTGCAGTCCGCCGCGGAGCTGGCCAAGCAGCTGGGTAACGGCGCTCTGCTCATGCAGGCCAGCCAGGGCCTGGCGCGCATCTGGTCGCGGGCGCCCGCGGCGCCAGCCGATGGCGAGGACTTCCTGGCCCGGCAGGTGTACTACCTGCGGCAGATCGGATGCGCCCTGGAAGCCGCGCTCGTGCAGCGCGCGCAGGCGGACCTGCTCTTCCGGCGTGGACGCTGGCAGGACGCGCAGAGTCTGTACGAGGAGGTGCTGGACATCGCACGGCGCGCCGGCCATGCGGGCGAAGCGGCGCGCACGCTGCTGCGGCTGGCCGATTGCCGCGTGGCCGCGGGCGATGCGGAGGGCGCCTTTGCGTTGGTGGGCGAGGCAGCGGGCAGTCCGGGCGGCATGGCCCTGGAGCTCGAGGAGCAGGGACGCTTGCTCAGCGAGATCTGCCGCCTCTTCGAGCAGCGCCAGCAGCTGGCCGATGCGCTGGACGGATACTTGCGCATCCGCACCGTGCTGGAGCAGATCGGAGATCGCGAAGCGCTGATCGGCGTGCTGGACCGCATCGGGGGCTTGTACTTCCAACTGGGCGAACAGGCCAAGTCCACCCAGTGCTACGAGGAGCGGCTGCACCTGCAGGCCGCGCTGATGGCGACCTGACGCCACCTATCGTCCGGGCAGCCGGGCGGGCTAGCCGATGGTGGTCGTCACATAGCGCACGATGCCCAGCACGAACATCGAAAAGCTCACCATCGCCACCACAAAGCCCAGGAACAGATCGGCCTCACCCTTGCGCACGCTGAAGAAGATCGTGCGCACCGAGAAGTCCTCGGCGGAGGTGAAGACGCTGGTCATGTTGCGCCGGCTCTGGCGATAGAGCGCCATCCCCACCAGGCAGAGGGCAGATAGGATCAGCCAGAGCACCCAACTGTCCGCCAGGAATTCCATGGGCTATTTCCGGATTCGGCCGCCGGAGACCGCGGCCTTGGGGGGCGCGGGGGGAGGCGGTGGAGTGACGCCGGCCCGCTCCACGTCCAGCAGCTTCTCGATCTTCACGTTATTGACTGCCTTCATGAAGATTCCGGAAGCCTTTTCCTGGAACACGCAGTGGTCCAGCTTCAGGTAGGGATAGTACTGTTGGATGCGCTCCTTGGTGCGCTCCGTCAGATGATCGTAGGGGACCCATTTGGTTGGATCCATGCTCATGATTCCATACTCCTGGCTAGGATTGGATCATGCCGCACGCAGGGCACCCAGTTGCCTGTACAGGCATGCAAGGATGCTGCCGGTGGGCCGTTGCAACGCTGCTTCGGGACGATGCCGACCTAAGTGTGCGAGACCTGCGGATGCCAGCAGATGATTGGGCCAACGCTTTATTCTCGCCGTTCCGGCAGGGATTTGGCAAGGGATTTCGACGCCTCCCGCCGGGCCGCCGCACCGGCGCGTGCGGCCCTGTCGACGCCGGGAGTTGCGCATGGCCGCGGCGGAGCCCAGTGGCCCAACGGCACAGGAGCCTCCCCGGCGCAGGCGGCCGTCGGCAGTACGGAATCGCGCGGCGCCGCACGAAGCGCTTGACAGAGCAGAGGGGCGTTCATAAGGTACAAGGATAGCTTCGCAGGCCCAAGTGGCGGAACTGGCAGACGCGCTAGATTCAGGTTCTAGTGGGGCGACCCGTGGAGGTTCGAGTCCTCTCTTGGGCATGTTCAATCGTAAGTATCTGGAATAGAAGCATTATTCGCTAGGCTCCAGATGCTGTCATACGCCGTGCTACACAATTTCCCATGGCTAGGAAACGTGAGCACGACGACATGGCGGACAGGAAATATTTGTACAGGCGCAGCGGCGTCTGGCACATCCGACTGAGGCTGCCCGAGCGGTTCGGCGGCGGCCTCTTCCAGCGATCCCTGGGTACTGGCGACGTCACCACGGCGCGGAAATTCCGCGACCTCTACGCGTGATGCCGTTCGTGGCGGGCGAATACCTCTTCGACGCGGCAAACTCGCTTCTCCAGAAGGCGATCCAGCTTGGCGGTGAGCAGGACAAGCAATTCGAGAGGCTGAAGTCTGCGCTCGCGCCAAGCGACCAGGAGACCTCGGCTGGGCCATTTCTTCGTGACTTGGCGGATCGCTACATGGCCCACATTCAGCGCGGGCTGGTGGCACCAGCTACGCTGCAAGCCTACTCGTCCTACCTTGAGGGCTTCCTCAAGATCATTGGGGAGGATCGCCCCGCGCGGTCCATCACCAAGCAGGACCTGACGGCATTCCGGGACAAGCTGCTCAAGTCGCCCGTAAACTGGAAGCGACGCAAGAAAGATCCACGGCCAGGCGAAACGATCAAGACTGTCTCGCCAGTGCCGGTGTCAAACTCGCGGGCCTACGTGAAGGGCTTCTTCCAGTGGATCATTGATGAAGGGCTGGTCGATGCGATGCTGAACCCGGTGCAGGGCATCAAGGCGCCCTTTGCACGGGCGCAGAAACGGCGGCCCTTCACGCGCCAGGAGGTGGAGTCGGCGCATGGCCGAGGCGATGGAGACGATCTGCTAGAGTTGGATTTGTTCGAGCAGTTTGACCCGTTCTGCTCGTAACTGGATCAGCTTCGACCGCTAAAGCATTCTCAAGTATGCGGCACTCTTCCCCGGCCTCTTTGACGAACGCTCGCTCTCTGTTAGGGTCGTTCCCGTCTCTTCCTGAGCCTTGGCTTCTCGATAGGCCGCGTAGGTATTGATAACCCCCCATTCCAGAAATCCGATTTGGCGTGACACAAACGCCAACTGCGTGAACAGCTCAGCAGTTGCCTTCTTCCAACCGACCCGACGGACGGCCAGACCACCGAGAACCAGCGGTTAGAGTTGCAGCGGGTTGCCGAGGTGAGCGGGTGGGAGATTGTGGGCACCTGCGAGGATCACGCGATCAGCGGCTCCAAGGGCCGAACCGAACGGCCCGGACTGGATAGCCTTCTCAAAGACGCGGCCCGCCGCAAGTTCGACATAGTGGGAGCCTGGTCGCTAGACCGCATCGGTCGCTCCCTGCAAGACCTGCTGACGTTCCTCGGCGAGATCCAGGCTCTTAACATTGACCTGTACCTGCACCAGCAAGGCGTTGACACCACGACCCCCGCAGGCAAGGCGATGTTCCAGATGTGTGGCGTCTTTGCCGAGTTCGAACGCTCCATGATCCGCGAGCGGGTCAACGCGGGCCTCGCCCGGGCGAAGGCAAACGGCAAGCGCTTGGGGAGGCCAAGAGTTGGTGATGAGGTCGAGGAAGCGATCCGGCTCGCCCTCAGGCGGGGCGACCAAGGGATTCGGAAAATCGCGCGGGAGGTGGGTGTGAGTGTGGTGCAACGGATTAAGCGGGAGGTTGGCGGGACATCCAATTTCGCGGTGGCTTCAACTCGAGTGGCCTAACAGGCTCGCTTTTCCGCAGCCTGCTGATTTGCTCTTAATCAGATTGTTTCCTGCAAATTCGAGCGCCACATTCAGCGCATCCATAAACTCGTTCACTTTGATCGGCTTGGTGAGATAACGGAAGAATCCTGCCTGCAGTCCTTTCTCGATATCGAGCGGCAGGGCATTGGCACTGAGGGCAAGCACCGGGATGTGCGCCGTTGCCGGGTCTTCGCGCAGGATTTTCAGCGCTTGGATACCGCTGATGCCGGGCAGATTGATGTCCATCAGGATCACGTCCGGTTGGTTGTCGCGAGCAAGTTTGACACCGAGATCCCCGTTCTCCGCGCTGAGCAAGCGCATGTCGGGACGGCGCGCAATGAGTTGCTCAACCAGTTGTAGGTTAGCCGGGTTGTCCTCGACATAGAGCAAAGTGCGTAGCGGCGTGCCCAAATGAAC
>JBGOUY010000175.1:0-9141 GCA_041477795.1 bacterium
GGAACAGGGCCCGTGGTGGGAGCGCGCGGCGGCGGCGTGGCCGGGCGCGCCCGGCCCCCCGCACGAGGGGCAGCAGCCCCCCCCCGACGGTGCCGCTGCGGGGGGCGAGGGCCTGCCGGGCGACGGAACCGGCGTGGCGGCGATTTTGCGAAACGAACCCAGTGCGCGGCCGGCCCGTGCTTCAGCAGCCGGCAACGCACACACGACCGATCGGGCCATTCCGCCGGCAGCCTCGCAGGACACGAAGCCTAGCCCAGCTCCTCGCTGATGAGGCGCACGGGCGTCAGGTTGGTGAACTTGGGGATGTCCGCCCGCAGCAGCGGGCCCGCCTTCTTGATGCCCTCGTCATAGCCATCCGCGCGGTCGAAGTACAGGTTCCCCACGCAGATGAACGGAGCCTTGGCCCCGGTCCCGCCGGAGAGGCCCTTGTCCACCGACGTGCGCTTCAAGCCGAAGGGCTTGAGGTGCTGCTCCACCAGCTTCATGTGCTGGCTGCGGTAGTAGTTGAAGTCGAACTTCGCGCCGTCCTGATTGGGGTACATCACGCTGACCTTGAACATGCTCGCTCCCGCTCCCCCTCCGATGCGCCCGGCAGGCCCGCCGGGCTGGGCGCCGCGGCCGGCGTGGAAAGCGTCGCGGGCCCGCGGCGATGGCCGGCCCAGCTTTCCACGCCGGCCGGGAAAAGAAAAGCTGCCGCGCCGCGGGGGCTGCGCGCCGCCTCAAGTTTTCCCTGCCCGGAGCCGATAGGAGAACTACCGGGACGCACCCTGATCCCGGGATTGGTCAACTCCTCAGTGGAAGAGGTGGCATGCAATCCGAGACCGACACCAGCTTCGACGATTACTTCAAGGCGGCTCGCAATCCGGAATTCGAGCGCCGCGTCAGCATCGCTGCGGAGCAGGCGATCGCGGAGATGGACCGCATGGTCGCCAACGAGGTGAAGCTGCGGTACGTGACGCACATTTTCGCCAAGACGCTGGACGAGATCGCGAAGTGGCTCATCAAGCCCCGCTATCTCAACTGAGCCGGCCGCCCGCCGCCCGCGCGGAGCTGGGAGCGAGCGCGCCTGACAGCGGAGGTCGGGGCTCTCCCACGGCCGCTCGCATGCCGTTCTGCAGCCCGTCCGCAGCCCGCATCCGTCCCGTTCCCGCTGTTTGCCTGGGCCGGTCGATCTGTTACCCTGATGCCTGATACCAAAGGCCGGCGCAGCGCCGCTGGCACTCGCATCGCCCCCGCCCCCCGTCGCGATGGACACCGCCGCCCCGTCCCGCATCGTGCTGGAGCGCTTCCTCAACCCGATGGACGCCTTCGCGATCTACCATTACCTGGACTCCCAGGGGCTGCCGGTGACCCTGCACGAGCGGCCGCTGCGCATGGCGATCGGGGAGATTCCGTTCGTGGAGGTGACCACGGCGCTGTTCCTGGAGGATCCGACGCGGCTGGCGGAGGCGCAGGAGCTGATCCGGCACTATCGCTCCGGGCTGCCCGGCGTGCGGGGCGCCACCTGGGTCTGCCCGGGCTGCGGCGAGGTGCACGAGCCGATGTTCGGCGCCTGCTGGAACTGCGGCACGACGCGCCGCTGAACCCAGCGCCCCCGATCGCGTGCGCAGTGCATGAGCGAGCGCCAAAGCCAGGAGCGGAGATCAACGAAGCCGAGTGGCTGAAAGCGGCCAACTGGCGCTTGGGCCTGTTCTCCTACAGCGAGCGGGACCGCCGGCCCTGGGTGCCCAAGCGCAGCCTGTTCGGCCGGCGCCGCTTCGGCGGCACGCCCAACTTTGCCAAGCGGACGGCCCGGCAGTCCCTGCTGCTGACCGTGAGCCTGCTGCTGCTCATCTTCCTGCTCGTCGTGTGGCTGGAGCGCCTGGGCATCCTGCGCGGAGCCGCCCGCTCCGCTTCAGCGGGTGCCGGTGCCTGTCAAGGCGGCAGTGATCTCGCTCGCCTTCTGCTGCACCACCCGCCGACCCGCCGCGATCAGCAGCCGCTGTGCATCGTTGCTGATGGAGTAAGAGGTCGGGACGTTGCGCAGCAGCCGGTAGGCCGCGCTGAGGCGCTCCAACCCCGGGGCCCCCACGGGCGGGTCCAAGTCGCCCAACAGCCGCCCGATGGTCGCATCGTCCAGCCGCAGGGATTCGATCCCAGCGACTTCCAGGGCCTTCATGCGCTCCAGCTCCGCCGGATCGTTCAGGTCTTCGAAGCTGAGGCTGATCACGGCGTCGATGCCGAGGCCGAGCGCCATCGCCTGCACCAGTTCCCGGTAGCGGGCGTGCCAGGCGTCCAGGGCCACGGTGGTGGTGCGATTGATGGCGTTACCGGCCGAGGGCGCCTTGCGCTCCCGCGAATAGGGGCCCAGGGCGTCCGGGAATGCGTCCACCACGACCAACACGCGCCGCCGGATGGGCTGCTTGTCCGCGCCGCGATCCTGCTTCAGCAGCCGCACGGCGGTGACCACACCCAGATTGTCCGCCAAGCCGCCATCGAGCAGGTGCAGGTAGGGATTGGCCGGGTCGAGGTCGCTGCCAAAGGTCGTTGCCGGCAGGGCCGCCGGGAAGTTGCCACTGGCCGTGACCGCCAATGCGACCGGAATCTCGGAGATCCAGCCCTCATAGCCCGCTCCTCTGCTGGCCTGGGGCGGGAACGCCACGGTCTTCAGCCGGTGCGTGTAGCTGAGCACCTGGTAGCGCTTCAGGTGATCTGGCGTAAACGGGAAGATGTTCGCGTCCTCGTAGGTCGTCGCGTTGGCGACCCAGTAGGGGACGCGCGCCGGACCGGGCGAGGTGGCCGGCTCGAACAGGTCCTTCAGTTTCACGCTGAGCTGACCGTTCCCGGCACACTGGTCCGGCTGGCTGGCACACCGCCAGTTGCCGCCCAGCAACAGGGCATCGAAGGAGGCTTCGAGCACGTTGGTGCGGTCCACGTCCGAGCGCGGAAGTTTGGCCCAGCACTTCCAGTTTAACGGGTTGTAGCATCTCTCGATGTCGCGCTGGTAATCGTGCTCCAGGAAGTGCCGCAGGCAGGGATCGAAGCGCTGGCCGGCGACGCTCTCGGGCGTGCGCGCATCGTCGCATGCGTCGTCAGCCGGGGCCTTCGCCCCCAGCACCGCGCGCAGCGAATAGTCCCCCGGGGCGCCATTGCGATTGAGGAAGTCGAGGCGGCTCACCACGTACGTGGCGCCCACGAATCCCCCGCCAGAGACGGTGGACAGGTAGTCCACCTCGCCCAACGCGTTGCGGGGCTTGCCGTCGCGCGGTGGCAGCGAGAGCGATTCCAGGCCCAGCAGCACGCCGACGCCGAAATTGGCGGCACGCTCGCCGCCGCCAGAGATCGCCACGGCGAAGGCCACCTGCGGGTCCTGGCCATCTGTGCGGGTCTGCACCGACTTGAGGCTGCCCATCTGCACGGGCAGTTCCTGCGTTGGCGCATCGCCGGGCTGCAGGCCCGTCTCCACGCGCGTGGGCGAGCAGCTCGCGCCGAGCAGGGCGGCCAGCGCCAGCAGGCCCGGCAGCATTGCCAGCCGGATCGGTCGGACGTGGCGGCGTTGCGCCGTCCGGGTCACAAGGGGCATCGTCACTCGTCGGTTGATGGCGGCACAGCTCGCCTGGCGGCGCAACGGTGCGCTGCGTGGCAGCGGGGGATGGATCGTACGCCCGGCCGCCACGCGCGCCCTGGCGATGGGCTTACTTAACAAAGGGGAAGCGAGTTGTCCAGCCCGACGGCAGTGCGGCCGGCCTTGGCGCGGGCAGCGCTAGAGCGCGGCCTTGCGGGAAAGGGAAAGCCGCCCCTGGCGATCCGGCGCGAGCACTTTGACCTTGACCACGTCCCCCTCCTTGGTCACGTCGGACATCTTCTCCACGCGGCCGGCATCCCACTCGGAGACGTGCACCAGACCGTCCTGGCCGCGGATGCGGACGAACGCCCCGAATTCCTTCACGCCGGTCACGACGCCCTCGTAGACGGCTCCCACCTCCAGGCTGCCGGCCACTTCCAGCACGGCCTCCCGCGCATGGGTCAGTGCCTCGCGGTTGGGAGCGTAGATGCGCACCTGCCCCGCCTCGTCCACCTCGATGCGCACGCCGTGGGTGCGCTGCAGCTCCTGGATCACGCGGCCGCCGGGCCCGATCAGGTCGCGCACGCGCGCCAGGGCGATGGACAGCGAGGCGATCACCGGCGCGTTGGGCTTGATCTCCGGGCGCGGGCCGGGCAGCGCCTTGCCCATCTCGGCCAGGATGTGCAGCCGCCCGCGCCGGGCCTGGGCGAAGGCCTGCGCCAGCACCGCGGGGGGCAGGCTGCCGATCTTGTTGTCCATCTGGATGGCCGTCACGCCCTGTTCCGTGCCGGCCACCTTGAAGTCCATGTCCCCCAGGTGATCCTCGTCCCCCAGGATGTCGCTGAGCACCACGAATTGGCCGTCCTGGGCCACCAGCCCCATGGCGATGCCCGCCACGGGCGCGGCAATGGGCACGCCGCCATCCATCAGCGCCAGGCAGCCCCCGCACACCGTGGCCATGGAGGAGGAGCCGTTGGACTCGCTGATCTCCGAAACCACGCGCAGGGTGTAGGGGAAGCTCTCCTCCGGCGGCAGCACGCCGCTCAGCGCCCGCCGCGCCAGGGAGCCGTGCCCGACCTCGCGCCGGCCCGGCCCGCGCAGGGGCCGCACCTCGCCCACGGAATAGGGCGGGAAGTTGTAGTGCAGCAGGAAGCGGTCGTAGGAGACTCCCTCCAGGGACTCGATCAGGGCGCGGTCCTGCTGCGTCCCCAGCGTGAGCGTGACGATGGCCTGGGTTTCCCCGCGCGTGAAGAGGGCCGACCCGTGGGTGCCGGGCAGCCAACCCACCTCGATGCTGATGGGGCGGATGTCCTCCGGCCCGCGCCCATCCACGCGCCGCTTGGCCGTGAGCACCTGCTCGCGCAGGAGGCGCGCCTCCAACTCCCCAAGGTGGCTCTGGGCGGCGGCGGCCAGCGCAGCGCCGGCGCCGTCCTGGCCGGCCCCCTCCAGCAGCGCCGCCAGCGCTTCCTGCTGCGCCTGCCGGACGGCCGCCCGGCGCGCCAGCTTGTCCGGCACGGCGAGGGCGGCCTGCAGGCGCGGCCGGGCGTCCGCCTCCAGCGCCGCCAGCGCGGCGGGCGGCTCCGGGGCCGGCCGCGGCGCGGCCTTGGGCTTGCCGGCGCCCTTGCGCAGCGCCTCCAGCGCCTCGAAGAGCGGCGCCACGGCCTGCTGGGCGAACGCCAACGCCTCCAGCACCTCGACATCGGGCACCTGGCGCGCGCCGCCCTCGATCATCACCAGCCCTTCGCGGCTGAGGGAGACCACCAGATCCAGCGCGGCCTGGGCCAGCCCCTCCGTGGACGGCAGGGCCTGCAGCTCGCCATTGATGCGGGCCACGCGCACGGCGGCCAGCGGGCCGTTCCACGGAATCTCCGACAGGTGCAGCGCGGCGGCCGCCGCGATCATGGCCAGCACCGGGGCGTCCGAGCCCGTGCCATGGCTGAGCACGGTGGAGATGACTTGCGTCTCGAGGCGGTAGCCCTTCGGGAAGAGCGGACGCAGGGAGCGGTCGCAGAGCCGGCTGCCGAGCACTTCGCGATCGGAGGCGCGCCCCTCGCGGCGCAGGAAGCCGCCAGGAATGCGGCCGCCCGCGGAGAGGTACTCGCGGTAGTCGACCGTAAGCGGCAGGAAGTCCACCTCCCGCGACTGCTCCGGGTTGTAGACGGCCGTGGAGAGGATCACCGCATTGCCCTCCCGCAGCAGCACGGCGCCGTGGGCCTGCCGGGCGATGCGCCCCGTTTCCAGCTCCAGCGTGCGCGCTCCGATGCGCACGGACTGCGTCAACATGCCGACCTCCTCGCTACGCGGCTCCGTTCAGTGCAATGCCGCTACATACTCCCGTTGCACGGGCGGGCGCAATCGCGGCGCGGCGGACGCGCAGCGGGTTGCCAGTGGCGCGAACGCGCGGCCCCCGCCGCGCAGGCGCGGGCACGGCCGCTGGCTCAGTCATGATGCGTCGCGGCGCCGGCGGCCCGCTCGCCTTCCGGCCTGGCATCCAGGCCCAGGCGGCGGCGCAGTTGGCGCTCGCCCGCCCGGCGGCCCATGCGGTGGGCAATGCCCCACACGAATACGACGACCATGGCGACGGCAACGATATGGAACGCGAGGAGAAACACGGGGGTCCTGTCGTGGGTGAAAACGGAGCGGGTGAACGTCAGGGGGTGTGGGCGGGCCGGGCGCCGGCGCTCTTCGCCATCTCGCTCAGGTACTGCGAGATGCGGTCGGCACTGCGCGCGACCAGGCTGAAGACGCGGGCGTAGTCCATGCGCATGGGGCCCAGCACCGCCAACTGCCCCTGCCATTCGATCAGGCCGAAGGGATAGGCGACCAGCGCGCAGTTCTCCAGGCCCGGCGCCCCGATTTCCGTGCCGATGGCGATCCAGCCACCCTGGATCGGGCGCGCCCGCTTCAGCGTCTGGCGCAGGAACTCCGGGTCGCTCAGGGCGCGGTGGATGTGCAGCAGCTGCGGGGGCTCCTGGCATTCCGGAATGCCGTAGAAGTGCTCCATCCCCCACACGGGGCGGTCCGGCTCGTCCTGCCACTCGAAGGCGCGGCGCAGCATGCGGAAGGCCGCGCCGAGGGACGGCATGTCGGCCAGCAGGCGCTTGGGCTCGCCGGCCATCACGTCGCGCCGCACGGCCTCGATGGCCCGGCCGCTGTAGGTCTCGTTGATGAAGCGCCCGACCTCCTGCAGCAGGTCAGCGGGGAAGGGCTCGGCCGCAACCAGCACCTTGCTCCACACGTCGCCGAACAGCGTGCCCACGCTGACGAGCACCTCTCTCCGGCCCAGCGCCGCGAACTTGACCCAGTCCAGCGGATAATGGTCGCGCTCGGGCAGGGCGGCCAGGGCCGCGCAGCCGGCTTCCTGGGCCAGGAAGCGGCCCATCTGCGTCACGACGGCGCGCAGGCGGGCCGGGCGCCCCTCCTCCAGGGGCGCCACCTCGGGCGCCTTGGGCGGCGGGGGCACGGGACGCTCGCCGAGCCGGCTGACGTAGACGACAAAGGCCTTCTGGGTCGGCACCCGTCCGCGTGTCGCACCTTCGGTGGTCAGCAGCCCATTGGCGCTGAGGTCCTCCATCAGGTTGCGAATGGTCGTCGGCGACAGCGAAAGGTGGGAGATCTTGGCGAGCGTGCGCGCGCTGATGGCCTCCTGGGTGTCCATGTAGTACCGGACGATTTCGTCCAGGATCGCCTGTTCTCGCTGCTGGATGTCTTCGGCCTTGCTCGCCATCGCGCTCCGGTGGTGCGGTTGCGTGCCCGACCCCGCGGGAAGGGTCTTTGTCATTCTAGCATGCCAAGCGATTTCCTTGCCATTCCAGGCCGCTAGCTGTGAATTCGACCCAAGCCCGTGCGCCACGGGCTCTGACCCAGGCCCGCACTTGTGGCGGACCCGCTTGTGTCAGACGCGCAGCAGCGGCAGCCCAACGCATTGCATGCCGCGAGGCAGCGCCCTGGTGGGAGTCGGGCCGGAGCGGCCATTGGAGCGCGAGGCAGACGGCGCCGTGATCGGCGGCGAGCCGGTGTCCGGTGCCGCCTCAGCCCGCTACGCCTCGCCCGGCGTGCCGGATCCGTTGGCCCCGCTGCTTCCCGCCGGTGGAGTGGCGGCGCCGGCGGCGCCTGCCGGCCGCGCAGTGGGTTCGTTTGGAAATTCCGTGGGGGCCGCCCCCCTCGACGTTGCTCGGGACAGGCCCCGACCCCCGCCCAAGGCGGGGGAGACCGGCGCGGCTGGCGGGGCCGGCTGCGGCCGCTCACGCTGGGGGCCGGGCGCGCCCGGCCACGCCGCCGCCGCGCGCTCCCACCACGGGCCCTGTTCCGCGTGCCCGGCCGCCTGCGCCTCGCGCCGCTCCGCCGGCTGCCCCTCGCGCTGCAAGCGCCGCAACTCGGCCAACAGCCGTGCCGCGTTGCGCTCCAGGGCCGTTTCGTAGCGCGAGAGCCGGGCCAGCGCTCCGCCGTAAGGCCCCGCGTCCCGTGCCCAGGCCGCCCCCAGCCCTTCGACATTGCCCTGCGCGTCGCGCCGCAGGCGCTCCAGCAGCTCGGCCTCGATGACCGGCACGCGCGCCAGCCGCCACTGCGCCGAGGCGATGCGATTGACGATCAGCTTTTCCACTGGCGTCTCCGGCCACAGTTCGTGGATCAGGCTCAAGCGCAAGCCCTCGTATTCCGCGCCGTCCTCGTCCGGCAGCAGCGGCTGCCGCGCCAGCAGGCCGTGCTGGGTGGCGTTCTGCGCGGACTTCGCCTTGCCGGCCGGCGTGCGCGGGCCCGTGGACTTCTTGGCGTTGCGGCGGTTGGCGGCAATCTGTTTCTTCGTGGCCATGGATTGGCTCCGTTTGGAAAAATAAACTGCGACCTCATCCCTCGACTGCGCTCGGGACAGGCCCCCGGCCCGCATCCTGCGGGCCGGCCCTCTCCACCCTGAGCCCCGCTCGCGGGGCGAAGCGACAACACCGTGGAGAGGGCAACAGCAAAGGCGGGCGGGGGAGCTTGTCCTGAGCGAAGTCGAAGGGCACGCTCCCCCGCGCCCCGCTGTGGGAACTGTGCAGGGATACGTTTGTATACCATATAAAGTTGGCAAAGTCCAGGGGCAGAGGAGGTGCGCTGCGTGTTGTACATGGCCCCGCTCGTCGTCACGCGGCATAACCCGGTTATCGGCGGCTGTATGCCCGGCTGCGGGGCCAAGGGCAAGGTAGCCAAGGTCGGCTGGTGGCCTGCATGAGCAAACTCCTGACCCTTCTCAACGCGATGGTTCGAGACGGTGCTCAGTGGCGGCAGACCTCCCCTGCCGCCACCGTTTAGGAGCAAAAAACCAAGACAGTTGCTGCGCCCTTGCACAGGATGCATTTGCGCGGCTGCAACGCGGCCGCGCAAATCCAGCAGGGGAGCAGCGCCGAACGCTTGCGCGAGGCGCCAACGGCACCGGGGGCGCGGCTCCATAGGTGTTAACCTATTCAATCAGCCTGCTGGTGGATCGCATTGTGGCGCAAGACCTCATCACCCCAACCCTCTTCTCCGCAAACAGAGAAGAGGGAGCTGGAATCCGCCAGCAGAGCGGTTTTGCACCCCTTTCCGTTTGCGGAGAGGACTTCCCAGCATTGAGTCAATCC
>JBGOUY010000299.1:0-5190 GCA_041477795.1 bacterium
CGGTGGACAATGGCCCGCTCAAGCTGCCCGGCCTGGAGCACCTGCCGGGCGAGCTGACGCACCTGCGGGCCGATGGCCTGCGCCTGCAGCCGCCGCCGGGCTGGGCGCCGGCGGACTGGCTGCTGAGCGACATGCTGATCGCCCCGGGCCTGTGCCTGGGCCTGCTGCGCAAGTGGATCGAGGCCGGCTGGATGCGCCGCTTCATCGTCAACGTCAAGCTGCCCCAACGCGAGCCGCTCGTGGCCCTGCGGCCTCTCTGCGCCTACCTCGCGGAGGTCCCGCACCTGGCCTGGCGCATGCGCCAGCTCTACCATGACCGGCGCGAAGTGACCGTGCTGGGCGAATTCACAGCGCCGCGGCCCGTGCGCGCAGTGCCCGGCGAGGCGCCCCGGCGCGCTGCCCCCGCCCTGCCCCGCGGCCGCGGGGCACCCGCCGCGGCGCATCCCCCCCGCAGGGGAACGCCCCGCCCCGCCCGCCCGCACGGCCACCGCCGCGGCGGCCACACCCGGCAAGGCCGGAGGAGCTGAGACTATGGCCGCGCCATCGCAGCCCCCGCCTCGCGCACCGGAAGCCAGCACACCGCCCGCACCCCCGGCGCGCGCGGAGCAGACCGTCTACGGCGTCAAGGCCGCCCTGGCCCTGCTGGAGCACCGTCCGCAGGACGTGCGGCGCATCTACCATGCGCCGGCCCTGCGCGAGCTGCTCGCGCCACACCTGGCCTGGGCCGCCAGCCGGCACCTGCCTTACCGGGAGCTGGACGGCGAAGCGCTGGCCAAGGTGGCGGACAGCACGCACCATGAGGGCCTCGTGGTGGTGGCCGCCGCTCTGCCCTATCGCGCGCTGACGACCGACCTGGCGCGCGCCGGCGGGCCGGCCGCCCTCTGGCTCGTGCTGGACCGCGTGGAAAATCCGCATAACCTGGGCGCGCTGCTGCGCACCGCCGCGTTCTTCGGCCTCACCGGCATGCTGGCGGGCGGTGCCGCGCCCGGGGACAAGGTCAACGCCGCCGTGCTGCGCGTATCGGAGGGCGGCGCGGAACTGGTGCCGCTCTTCGCGGCGCCCGATCTGCCCGCTGCGCTGCGCACGCTGCGCGAGGCGCGCTGCCGCGTGCTGGGCCTGGAGACCGACGGCTCGCTGCCGCTGGCCGCGGCCATCGCCGACGGCCTGGCCGGCGGGCCCCTGGCTCTGGTGCTGGGGCAGGAGCGCGAAGGCCTCTCCGCCGCCGCGCGCAGCGCCTGCGACGCCCTGTGCGTGCTGGAAGGCGGCGGACCGTTGCCCTCGCTGAATGTGTCCGTGGCCGCCGCGGTGGCGCTGACGCAGGTGCTGCACGGGCGCGCGCACCCGACGCCCCTCGCCGCGCCCTCCGCCCACGAGCACACCGGCTCAGCGCGCCCCGCCCGGCGTGGCCCGGAGCGCAGCCGCCAGCGCGGCACGCAGCGGCGCTGAATCGTCGCACGTCCAATCGTTCAAAATTGATCTGAATCAAGAACGCCGCCAAAAATGGGCGTAGCGTGTGCGTGGGGTCAGCGAGGGGCCCCGACCGACATCGCCCGCCAAGTAGGGAGGCGGGCCGGCCCGCTTCTATTGCATTCTATTGCAAAGAAAAGAACCGCCGAGGAGGTTTGCGTATGGCTTCGCGAACATTTGTTCGTTCTCTGATTTTCCTGTTGTCCTTGTCCCTCAGTCTGCTTTCCGGTGCCATGACGGCCCGGGCCGTGCCGAGCTTTGCCCGGCAAACCGGCATGGCCTGCGAAGTGTGCCACACGTCCTTCCCCGATCTCACGCCCTTCGGGCGGCGCTTCAAAGTGGAGGGCTATACACTGACCACCACTTCCACGGTGGGCAGCGAGGCTGAGAGCCTGGCGCTCAACGCCACACCGCCACTCTCCCTCATGATGCAGGTGGGCTACACGCGCACCAGCAAGGCCCAGCCCGACGCCAACGTAGACCCCGTGACTGGGGCCCCAGTGCATCCGGGCCACACTGCGCAGAACGGCACGATCCTGCTGCCGCAGGAATTCAGCCTCTTCTACGCGGGGCGCATCAGCCCCAAGATCGGCGCCTTCACGCAGATCACCTACAGCATGCAGGACGATCACTTCTCGATGGACAATACAGACATTCGCGCGGCCGATACGGCCCAGTTCGAAAACAGCCGCCTGGTCTACGGCCTGACGGTGAACAACAATCCCACCGTGCAGGACCTCTGGAACACCACGCCGACCTGGGGCTTTCCCTTCGCCGCGACGGAGATCGCGCCGGGGCCCGCGGCCGCGACCCTGCTGGATGGAGGGTTGGCGCAGCAGGTGGCAGGGGTGGGCGGCTACCTGGCCTACTACTCGGGGAGCAGCATGATCTACGGGGAGTACACCCGCTACCAGTCGACGCAGGTCGGTTCGCCAGCGCCACTGGATAGCCGGGCCGCCTCGCCGGTAATCCAGTCCAGCGCGCCCTACCTGCGCTTGGCCTACGAGTACGCCTTCGGACTCAGCAGCGTTGAGGTGGGCCTCATGAGCCTGAAGGCGAACCTGATCCCGGCCGGCAGTCCCGTTGACGACACGCCGTCCGATACCTTCTCGGACGTCGGCGTGGATGCCCAGCTGCAATGGGTCGGCGGCACGGACACCTATAGTGTCAAGGCGATCCAACTCAAGGAAAAGGCTTCCTGGGGCGCTGCGACGCTCGGCGCCGGCGGCGCCAGCAATCCCAGCGACCAGCTCACCACGACGCGCCTCACCGCCAGCTATCTGCACAAGCACGCGCTGGGCGTGACTCTGCAATCCTTCAGCACCACGGGCGATACGGACAGCCTTTTGTACGCCGACCACCGCACGGGCAGCCCGGATACCGCGGGCATGGTGCTGGAAGTGGCCTATACGCCATGGCTCAACACGCGCTTCTCGGTCCAATATACGTCCTACAGCAAGTTCGACGGGGCGACGACGGACTACAACGGCGCGGGGCGCAATGCGAGCGACAACAACTCCATCTTCGCCCTGGCGTGGTTCATGTTCTAGCGCCAGCGGCGGTGCCAGCGCCGGCCGGGCCCCCCCGCGCGGGGGACCCTGTCCGGCGCTCGCAATCACGGCGTTCCAGCGCGGCCGCTCAGGGGATATAAGCCTGGCCCGGCCGCGTCACCTTGTAGGCAATGCCGACCGCGTCGAAGAGCGCCTTGGAAGGCGCGCTGCTGTGGTAGTCATATTCGGCCACGACCGCCTGCAGCCCTGTCTGCAGGATCAGCTTGGCGCAGGAGTGGCAGGGGAACAGCGTGCAGTAGAGCGTGCCGCCCTTGAGCGCAATGCCCTCCCGCGCGGCCCAGGCGATGGCGTTCTGCTCGGCGTGAATGGTGCGGATGCACGACTTCTTCAGCACCAGGTAGCGGCCCGTCTCCGTGCGCTCGAACGCCTGCCCCTCGGGCGGCGGTGCATCGGTCAGCGCCCACGTTTCCTGGAACTCGTGCCCGGCGTCGTCGCAGTGGGGCAGCCCCTGCGGCGAGCCCACGTAGCCCGAGGCCAGGATGCGGTTGTCCTTGAGGATGAGGGCCGAGCAGCGCCCGCGGTCGCAGGTGGCGCGGGCCTGGGTGGCCCGCAGAATGTCCAGCGCCCACTCCTCGACGGTCGGACGGCTCATCGCGGTTCCCCGGCAGCAGGTTGGAGGTGGCGCCAGCTTGCCGCGCCCGCGCCCGCGACGCAATGCCTGCCGGGGCCGGCGGGCGCACCGCATGACAGGCCGCCCGCGATCGACTAAGCTGGGGCCACCCGACGCAGCGCAGCCGGGCCGCAGGCGACGAAGGAGGTGGCCATGACGATGAAGTTTCGCTTCTCCGGCACGATGCCGGCCAACCTGCTGCCGTTCCAGGCGGACTATTCCATCGACGAGCCCAACTACCGCCGGCACCTGTCCTGGCTGGCGGCAGTGCCGGGCGTGACGGGCATCGTGTGCAACGGTCACGCGGCCGAGGTCTCCTCTCTGGACCGCGCCGAGCGCCGCCGCGCCCTGGAGATCGCCTTGGACGAGGTGGGCGATCGCCTGCCGCTGGTGACGGGCATCTACACGGACAACACGCTGGAGGCCGTGGAGATGGCCCGCGAGGCCAAGGCCATCGGCGCCGCGGGGCTGCTGGTGTTCCCGCCCACGGTCTTCATGTGGGGCGCACAGCTGCGCCCGGAGATGGCGCTGGGGCACTTCCGCGCCATCGCGAAGGCCGTTGAGATCCCGCTGATCGTCTTCGAGTACCCGCCGGCGAGCGGCATCGGCTACAGCCCGGAGACGCTGGCCGAACTGGCGCGCATCGACACGGTCGTGGCGGTGAAGGACTGGAGCAACGACATGGTGGCGCTGGAGCGCAATCTGCGCGCGCTGCGCGGCACGGGCCGGCCCGTGGCCCTGCTTTCCAGCTACACGATGTCGCTGCTGGGCAGCTTCCTGCTCGGGGCGGACGGCTCGATTTCGGGCATGGGCAGCGTGGCCGCGGACCTGCAGGCTGAGCTCTTCGCCGCCGTGCAGGCCCAGGAGTTGGATCGCGCCCGCGCGCTCAACGACCGGCTCGATGGGCTGGTGCGCGTGTTCTACGCGCCACCGTTCGTGGACATGCACAATCGCATGAAGGAAGCGCTGGCGCTGCTGGGCCGCATCGACCGCGCCGTGGTGCGCCCGCCGCTGCAGCCCATCGGTGCGGCGGAGCGCGAGGGAATCCGCCAAGCGCTGGTGGCCGCGGGGCTGCTGAGCCCGGCGCGGGCCCGCAAAGTGTCCTGATGGCGCGGCGCTCCCGCCTCGCTCGGCCCGGCGCCCGCCGCCGCTCGCGCCCCCTCCCTCGTCACGCATCCGCAGCCGGAGCCGCCCGCCATGAGCGCCCTGTTCTATGAGGACTTCGAGGTCGGCGCCGAGTACCTGACGACCGGCCGCACACTCGCCGAGAGCGACATCCTGCAATTCGCCGCGCTGACCGGCGATTGGAACCAGCTCCACACGGACGAGGCGTACAGCCAGGCCGGCCCCTACGGCCGGCGCATCGCCCACGGCCTGCTGGGCCTGTCCCTGATGGAGGGGATGAAGTACCGCCTGGGTCTGGTGGACGGCACGGCCATCGCCTCGCTGGGCTGGAGCGTGAAGTTCAGCAAACCCCTCTTCATCGGCGATACGGTGCGCGTGCGTGTGCGCATCACGGACAAGCGCGAGACGCGCAAGCCC
>JBGOUY010000168.1:0-9352 GCA_041477795.1 bacterium
CGGGAGGACGCCCGCGCTGCCCGCGCGGAGCAGGCCGGGCAAGGCGAGTGGTGGGAGCGCGCGGCGGCGGCGTGGCCGGGCGCGCCGCCGATCATGGTGCGGCGGCCGGAAGCGCCTGGCCCGCTGGTCTCCCCCGCCTTGGGCGGGGGTCGGGGGGCGGCCCCCGTCGGCGTCCCGGCGGAATTTCCAAACGAAGCCGATGGCGTTACGAAGCCCCGCCTCATGGAGCCGAGTCCCGCGGGCCCTGCCCTGGGCGCTGCGGCGGTGCGGCCGGGGGCGGCGCGCTAGCAAGGCTGTGAGCAACAACGGCGGCGAGAGCGCGGTGCGCCGCTCAGAGCGTGGGGCGGGGCGGATTCTGCGCGTAATCGTAGAAGCCCTTGCCGGACTTGACGCCCAGCCAGCCCGCTTCCACCAGCCGCACCAGCAGCGGGCAGGGGCGGTACTTGGGGTCGCCCAGCTCCGCGTGCAGCACGCGCATGACGGCCAGCACCGTGTCCAGCCCGATGTAGTCCGCCAGCGAGAGCGGTCCCATCGGGTGGCGCAGGCCCAGCTTCATGGCCGCGTCGATCGCCTCCACGCTGCCCACGCGCTCGTGCAGGGCGAACACCGCCTCGTTGAGCATGGGCACGAAGATGCGGTTGACGATGAAGCCGGGCGAATCGGCCGCGGCAAAGGCGGTCTTGCCCAGCCGCTTCACGAACGCGTCGGCGATGGCGAAGGTCTCGTCGCTGGTGGCCATGCCGCGCACCAGCTCCACCAGCTCCATCATCGGCACGGGATTGAAGAAGTGGATGCCCAGGAAGCGCTCCGGGTGCGGCGCGTGGGCGCCCAGCCGGGTGATGGAGAGGGACGAGGTGTTGGAGGCGAGCACGGCCTCGGGCGCCAGCAGCGGCGCGAACTGGTCGTAGATCTGGAACTTGATCGCCTCGTTCTCCGTGGCGGCCTCGATGACGAGCTGCGCCTGGCTCAGGAGCGCCAGGTCGGCGGTGGTGCTGATGCGGGCGAGAGCCTCCTTGGCCTTGGCTGCCGTGATCTTCTCGCGCTTGACCGCGCGGCCCATGTTCGCCTCGATGGCGCTGCGCGAGCGGGCCAGGATCGCCTCGCTGAGGTCCTGCAGGATCACGTTGTAGCCGGCCTGGGAGGCCACATGGGCGATGCCGCCGCCCATCTGCCCGGCACCGATGATGCCGACGGTGTTCACGTGGGTCATGGTTGTGGCTCCTGTGCCAGTGCGTGGATGCAGCGCGGAAGGCTTGAGGTAACCACGACGCACGCGGCGAGGCAACGGGGCCGGGCTGTGGTTGGGCTGCGGCTGGGCTGCCGGGAGTCCGCGGCGGGGGGCGGCCTGGCGCCGGCTGGGCGGCCGGGAGCCCGCGGTGGGGCGCCTTCCCATTCCCCGGCAAACGGGATAGAGAGGGGGCAGGCGCGGCCAGCCGGCGCGCACGGCCCGCTTGCGGCGGGCGCTGCCGGCGGCCACCGATCCCTTCACTTCGCCGAGGAGTTCCCCATGCTGGACGGAAAAGTCGCCATCGTCACCGGGGCCGGGCGCGGCATCGGGCGCGGCATCGCCCTGCTGCTCGCCGCCCAGGGGGCGCGGGTCATCGTCAACGACATCGGCACCTCCACCGAGGGCCAGGGCACCGACAAGGGCCCGGCGCAGGAGGTGGCGGACGAGATCAAGAAGGCCGGCGGCAAGGCGGCGGCCAACATGGATTCGGTGACGACGTTCGACGGCGCCACCAAGATGGTGCAGCAGGCGCGCAAGGACTTCGGCGGCCTGCACATCATCGTCAACAACGCCGGCATCCTGCGCGACCGCATGCTGCACAAGATGGATCCGGCGGATTGGCAGGCGGTGCTGGACGTGCACCTGGGCGGCCACTTCAACGTCACGCGCGCCGCGATCAACCACTTCCGCGAGCAGGAGTGGGGTCGCATCATCAACTTCACCTCCACCAGCGGCATCGTGGGCAACCTGGGCCAGGCCAATTACGGCTCGGCCAAGCTGGGCATCTTTGCCTTCACGCGCATCGTGGCGCTGGAGACGATGCGCTACGAGAACATCACCTGCAACGCCATCTCGCCCTTCGCCTACACACGCATGACGGCCTCCATCCCGGTGAAGGACGAGAAATCGGCCGCGCGCGTGGAGCGCACCAAGAAGATGCGCGCCGAGGACATCGCCCCGGTGGTGGCCTACCTGTGCTCGGACCACGCCAAGAGCGTGACGGGCCAGATCTTCGGCGTGCGCGCGGGCGAGATCATGATCTTCAGCCAGCCCCGCCCGCTGCGCTCGGTGCACCATCACGGCGGCTGGACGCCCGAGCTGGTGGGCGAGGTGGCCATGCCCGCCCTGGCGCCGTTCTTCGACGAGCCCAAGGCTTCCGCGGCGATCTTCCCCTACGATCCGCTGGACTAGCCCGCGTGACGCCCCGCCGCGGAGCCTTTGCATCGCCGATGCAGCACGGGGGCCTCTCAGCCAACGTGATGGAGCAGGGTCGGAGCACCATCCGGAAGGGGGGGGGTGATCCAGGGGGCCCGCCGCATGGAGTGCGGCTCAGGCATCCAAAGGAGGACCCGATGGCGAAACATGCGACCCATGAGCAGATGCGCGGCGCGATTGCCGCGCTGCTGGCGGCAGAGCACCGGATCGAAGAGGCGCTGGGCCGCTACAAGGCGGCCGCAGAGGGGGAGCGGGAAGTTGCCGCGGCCTTGGAGGGGGCCCGGAAGATGGCCAAGGCGCACCAGGATGCGCTGGCGGCCTGTCTCGACGATCGCGCCGGCGCGCCTGACCATTCCGCGGCAGGCGTGGAGATTCCACTCCCGGTGATTCCGGATTCTAAGGCCAACGGGCTCGGCGTCCCGGCCGTGCTGCAGGCCGGGCACGCGCTGCTCACCTCCGCCGCACTGAGCTACGCCGCGCTGTACACGCTGGCGTTGCGCTTGTACGAGCCGCCGCTGCGCCAGCTCGCGCCGCGGCATCTGCGGGAGTATGCGCAGGCCGCGCAGGGGTTCGGCGAGCTCCTGCCCGGCGCGATGGCCCAGGCGCTGGAGGAGCACACCAGACTGGCCTGCCGGTGCATCTGCCCCATGTGCGGCATCGGGGCGTGCGGTTGAGTGGCCCTGGCCACGCAGGTTCTGCGTGACGCGTCGCAAGCGGCACCGGCCAGCCCGCCGCCGGGCTTTCTGCTGCTGTCGCCCCGCGCCGGCAGCCAGTTGGCCGACTTCGGTGTGACGGGCGGCGAACGGTTGCTGGAAATCGACGGGCAGCCCGTCCAGACGGTCAGCGAAATCCAGGTTGCGCTGCGCAAGCACGCGCTGGGGGGAGAGGCGCAGTTGCGGGTCGGCCGTGACGCCGCCCCCTCGCGGGAGTTCCGCGTGCGGCACGTGAGCGACTATCCTGGCAACTGAACCGCGTGCACGTCCGGTGCGTCGGCACGCCGGCGGGTGCCGCAGCGGTTCGGGTGAGCTGCCCGCACCGGTCGCCCGCCCTGCCTGGCGGGAGCGGTGCGGCGCGCCCCTCAACCCACCCTATCGCGGTGCCGGCGGCCCACCCAGCTCAGCAGGAGCAGCACCACCCCGGCCATCGCCAGCAGCGCCAGCAGGTGCGGCCAGGTCTGCCAGAGCGCCTGGTGCTTGAGCATCACGTCGCGCGTGGCAATGTTCGCGTGCGTGAGCGGCAGCAGCATGGCGAACCAGCGGAAGGGCGCCGCGAAGCGGTCGATGCTCCAGATCATGTCCGAGAAGAAGATCTGCGGCAGGATCACCAGCGGGATGAACTGCACCGCCTGGAACTCGTTGCGCGCGGCGAAGGACACCAGCAGCCCCAGCAGCAGCGCGATCAGCAGCATGAGCAGCGCGATCGCGCACAACGAGATCACCTGCGCCGCGGAGACCGGGAAGCCGATCAGCGCCAGCAGGAACACCAGCACGATGCCGGCCTGCGGGACGGAGAACAGCAGGAAGCCCGTCATGTAGCCCAGCACCACCTGCGGCAGCGCCAGCGGCGCGATCAGCAGCCGCTCCAGCGTGCCCCGCACGCGCTCGCGCTGGAAGGTGATGTTGGAGAGGATGAACGTGAGGAAGAAGACGAAGAACGGCAGCAGCACGGGCAGGAAGAAGTCGATCAGGCGGTAGTCCTCCGAGCCGTACAGGTAGTGCTTGGCGACCTCCAGCGGCTTGACGTTCACCGAATTGGCGCACTTAGCCGAGCAGTCCGAATCGATGACGACCGGGAGCGCGGCGGCCAGGTCGTCCGTCGCGTCGCCCACGGCGCTGGCCACCAGGCCGGTGAGCGTGGGCCGCGAGCCTTCCAGGTACAGGTGCAGCGTACCGCGCTTGCCGGCGAAGCGCTCGGCCAGCAGGGACTCCTCGAAGTACAGCACGCCATCGGCCTGGCCCGCGCGCAGGGCCGCCTCGATGTCCGTGCGCAGCTTCTGCGGGTCGCGCTCGTCGTCCGGGATGTCAAGGGGCACCAGCACGACGTCCTTCTGCTTCTCCAGGGCGCGCTCCAGGTCGTAGACGAACAGGCGCGCGGCGCCACGGGCCAGCACCGCGATGCGCGCGGTCTCGTCCTGGAACAGCGCCAGGTACACCAGCGACATCACCAGCACGGGCACCAGGAAGAAGAAGGCCAGGGTGCGGCGGTCGCGCACGATCTCCAGGATCACGCGCCAGGCGATCCAACCCATCACCCTCATGGCTGGCCCTCCCCATTCATCAGGGCGGCCGCCTCCGGCAGGGCGCGCTGGGTGGCCTGGACGAACGCCGCCTCCAGGTCCGCCGTGCCGTAGCGCGCGATCAGGTCGGCGGGGCGGCCCCGCTCCAGGATGTGGCCTTCGCGCAGGAAGAGCACTTCGCTGCAATGCGAGGCCTCGCTGATGTGATGCGTGGTGACGAGCACGGTGATGCCCTCCGCGGCCAGTTGGCGGAACCAGTCCCAGAAGCGCAGGCGCAGCAGGGGGTCCACGCCGGCGGTGGGCTCGTCCAGGATCAGCAGGCGCGGCCCGTGCACCAGGGCGCTGGCGAGCATGGCGCGGCGCATCATGCCGCCGGAGAGCGTCCCGGCCAGGCTGCTCTGGCGCGCGGTCAGCTCCACGCGTTGCAGCACCTCGTCCGCGCGGGCGGCCAGCGCGGCCCCGCCCAGGCCATACATGCGCCCGAAGAAGAGCACGTTCTCGCGCACGCTCAGGCCCTCGTAGAGCGCGAGCTGCTGCGGCATGTAGCCGATGCGGCGCGTCGCCTCCAGCACCCCGGGCGCCAGGCCCCCGAAGAGCCGGATCGTGCCGGCATCCGGCCGCAGCACGCCCATGATCAGGCGCAGCAGCGTCGTCTTGCCCGCCCCGTTGGGCCCGAGCAGGCCAAAGATGCGGCCTTCCGGGATGCTCAGGGTCAGGTCGTGCAGCGCGGTGTGGCCGCGGTAGGTCTTGAGGACGTGCTCGATCTCGATCATCGCTGGCATCCGGGTGGGAAAGCCCCATCATGCCGCGCCGGCCCGCGGAGCGCCACCGGCTGACCGCCGCGGGCCGCCGCAGGCCGCCCAGAGGCGGGGGCGCCGGCGCTTGGGAGCGCGGCCGAAGCGTGCTAGGGTGACTCGTTGCGGCCTGCCCGCAGCTTTCCGCGACCCGTCATCGGAACGCACCATGAGCACCGCTTCGCCGACCCACGACGCCCAGGCGCTCATCGAGCTGTACTACGAGAAGGGCTGGACGGACGGCCTGCCCGTCGTGCCGCCCAGCGAGGACAGCGTGGGCGCCATGCTCGAGGCCGCAGGACTGCGCGGCTCGGACGTGATCGGGGAAATCCCCGATCGCCACGTGCGCGTGACGGCGGACAAGGTGGCCATCAACGCGGTGCTGGCGGGCTGCCTGCCCGCCTACATGCCGGTGGTCGTGGCGGCCATCAAGGGCATCTGCCATCCCGACTACTGCTACCACGGCGCGGCGACCAGCACGGGCGGCTCGGCCGTGGCCACGATCGTCAACGGGCCCATCGCCCAGCGCCTCGGCATCAACGCGCGCGACAACGTGCTGGGCCAGGGCTTCCGGCCCAACGCCACCATCGGGCGGGCGATCCGCCTGGTGATGATGAACGCCATCAATACGCGCCCCGGCAAGCTGGACCGCTCCACGCTGGGGCACCCGGGCAAGTACACGCTGTGCTTCGCGGAGAACGAGGCGGACAGCCCCTGGGAGCCGCTGCACGTGGAGCGCGGCTACCGCCCGCAGGAGAGCACGGTGACGGTCTTCGCCGCGGAAGCGGTGATCCAGGTCTACAACCAGCTCTCCAACCGCACCGAGCAGTTGCTGCTGCCCTTCGCCGATGCCATGAGCAACCTGGGCTCCATGAACATCGTGGGCCAGGCGCAGCTCATCGTGATCTTCGCCGGGGAGCACTGCGAGACCCTGCGCGCCGGCGGCTGGAGCAAGCCGCAGATCAAGGCGTACCTGTTCGAGCACGCGCGCCGCTCCCTGGCGGACGTGAAGCGCGCGGGACGCCTGGCGGGCCCCGTGCAGCCCGGGGACGAGGGCATCTGGCGCCACGCGACCCGGTCGCCGGACGACATCGTGATCCTGGCCGCGGGCGGGCGGGCCGGTGCCTTCTCGGCCCTGCTGATGGGCTGGGGCTCCGCGGCGCACACGCGCACGATCACCACGCCGGTGACGCTGCCCTGAGCGGGCGCGGCCGGCCGCAGCCTTCAATGGCCGGGGGTCCCGCCCCCGGCACCCGCGCACGGCGCCCCCGCCGGGCCGTGCGTGCCCAGCCAGTGCAGAGGAGACGCGACGATGGAAATCTTCGATCCCACCCTCTCCGCGGAACGCGAGGCGTTCGAATACGCCCCGCGGCCCAAGGATCTCAAGGGCCTCAAGGTCGGACTGGTGGAGAACACCAAGTTCAACTCGGAGAAGATCCTGCGTAAGATCGCCGAGCGCCTGGACGAGCGCTACAAGGTCAAGCTCGTGCACGTGGACCACAAGAAGTCCTCCAGCCACAGCGTGAACGAGGAGGCGATCGCGACCCTCAAGGCGCGCTCGGACTTCGTCATCGCCGGCGTGGGCGACTGAGGGTCGTGCAGCTCGGGCAGTGTGCTCGACGGAATCAAGCTGGAACGCGCCGGCATCCCGGCCGTGTCGATCGTGACCCACCTGTTCGTGGAGACGGGGGCGGAAATGGCCGCCAGCCATGGCGTGCCGGACTACCGCTTCCTCGTCACCCCGCATCCCATCGCCAACCTGACCGAAGCGGAGCTGGACGCCACCGCCGACAAGCTGACGGCCGAGGTGGTGAGCTTCCTGCGCGAGGTGGGCAACGGCACGTAGGCGCGCCACGGACTGCCTGCAGGCTCAGGAACAAGGCTGGCATCGTTGACGGGCAGGCCTCATCCCCCCATCCCTCTTCTCCGCAAACGGAGAAGAGGGAGCTGGAATCCGCCAGCAGAGCGGATTTGCACCCCTCTCCGTTTGCGGCTGACTACCCGACAGTTTTTCCTGAGGCCGCCGTTGCAGCGCCTGCGCGCGCTGCTGGCGCAGGGCCCCGTCACGCTGGTCTATGCGGCGCGCGACGAGCAGAGCAACAGCGCGCGCGTGCTGGCGGCATGGCTGGGGGAGCGGTGAGGCGGGAATCGATCAAGCCGACTCGAATTCGGAGCGGGGAATGCGGCTCTGCCGGATAATGGAAAGCAGCGTGCCCTTGCGAATCTCGGGATGATCCGGGATCGGCACAGTAATCGTACGGCCTTCCTCGCTGCGCTGCATGACGACGTGACTGCCCCGCTGGCGCACCGGCTGGAATCCGTGCCGTTCGAGCAGGCGGATGAGATCGCGGCCGGAAAACACCCGCAGCCTAGCCAACGGCGATCTCGAGCTGCGTGACGTAGACCTCGCTGCGGAGCCGTTGCGCCACTTCCTCCGGCGGGGCCGCCTCCAGGAACAGTTGCAGCGCTTCGATCAGGTTGGTGCGGGCCTCGTCCACCGTGTGGCCCTGACTGGCCACGTCCAATTCCGGGCACAAGGCGACATAGCCGTCGCCCTCGCGCTCGATCACGGCCGTGAAGCGGTGCTGGGTCTGCATGCGAGACCTCGCTGCTGATGATCGCTGACGCTGACCGATGCCGCAGCCATTCTAGCGGCCGGGCGGGGTCGCGTCCAATCCTCGTTTGGCACAGCGGATCACTCGTCCTCGCTGTCGGGGGCGTCCTCGGTCGGGATGGCGTAGCGGCCCTCGGCCCACTGGCCCAGGTCGATCAGCTTGCAGCGCTCGGAGCAGAAGGGCCGCCAGGGATTGCCCTCGTAGGGCGTCGGCTTGCCGCACTGGGGACACTTGACCTGCAGCGGCAGCCCCGTGCGCCCGCGCCGGCCATTGCCGCTGCCACCGCCGTCGCCGCTCATGGCGAAGCCTCCGCACCGTTTTCGCTGTCTGCATCCGGCGCGCCGCGGCGGCGGATGCCCAGCGCCTGGATCTTGGCGCGCAGGGTGTTGCGGTTGATGCCCAGCACCTTGGCCGCGCGCACCTGGTTCCAGCTCAGCTCGCTCAGCACCTGGCGGATCAGCGGGCGCTCCAGGTGCGCCTCGGCGCGCTGCAGCAGGCCCGAGCCGCCGTCGGCGCAGTAGGCGCGGATCACCGGCTGCCACGTCTGCAGCACCGTCTGCTCGAAGGCCTGGTCCAGGTCGGCCGGGGCGCCGTTGCCGGCGATGTTGCGCGGCAGGTCGGCCGCATCGATGACCGCCGAGCGCGAGGTGATGACGAGGCTCTTGATGACGTTCTCCAGCTCGCGTACGTTGCCGGGCCAGTCGTGCGCCATCAGCCGCCCCAGCGCTTCGGGCGTGAGCGTGCGCGGCGGCATGCCCAGCTTGTGTGCGTAGCGCCGCAGGAAGTGCTCGGCCAGCAGCGGCACGTCCTCGCGGATCTCGCGCAGGGGCACGGCGTGCACAGTGAAGGCGTTGATGCGGTAGAAGAGGTCCTGGCGGAAGCGCCCGGCCGCCACGGCCTGCTCGAGGGACTGGTTGGTGGCCGCGATCACCCGCGCGCGCAGGGGGATCGTGTGCAGCCCGCCCACGCGCTGGAACTCGCGCTCCTGCAGCACGCGCAACAGCTTGGCCTGCAGCTCCAGGGGCATGTCGCCGATCTCGTCGAGGAAGAGCGTGCCGGTGCCCACGGCCTCCAGCTTGCCGGCCTTGCGCTCCACGGCGCCGGTGAAGGCGCCCTTCTCGTAGCCGAAGAGCTCCGCCTCCAGCAGCGTCTCGGGGAACGCTGCGCAGTTGACGGCGATGAAGGGCTTCGTCGTGCGCGAGCTCCGCTCGTGCAGCGTGCGCGCGATCAGCTCCTTGCCGGTGCCGCTCTCGCCGGTGATGAG
>JBGOUY010000395.1:0-3207 GCA_041477795.1 bacterium
CCAGGAGGGCGCGATCAGCATCAGGCTGAAGCTCATGCCCAGGATCTGCAGCCAGTCCGGCAGCGCCGTGTAGGGCAGGTGGTGCGGCCCGGCCCAGATGTACAGGAACACCAGCGACCAGAAGTGCACGATGGACAGCCGGTACGAATACACCGGCCGTTCGGCGGCCTTGGGCACGAAGTAGTACATCAGCCCCAGGATCGGCGTGGTGAGGAAGAACGCCACCGCGTTGTGCCCGTACCACCACTGCACCAGCGCATCCTGCACCCCGGCGAAGATGGAGTAGCTCTTCCAGAGCGAGACGGGGATCTCCAGCGAATTGACGATGTGCAGCATCGCCACGGTGATGATGCTGGCGATGTAAAACCAGATCGACACGTAGATGTGGCGCTCGCGCCGCATGATCAGCGTGCCGAAGAAGTTGATGGCGAAGACCACCCACACCGCCGCGATGGCGATGTCGATCGGCCATTCCAGCTCCGCGTATTCCTTGGACGTGGTGTAGCCCAGCGGCAGCGTGATGGCGGCGGACACGATGATGAGCTGCCAGCCCCAGAAGTGGATGGCGCTCAGCGTGTCGTTGAACATGCGCGCCTTGAGCAGCCGCTGCGTGGAGTAGTACGCGCCGGCGAAGAAGCAGTTGCCCACGAAGGCGAAGATCACCGCGTTGGTGTGCAGCGGGCGCAGGCGGCCGAAGGTGAGCCAGGGCAGTCCCAGGTTGAGGCGCCAGTTGGCGAGCTGCGAGGCGATCAGCACGCCGGCCAGCATCCCCACCGCGCCCCAGAGCACGGTGGCGAGGAGGAACTTGCGGACGATCGCGTTGTCGTAACGGAAGGTTTCCGTGCTCATGCCGGCCTTTTCACGGGAGGGTGGTCCGCCGTGGGGGCGGCAGCGCGCGCCGCTGCGAGCGGCTCGGAGGGCGGGGGCGCGTCGTCGAACAGGATGCGGAGCGCCGGCGTCTCCAGGTCGTCGAACTGCCCGGACTGGATCGCCCAGACGAACAGCAGCAGGGCCGCCACGGCCAGCACCAGGCTCGCCGGGATCAGCAGGTACAGGACGTCCAGGCCCATGCGAGGGTCTCCCCCGCCTTGCGGGTTGCAGCGCGGCTCTGAATCGTCAAACCCTACCAACTTGGCGCCGGAGGGTACTTGACGGATGTCAATTTTTGCGACGGAGCCGGGTTCCCGCTGGCGCGGGGGAGCGTGTGGAGCATCGGGAGGCACGGCCTAAACGGGCCGCCCGGCCATCATGAAGCTGGCCGTCATGCCGCCGTCCACCGTCAGCACGGCGCCGCTGATGAACGCGGCGCGCGGGGAGGCCAGGAACAGCACCGCCTGCGCCACCTCCTCCGGCGTGCCCAGCCGCCGCAGCGCGTGCAGGTCTTCCCAGTCGCGGCGGGTCTGCGCGGGGTCGGGCATGGCCGCGAGCGCCGCCAGCAGCTTCTCCGTGGCGATGGCGCCCGGCGCCACCGCGTTGACCCGGATCCCCTGCGGCGCCAGGTCCAGCGCCATGGAGCGCGTCAGGTTGATCAGCCCCGCCTTGGAGGCGTTGTAGGCCGCATTGCCCTGCTCGGCCAGCAGGCCCTGGACGCTGGCCACGTTGACGATGGCCCCGCCCCCGCCGCGCGCCATCAGCGGTGCCGCCAGCGCGCTCAGGTGCATGGGCGCCGTCAGGTTCACCTCCAGCACCCGCTGCCAGTCCGCCAGCGACACCTCCAGCACCGAGCCGTGCGCGCTGGTGGCGGCGTTGTTCACCAGCACGTCGATGCGCCCGCAGCGCTCCTGCGCGGTGCGCACGAAGGCCGCGCGCTCGGCCGGCAGGGCCAGGTCGCCCCGCAGGAACGCCGGCCCGGCCTCCCCCGCGAGCGGCGCCAGGTCCATGCACACCAGGCGCGCCCCCGCCGCCTCGAACGCGGCGGCGATGGCCCGCCCGATCCCCCGCGCCGCTCCCGTCACCAGCACCACCTTCCCGTCCAGCTCCATGCGCCACCTCATGAAAACGGCACGATCGAATCTGGGGGCGCTGCCCCCAGACCCCGGGCAGGGAACGCGGTTCCCTGCACCCTCTTTACATTAAGCACTTGCGCGGCTGCAAAGCAGCCGCGCAATTCCATACGGGGAGCGCGAGGGGGCTTGCTCCCTTGCATCCTGCAGTTTTTCCGCACCCTCCTACTCGTCCAGGCGCGGGTCGAGGGCGTCGCGCAGTCCGTCGCCGATGAAATTGAAGGCGAGCACGGTGGCGGTGAGGGCGAGCACGGGCCACAGGATGACGTGGGGATAGCTGCGCATGGCCTGGTAGCCCTCGTTGATCATGGCGCCCCAGCTCGGCATGGGCGGGTTGACGCCCAGGCCGATGAAGCTGAGGAAGGCCTCGGTGAGAATGTAGCCGGGAATGGTGGCGGTTTCCACGACGATGCAGGGGCCGAGCAGGTTGGGCAGCAGGTGCTGCCACACGATGCGCGGGCCGCTCGCGCCGGCGGCCACGGCGCTCAGCACGAAGTCGCGCGCCTTGAGGGAGAGCGTCTCGCCGCGCGCCACGCGGGCCATCTGCAGCCAGGATGTGAGACCCAGGCCGACGAAGATGAAGAGCATGCCGCCCAGGGCATCGTCCCAGCGCTGCAGCACGGCCTTGCTGCCGGTGAACTGCGCGGCCTGCCCGGCGCGGAAGTAGACCATGATCAGGATGATCACGACCAGCGAGGGCAGGGCGTAGAACACGTCCACGAAGCGCATCAGGGCCTGGTCCCAGCGCCCGCCCAGGTAGCCCGAGCTGAGGCCCACGGCGAGGCCCACCGTGAAGCTGATCAGCGCGCCCACCAGCGCCACGGCGAGGGACACGCGGGCGCCGTAGATCAGGCGGCTCAGCACGTCGCGGCCCATGAAGTCGGCCCCGAGCGGGTACTCCGGGCCGGCCGCGGCGTAGGCGGCGAGCAGGTCGTCGGCGGCGTAGGGCCGCGGGGCCAGCAGCGGCGCGACGATGGCGCCCGCCCCCAGCAGCAGCAGGAAGGCCAGGCTCGCCGCCGCGAGCGGATTGGCCAGGAAGCGCCGCCCGGAGCGGCGCCAGGGCGGCTCCGGGCGCGTCGGCGCGGCCGCACGGGCTGGCGGGGCCGCGGAGGTACGGGCCGGCGGGGCTGGCGGTGCGGAGGGCGAGGCGGGCATGGCGGCGCTCACTCCAGCCGGATGCGCGGGTCGATCCACGAGTACAGCA
>JBGOUY010000426.1:0-2675 GCA_041477795.1 bacterium
CGCCGCCGTCTGGCGCTGGGGAAGCGAGCTTCCCCGTTATGGAATCACCCCGCTCCTCTCTGCGGCTCCTCAAGGGACGGAGGTTTGGGTGCGGGGTAGGAAGGTCGCCGCTCGCGCAGGTGGCGGTCGGCGGACCGGGTAAAGCCCGGCTCTGCAAGGATTTGGAGAGCGGTCAGGGCTCCGGTCGGATGTGCCCATGGTGGGCGGCATCTTACCTTCCGGGTCAAGGAGGATCTCTTGTTTCTACAAGGAGGTACACCGTGAGTTTGCGAATCAACCACAATACCCAGGCCATCAACAGTCATCGGCAATTGCTGATCAATGACCATGCGATGGGCAAATCCCTGGAGAAACTGTCGTCCGGCATGAGGATCAACCGGGCGGCCGATGGGCCGGCGCAGTTGATGATCTCCGAGCAATTGCGCTCGCAGATCTCCGGTCTCAACCAGGCCGTGGACAACTCGGAAACGGCCATCTCCATGATTCAGACGTCGGAAGCCTCCCTGACGGAGGTGAACAACCTGCTGACCAGCATGCGGGCGCTGGCGATCCATGCCGCCAACCAGGGCGCCAACTCCCCCGACATGCTGGAGGCCGATCAGACCGAGGTTGCGCAGTCCCTCGACACGATCGACCGCATCACCAACAACGCCCAGTTCGGCACCAAGAAACTGCTGGATGGCAGCACGGGTGCCAACGGGGTGGGCATCGGCGAAGGCGTGCAGTTCGTCGGTGCGAGCGTGCGCACGCGCACGTCGCCCGTGGACGGCTACGGCCTGCGCATCTCCAAGGTCGGCACCCAGGCCGAAATCAAAGGCTCCGTGGCGCTGACGCAGGAGATGATCAATTCCGGTGAGGAATTCACCATCGCGGAAGGTGGCCGCACCGTGCGCTTCACGGCTGCCAAGGGCGACTCGGTGAGTCAGGTCTTCGGCAAGCTGAAAGCCGAGCTGCAGAAGAACAACATCCATGCGGACTTCGAGATGCAGGAGGACGGTACGTTGGGCCTGCGTCAGCAGAAGTACGGCAGCGAATTCGCCATCGCGGCGTCTTCGTCCACGGCCGGCGTGCTGTCCAAGGAGTCCCGCAAGATGGACGAGGCCCGCGGCCAGGACATCGAAGGCACCATCGGCAGCGAAGTGACCACCGGCAAAGGCCAGGTGCTGACCGGCGCCGAGGGCACGCGGGTGGAAGGGCTGGCTGTGCGCTACACCGGCACGAAGACGGTGGCTCTGGAGGGTGAAGACACCGTGGGCAAGGTCGCGGTGTTCCAGAACTCCCTGATCTACCAGGTCGGCCCCAACGTGGGGCAAACGGAAGCCATCTCGCTGCTCAACACCAATACCCGCGTGCTGGGTCAGGGTGTGCCCAACAAGAGCGGCTTCAAGTCCCTGCGTGAGATCGACGTGCGCACCCCGCAAGGCTCGCAGGATGCGCAATCGCTGGTCGACAACGCCCTGAACGAGGTGAACAAGACGCGGGGCGTCATGGGGGCCTTCCAGAAGAACACGCTGGAAAGCAACCTGCGCCAACTGCGCGTCAACGTGGAAGAGCTCACGAACTCCGAATCCGTCATCCGCGATGCGGACATGGCCAAGGAGATCACCGAGTTCACCCGCAACAGCGTCATGATGCACTCCGCGACGGCCATGTTGGCCCAGGCCAACCAGACGCCGCAAACGGTGCTGAAGCTGTTGGGCTGAGCCCGGCGGCAGAACCTCCCGCCCCGCAGCGGGGCGGGAGGCGGTGTTCACGCAGGTACCTGGCGGTACAGGAGGCGCCATGGAATCCGAGCGACCCCTCAGGGGTGCGCCCACACTTCAGCCCCGGGCGCCCGCTTCCGGCGGGTGTCCGGGCGCCTTCGCCCCCACTGGGGGCACGGCCCCACCCGGGCACGGCGAGCGGTCGGCGCTGTGCGCGGCGGGGGGCTGCTTCCCAGAGCGCTCTGGGTCCGTTGGGACGGAGAGCGTTGTGGGAAGCCACGCCCGGGCGTGCAGCCCAAGGCGGCCCGCGCGGCCGCTGCCTGCGCAGTGCAGGCGCAGTCGCGCGACGGCGGAGTGTACCCGGCGCCGCGGCGGCCAGCGGGCCGCGGTGTGGAGCGCGGCGTGCCCCGGGCCAGTCCCGCCCAGGCCGGGCGGAACTGCACCCAGTCTGGCCGGGTGCGCAGGGCGCCGGCCGGTGCGGGCCAGGCGGCCGCGCCGCTGGGACGCGGGCCGGGTCCCCGCGCAGGCGGGGCCGGCAGCGCCGCCGGGACGAACGATGGAGCGCCGGGCAGCCGCGAGCTGACCGGCGGAGGCCCAGGTGCAGCCCAGGATCGGGCCGCCCCCGGGAGCCAGGCCGTGGGAACCGCCTCGCGCGCCGCAATGGATCGCGCGGGAGGCGGCGCACGGCCCGTGACGCAAGGCCAGGGCCGCTCGCACCGTGTGCGGGTCGCCGGGGCCAGGTCACGGAGGAGCGAACGCAATGGATGCACAAAGCCACCGACGGTGGAGCGGTATCCCGCAGCGGGGCACCGCTCCACCCGGTCGCGCTGCCGCAGGCTTGGCAGCGCGCGCGCACCCGCTCGTGCGCCGGCCGGCGCCGAGGTGGGGCGCGACCGTGTCGGGGCGGGCCCTGCCTCTCGCAGGGGCGCAAGGCCCGCTTGCAGGCGCAGGTGTGCCGGGGCCGAGCGCGGC
>JBGOUY010000390.1:0-3264 GCA_041477795.1 bacterium
CGCGACGCTCGACACCCGCGGCGGCATCCTCACCTCGTTCGACCTCAAACGCTACAAAGTCGGCAAGGAGAACATCGACTGGGGCGACCTGGTGCCGCACCTGCGGAGCTGGACCAATGATCTGCCGTTCATCCACGGCTGGCTGGATAAGCCCAGCGAGGATCTCAGCGCCGATGAGAACATGGCGCCCCGGCCGCAGATCGGCGACTTGTCGCTCGCCGTGCGCTTCATCGGCGAGGAAGGCCTGACGCACCAGTTCGCCGGCTCGCTGTACCAGCCCGATGCGGAGTCGCTGCGGGTGAGCCAGGGCCAGCTGCCCGCCACGCTGGTGCTCAAAGGCGCCCCGGTGGACGGCCTTGCGGTGGAAAAGCGGCTCACCTTCCACCCGGACTCCTACATCCTCGACTATGCCTTTTCCGTGGCCAACTACGGCGCGCAGGCCCGGGCGCTGAGGATCGCCAGCGTCTTCGGCGAAGGCCCGCAGGGGGCCCACGAGCCCAAGCACTTCCGCGGGCACCAGGGCCCGATCTGGCGCGAAGACGGCAGCCTGGAGACCAAATCCGCCGACAGCGTGGCGCCCACCCGCGTCATGCAGAAGCCCGAATGGCTCGGCGTCACCGACACCTACTTCCTCACCGTGGCCCAGGCCAAGACGCCCATCGACCACGGCTTCTACGAGTCGCAGGAGCTGCCGCTGGGGACGGGCAAGATCTGGATCGCCGGCTACGGCGTGGAGCTGGCCCCGCTGGTGCTGGAGCCGGGCAAGATGGTGACGAGCCAGTTCAAGCTCTACCTGGGGCCCAAGCGCGTCTCGGAAATGGAGAAGTTCGGCTCCAAGCTGGAAACCTCGCTGGACCTGACCTTGGACGTGCTGGCGCAGCCCATGCTGGCCATGATGCGCTGGTTCTACTCGTTCACGGGCAACTACGGTGTGTCGATTATCCTGCTGACCATCGTCGTGCGGGTGGTGCTGTTCCCGCTCACCTACCGCGGCATGCTGAACATCAAGCGCATGCAGAAGCTCCAGCCGCGCATGATGGCCCTGCGCGAGAAGCACAAGAACGACAAGGAGCGGCTCAACAAGGAAATGATGGCGATGTACCGCAAGCACAAGATGAATCCCCTCGGGGGGTGCTTGCCCATCGCGCTGCAGATTCCCATCTTCTTCGCACTGTACAGCGCGTTGCTGGGCGCCATCGAGCTGCGCCACGAGCCCTTCATGTGGTGGATCACCGATCTGTCAGCCAAGGATGGGCTCTACATCACGCCCCTGCTGATGGGCGGATCCATGGTGCTGCAGCAGCGCATGACGCCCACCGCGATGGATCCGACGCAGGCCAGGATCATGATGTGGATGCCCGTGGTGTTCACGTTCTTCATGATGGGCTTCCCCTCCGGCCTGACGCTCTATTGGCTCACCAGCAACACGCTGTCGATCCTGCAGCAGTTCATCATCAACCGCATCAAGGTGCCCGAGCCGCAGGACTAGCGACGGGTACCGCGCTGACCGGGCGCCGGCCCGGCTGCCGCGGCGTTGGGGGCGGGCGCGCGGCGTGCTATTCGTCCTCCTCCGCCCCGCCCACGCCCACGTATACCTTGTAGCCGTCCTCCAGCAGCCCGCGCTTGTGCGGGTCGTTGCTGCGCTTGGCCTCCAGGCACTGGGCGCAGCGGCAGGTGGTGTAGTGGGTCTTCTGGTACTTCTTGAACTTGAGCTGGGTGAGGTCCGTCCCCTCGTCCTGCAGCTCCCGCAGGATGCGCTCGACCTGCTTCATGGCGCGTTCCAGCACGGCCTTCTGGCGCGGATCGCGGCCGAACAGCATGGCGTGGCTCCTGGTGGATCGCGCGGGGACGGCCGGGGCCGGTCGACCAGCGGGCCGGCACCCGTTGCGGCCGTTCAGCTCTGTCCGAAGCTCTCGCCGAAACGCGCCAGATTCTCCTCCCAGCGCTTCACGTAGGCGCGCGAGTAGTTGGCGGGCGTATAATCGCGGCCGAGCTTGACGCGCGAGGCGGGATTGGCCGCCCCCGCCGGCAGCGCGGCCACCGCGCAGTCCTGCCCCGTCTTGCGCCGGTACCGGTCGCAGATGCGGCGTGCCGCGCCGGTGGCCGAAAAGGCCTCGCTCTTCTCCAGCAGCAAATCCTGGCGGATGCGGGGCGCGCCGTAGTCGCTGAGCTGTGTGATAATGGCGGCCTCGGTGTCCGAGACGCGCTCGGCGGCCCGGTCGCCCTGGTACGCGAGCAGGTCGCCATCCAGCACCAGGTGCCGTCCGGTCAGCACGTTGAGCTGCTGCTGAACGGCCGCGTTGCGCGAGGAGAACTCGCCCGCGTTGTAGTCCGCGGTGGTGAAGCGGACGGCCTCCGTCGCCGGCAGGGCGCGCTGATAGATGCGGTAGATGCGCCACAGCTGGAACACGCCCTCCTTGACGCCGCGCTCCATGGCCGTCTTGCGCGCCAGCAGCCACTGGCGCATCTGCGCCTCGGACTCCACCGTTTCCCCGCGCGCGAGGGCGTTCTCGTACGACTTGTGCAGGTTCACCTGCATCGGCCCGATGGTGTGCACTGGGCTGGGCAGCCCCTGCGCGGCCGCGTAGCGCGCCACGGCGGCGGGCAGGAAGTAGTGCACCTGCAAGTACTGGCGCAGCCAGGCGCGCAGGTCGTTCTCCACGTAGCGCACCAGCTCCGCCTCCGTGCGCACGAAGCCCTTGCGGGTATCCGCGCGCAGCTTGGCCCGCATCGCCTCGTCCAGGCCCGAATAGTTGAGCAGGCCCCCGGCGATGGGATTCTCGCGCCGCACCTGCTCCAGATGATAGACGAAGAGCGCCTCCAGGTCCGGGTTTTCCAGGCCCGGATCCACCGTCACGCCCGATTCGAGCTGGATCGTGGTCAGCACGAGCACCAGGAAGCCGTCGTCGCCGCAGGGGATGTGCAAATCGAAGAAGGCGCCGTTGATGGCGTGCAACCAGCGCTCGCCCCAGGTCCCGGCGTCAGCGGAGAAGAGCACGCGGCGCGCCTGCGCCATCTGGCTCGCGCTGAAGCAGGGCTGCTGCGCATCGTAGAACGCCGGGGGCGGCGCGGAGGCCTGCGGCTCCAGGCGCGCCGAGGCCAGGCGCGGCTGGGCCTCGGACGGGGCGGCCTCCCGCCCCGCGGAGGGCCGCTCCGTGCCGGTGGGGCGATAATGGGCGGGCTTGTAGCTGGGCGGCGGCGGCGTCAGGTGGCGCTGGCAGCTCACCACCAGCAGCGCGGCCCCCGCGGCCAGCACGAACAGCA
>JBGOUY010000071.1:0-15969 GCA_041477795.1 bacterium
CGCGCGAGGCGGCCCTGGAGCTGGCGCACGCGCGGGTGGCGCGCGCAATGGAGTTCACACGCTTCGGCGGAACGGACGCGGGCAATGGCGCGTCCCCGTCGATGCACTCAGAGCCGGATGAGCCATGTTCCGCATCCGTTTTCACGGCCGGGGAGGCCAGGGCGTAAAGACCGCCAGCCGCATGCTGGGCAGCGCGTTCTTCGCCGAGGGCTTCGACGTGCAGGACGCACCGCGCTACGGCGCGGAGCGGCGCGGAGCCCCCATCTCGGCCACCGTGCGCGCCCAGCGCGGACCCATCTACGAGCGCGGCGTGATCGACCGGCCGGACCTGGTGGTGGCCATCGACGAAACGCTGCTCACGCTGCCGGCGGCGGGCGTGCTGGCCGGCGTGGGTCCGCACACGGTGCTGCTGCTGAACAGCGCGCGCGAGCCCGACCTGCCGGAAGGGCAGCGGCCCGGGCGCATCGTGCTCTTGCCGGAGCTGGGCGAGCTGCCGGCGCAGGGCAGCCTGCCGCTGGTCGCCGCCGCATGCGCCGGGGCGGCCGCCCGCCTCACCGGTGTCATCCCGGGCGAGGCCCTGCGCCGGGCCGTCGCCGAGGAGCTGGCCAGCCTGAGCGAGGCGGTGCGGGAGCACAACCTGGAGCTGGCTCTGAGCGCCTATCACCACCTCGCGGAATGGAGCGGCGTCGTGCAGGAAGGCGCACTGCCTGCGCCCGGCCGCCTGGCCCCGCCCCATTGGGTGCGGCTGGAGCCGGCGGACGTGCGCCGGGCGGTGGCCGCCATCTTCCAGGCGGCCACCACTCTCCGCGTGCCGACGGGGCTGTGGCGCACCGAGCGCCCGCTGATCGACCTCGCGCTGTGCAAGCGCTGCTGGTGGGTCTGCGGCACGTTCTGCCCGGACGGCGTGATCGGCGTGGGGGCCGGCGGCGCGCCCGAGATCGACTATGAGCACTGCAAGGGCTGCCTGATCTGCCTGGCGCAGTGCCCCTCTCACGCCATCACGGCCCTGCCGGAGCGCGACGCCGCCGCCCCGGCGGAGCCAGGAGAGCTCCGATGCGCAAGCTGATGACGGGCAACGAGGCGGCGGCCTGGGGCGTGCGCCTGGCCGAAGTGGACTACGTGCCGGCCTTCCCCATCACGCCGCAGACCGAGATCATCGAGCGGCTGGCCGAATGGAGCGCCCAGGGCGAGGTCGCCTGCCGCCTGGTGCTGCTGGAGTCCGAGCACTCCATGCTCACCGCCGCGGGCACGGCCGCGGCCACGGGCGTGCGCACGTGCACCGCCACCTCCAGCCAGGGCCTGCTCTACGCCATGGAGATGCTCTACACGACGCCCGGCTGGCGCGCGCCCTTCGTGCTCATCAACGTCTCGCGCGGCCTGGCCAGCCCGATCACCCTGGAGCCCGATCACAACGACGTGCTGGCGGCGCGGGACAGCGGCTTCCTGCAGCTCCACGCGTCCACCTGCCAGGAGGTGCTGGATCTGGTGCTGCTGGCCTTCCGCCTGGCCGAGGACGCCTCCGTGCGCCTGCCCGTCCTGGTCAACCTGGACGGCTTCTATCTCTCCTTCACGCGAGAGCCGGTGGAAGTGCCCGCGCCTGAGCTGGTGCGGACGTTCCTGCCGCCGTTCGACCCGCAGGTGCTGCAGTTCCGCGCCGGTTCTCCCAGCGCGCAGGGCGTGGCCGTGCTGGGGGGCTCGCCGTACTCCTACTTCCGGTACGAGGCGCACCTGGCGGCGCGGGCGGCCCTGGGGGCCTTCGCCGAGGCGGCCAAGGACTTCGCCCTGCGCTTCGGCCGCAGCCATGCCGCGGTGGAGACCTACCGCTGCGAGGACGCGGAGTTCGCCTTCGTCATGATCGGCGCCTTCGCCACCAAGGCCAAGGCCGCCGTGCAGGCCCTGCGCGCGGAGGGCTGGCGCATCGGGCTGGTGCGGCCGGTGCTGCTGCGGCCCTTCCCCGAGCAGGAGCTGGTGCGGGCGCTGGCGCCGCTGCGCGGGATCGCGGTGGTGGACCAGAACCTGGCGCCCGGCTGGGGCGGCGTGCTCTATGGCGAGGTGCTGGCGGCGCTGTACCACGCGCGCGAGTTCGGCCCCCGCGTGGCCAGCTTCGTGGGCGGCCTGGGCGGGCGCGACATCGCCCTGGAGGAATTCGCCGAGATGGCGCGCACCCTGCGCGAAGCCCTGGAAACCGGCGCCAACCCGCCGCCGCGCCTGCTCTACACAGCCGAGGAGCTGAGCCAGCTCCAGGCGCTGCAGGCGGTCGCGCTCGGGCCCGGAGCCTGAACGGCGCGCGTCCATTCTTCCCGCAGAGGTCAGACCATGAGCGAGACCGCCTACAAGGCCATGAAGGATCTGCCGGCCCAGCGCCTGCTGGCTGGAGGCACCGCTATGTGCGCCGGCTGCGGCGGGCTGGAGCCGCTGCGGCTGTTCCACGACATCCTGGGCGAGAACACCGTATTCGTGAACGCCGCGGGCTGCATGACGCTGCTGGCCAGCTACCCGTACACGCCCTTCCGCGGCTCCTGGATCTACACGGCGATGGCCTCCGCGCCCGCCGGGGCGCAGGGCATCCGCGATGCGCTGGACATCCTCATCGCCAAGGGGCGCCTGCGGCCGGAGGACGATCTGCACGTGGTGGTGCTGACCGGCGACGGTGCGGCCAACGGCATCGGGCTCTCGGCCACCTCGGGTGCGCTCGAGCGCGGGCTGGACTTCTACTACCTGTGCTACGACAACGAGGGTTACGGCAACACCGGGCAGCAGACCTCCGCCGCCACGCCGCACGGCGCCCGCACGGCCACCGAGTATCGGCCGGGCGGCGTGCCCGGGGAGAAGAAGGACCTCTTCTCGATCTGGGTCGCGCACCGGCCCGCCTACGCGGCCACGATCTCCGGAGACGAGCCGGTGGACCTGGCGCGCAAGCTGGAGCGGGCCAAGACCCTGCGCGGGCCCAAGCTCTTCATCGCCCTGGCGCCCTGCCCGACCGGCTGGCACTTCGAGCCGCGGGAGACCGTGCAACTGGCGCGGCTGGCGGTGAAGACGGGCCTGTGGCCGCTGCGCGAATACGTGGACGGACAGCTGCGCTACACGCGGCCCCCGGCCCCGGCCGGCAAGCGACCGCCGGTGGAGGAGTACCTGCGCCTGCAGGGGCGCTTCGCCCATCTCTTCAAGCCCACGCGCAACGAGTCCGTGCTGGCCGAGATCCAGCGCGCCGTGGACGCCTACTGGGAGCAGGCCGCCTGAGCGGCCCGTGACCCCGCCGCCCCGCGCAGCGGATTTTCAGCTCAGGACGCTGGGGGGCAACGGTCCGATCGTCAGCGCGTCCAGCGCCGCCACCGAGCGGTAGCGCAGGCCGTTGGGCAGCCGCACGATCTCGCCTTCGCGCAGCCGCGGCGCGATCTCGCTGTACAGCCCGCGGCCGCTCAGTTCCGAAACCGCATCTTCTAGTGCGATGATGCTCAGATCCCCGCTGATCGGGTCCATCCGCACGATCCGTTCGTTCATGGCGCCTCCTTCGGCTCCCGGCCATCGGGCCCTGGGATAGTACAGGCATGTCAAAAATAGATTCTATTTATGATAACGCCGGCGGGCCACGAAAGGTTCCGTGCGCTTCGTCCCGGCAATGCAGTCCGGCGGCAACGGCCGGCTGGGCGCGCTAGCGCCGGGCGATGAGCGCCAGCCCGGCGCCGACGGCGGCCAGGCCGATCCCCACGTGCCAGGAGATGGACTCGCCAAGCAGGCCGATGCTGAGCAGCACGCCGAAGACCGGCGCGCTGAAGTTGAAGCCCGTCACCACGCTGGGCGGGTAGCGGCGCAGCAGGTAGGCCAGGCCCATGAAGTTGAAACCCGCCACCACGATGCCCTGGTAGGCGATGCCCGCCAGCGGGTACCAGTCCAGCCGCTCCCAGGTCACCTGCTCGGTGAACCAGCCGGCCAGGGCGAAGCAGGGCAGCGAGACGATCATCTGCCACATCACCACGCGCGTGCTCTCGATGCGCTGCAGCAGGCGCGCGCTGAAGACCAGGCGCCCGCCCAGCAGGCTCGCGCTGAGCAGGCAGATCAGGTTGCCCCAAGTGCCGCTCTGGCCGGTGAAGGCCCCCGTGTCGCGCAGGAAGATCGCGCAGATGCCGGCGAGGGCGAGCAGCATCCCGGCGCCGCGCATGCGGTTGATCCGGTCGCCCGGCACGAACAGGTGCGCGAACAGCGCGGCCCAGAGCGGGTTGGTGGCGATGAGGATGCTGGCCATGGCGCCCGTGGTGAGGCGGATGCCCACGTTCATCAGCCCGATCTGCACCGTGAACAGCACGCCCAGCAGCGCCAGCGCGCCCCATTCTTCGCGCGGGGGCCGCATGCGGATGCCGTTCAGGGCCGACCACGCCGCGATGCAGAGCACCCCCAGCAGGAAGCGCCAGAAGCCCATCCAGAGCGGCGGCACGGCCACCAGCGCCACCTTCACCGCCGGCACGTTGGCGCCCCACAGGGCGTTGAGCGCCACGGCGTAGGCAATCGCCGACCAGGTGAAGGTCTGCGGCCCGGACACGGGCGGTCCCGCGGGTACGGGCGCGGCGGGGCCGGGCGGGTCGGCGGGTCGGGCGGTGGGCACCGGAGCCAGCGGCAAGCGGGTGACGGCCGGGCGCGTCCCGGCGGCGATGCGAATTCGGCGCGACGGTGGCGCGGCAGCGGCGCCGCCCGTCCGGGAGGCGGGCCTCCGCATCATAGGGCCTCCGCCACCCCTTGCCAAGCGCCGCGCGGTGTCGCCGGCGGCACGCTGCGCACCGCTGCGCGACCCTCCCTTGCCCTGCGCTCGCGGCAAGGCCATTCTGGCAGGCAGGCCGGCGCGATCGGGGGGCGGAACGCCGTCCCGACCGGCCGGCACTGCCCGCGCACCCATCCGGAGCCGCCATGAGCGAGCCGATCCTGCTGGAGATCTTCTCCGACTACGTGTGACCCTGGTGCTATCTCAGTACCGGGCGTATTGAGCGACTGAAGCAGACTCACGACGTGCGCGTGGAGTGGGTGCACTTCCCCCTGCATCCGGATACGCCGGCCGAAGGGCGCTCCCTGGAAGACCTCTTCCGCGGGCGCAATTACGACGTGAAGGCGGCCCAGGCCCAGATGCGCCAACGCATGGAAGCCGAGGGTCTGCCCTACGGCGAGCGCACGATGGCTTACAACAGCCGGCTGGCCCAGGAAGTCGGCAAGTGGGCCGAGACGCAGCCGGGCGGCGAGGCCATCCACGACGCGATGTTCCGCGCCTACTTCGTCGACACGCTCAACATCGGCGACGAGGACGTGCTCGTGCAGATCGCCGCGAGCGTGGGGCTGCCGGGCGAGCAGGCGCGCGAGGTGGTGCGCACGCGCAGCTTCCAGCAGGCCATCGACGCGGACTGGGCCAAGGCCTACCGCTACGGCATCACCGGCGTGCCGACGTTCGTGGCCGGCGGCTACGGCGTCGTGGGGGCGCAGCCCTACGAGATGCTGGAGCGCCTGGTGCAGGAGGCCGCCAGCAAGCCCCGCGAGTGATGGCGGCAGGACGAGCGGGCGGCACGCTCAGATCGAGGCGCCCTACTTGTAGGTGGAGATCGCCGTCTCCTTTTCCGTGATGAACTCCAGCAGCACGGGCTTGCCGGCCTGGGTCTGCTGGATGCCGCGCCGGATGGCGGGCACGATCTCGCCCGGCTCCGTGACGCGCTCCCCGTAGCAGCCCAGCGAGCGGGCGAAGTCCGCGTAGTTCCCCGAGATGTCCGTGGAGCGGTACTTCTCCGTGGCCACGGCCATCACCTTGAGCTCGATGGCCATGGAAAAGTTGTTGAGCAGCACCGATAGGATGGGAATGCGCTCGCGGGCGGCCGTCTCGAAGTCCATGCCCGTGAAGCCGATCGCCGCATCGCCCCACACGTTGATGCAGAGCTTGTCCGGGTGCGCCAGCTTGGCCCCCATGGCCAAGCCCAGGCCGTAGCCGAGCTGGGTCGTCTTGCCCCAGCCGATGTAGGTCATCGGGTGCGTGCACTCCCAGAAGGGCGAGATCTGGTCGCGCGGGCTGCCCGCGTCGTGGGTGACGATGGTGTTGGCGCGATCCACCGTGTGCAGAAGCTCCCAGATCACCCGGTAGGGCGAGAGCGGCTTGCCGGCGGAGGTGAGCTTGGGCTTCCACTCGGCCATCCACTCCGCCTTCTTGGCTGCGATCTCCCTGGCGACCTCCGCCTGGCGGCCGCGCGGCTTCTTCAGGCTCGCGCGCAGCTCGGCCAGCACCGCATCCAGCACCAGCGCGGCATCGCCCACCAGGCCGTGGTCGATCTCCACTTCCTTGTTGAGATCGAGCGGGTCCAGGGTGGCCTGGATGTACACCGGCCCCTTGGGCATGGACAGGCCGTAGTTGGTCACCGTGAAGCTGCAGCCGATGCCGAAGATCACGTCCGCCGCGCGCAGGAAGTGGTGCAGCTGCTTGGAGTAGCTGCGCCCGCCGGAGCCCAGCGAGAGCGGGTGGTTCTCCGGGAAGGCGCTCTTGCCCTGCAGGCTGGTGGTCACCGGCGCTTCCAGCAGCTCGGCCAGCTCGCGGAGTTGCGCATAGGCGCGGGCGTAGTGCACGCCCTGCCCCGCATAGAGCAGCGGGCGCTTGGCCCCGAGCAGCACCTTGGCCACTTCCTTCACCGCCACCGGGTCCGGCGCGCTGCGCGTGCGCGGGGCCGGGCGGTAGTTCAGCTCGCCGGGGAACTCCGCATTCAGCACGTCGATGGGGAACTCCACCAGCGTGGGCCGCGGGCGGCCGTTGCGCGCCTGCGTGAAGGCCCGCCGGATCGCGTCCGGCGCGGCCTGGGGCAGCGTGACCTGCTCGCACCACTTGGTGACGTGCTGGAAGTTCAGCAGCGCGCTGAAGTTGGGATCCACGTTGGTCTTGTCGCGCGGATACCCGCCGGGCAGCACGACGATGGGCACCGAATCCCCATAGGCCTGGGCCACGCCGCCGAAGGCGTTCTCCGTGCCGGGCCCGTGCTGCATGGCGAACACGCCGATCGTGTCGCCGCAGGTGGTGCGGCTGACGGCGTCCACCATGTGCAGCCCGGTGCGCTCCTGGCGCACGATGATCGTGCGGATGTCCGCCTCCGCGCAGGCCTCGATGATGGGGTTCACCGGATAGCCCACGAGGAACTTCACGCCCTCCCGCTTCAGCATTTCCGCAACCGCCCTGGCGACTTTCATGCGCTGGCTCCGATCGGGGTTCCCCTTCGCAGCGCCAGCCTATGCAGCGCCGGGAAGGGCTGTCAATGCGAGGCGGCCGGCGGGACGGACCCGCCCCCGCCGCCCTCGGCTCCCGCTCCAATCGGCATGACCTGCCAACAGCAGGCGGGGGAGCACGCTCCTCCGCGCCCCATGATGGAAACGGCATCTGGGTTCGTTTGGAAAAATCAATGAGTCGCGCGTAGCCGCTCCCAGAGCAGCCTGGCGACTCAGCCACTATACCACGAACGGGAGCCCGACGCAGCAGGAATGAACGGGAATAGTCGGGAGAAACCGGTCAGGACGGCCGGCGGGGCCTCCCCCAACCCCCTCCCAAGGAGGGGGCGCGGGTTCGCGGCCGGTCGCTCTCCCCGCGCTCCGCCACTTGGCGCGCTTGCGCGCGACCAGCCGATGGCGTCGTCGCGGCGCTGCTGTTTCCCCCTCCTTCGGAGGGGGCCAGGGGGAGGCGCCGTTGCAGTGGCCCGGTGCCGCGCTAGGCCGGCGCCTCCGGCCGCAGGCGCGTGAAGCGCACCGGCCGCGGCGTCAGCGCGCCGCCCCGCTGCAGCAGCAGGTTGTGCAGGTGCGCGGGATCCGGCGCGGGAAAGTCGCTGCGATAGTGCGAGCCGCGGCTCTCCGTGCGGGCGGTGGCGCAGGCGACGATGGCGTCGCAGACGTCCAGGAAGTTCTCCAGGTTCAGGTAGTCCATCCAGGCCAGGTTGTAGGCGCGCCCGCCGGGCACGCCCGCCCGCGCCCAGTCCTCGCGCAGCGCGGCCAGGCCGTGCGCCGCCTCGGCGAGCTGGGCTGCATCGCGCACCAGGCCGGCCTTGACCCACATCAGCTCGCGCAGCCGATCGCGCAGGGGATAGACCGGCGGCGCCTCGCCACGCTCGAAGGGCGCCAGGCAGTGCGCGATGCCCGCTTGCACCTCGGCGGCGGCGAAGGCTGCGCGGGGCGCATCGGCCAGGGTCGCCGCAATGACGTCCCCGGCGAGTCCGCCGAAGACGGTGGATTCCGCGACGCCGTTGCCGCCCAGGCGGTTGGCGCCGTGCACGCCGCCGGCATCCTCGCCCGCCACGAACAGACCCGGCAGCCCGGAGCGGCACTGCGGGTCGATCACCACGCCGCCCATCATGAAGTGCGCCGTGGGCGAGACCAGCACGGGCTCGCGCGCCAGGTCGTAGCCCACGTCCCGGCAGCGCAGGGTCATGCCGCGGAAGTTCTGCATGACGAAGTCGGCGCCGCGGTGCGAAATGTCCAGCCACACGCCGCCCTCCGGCGTGCCGCGTCCGGCGACGATCTCCAGGTAGCCGCCGCGCGAGACGATGTCCCGCGTGGCCCGCTCGCCGCGCGGGTCGTAGCGCTGCATGAAGCGCTCGCCGAGGGCGTTGGTCATCGTGGCCCCCGCGCCGCGCAGGCCCTCCTCCAGCACGGTGCCGGTGATCTGGGCATTGGCGGCGAGCAGGCCGGTGGGGTGGAACTGCACCATCTCCATGTCCATCAGCGTGGCCCCGGCGCGCCAGGCCATGGCGATGCCGTCGCAGGTCTTGTCGTGGCAGGGCGCGGCGATCTTGTACATGGTGGGGCCGCCGCCCGTGGCCAGCAGCGTGGCGCGCGCGTGTGCCACGACGAAGCGCCCCGTGCGCTGCTCCAGCAGCAGGGCGCCCGCGATGCGCCCGCCGCTGGCGTCATGCAGCAACTCCACCGCGCGCACCTCCTCCAGGATCGTCGTGTTGGGCGTGGCGGCCACCTGCTCGGAGAGGCGGTTCACGATCTCGATGCCGGTCAGGTCGCCCTTGTGCACGGTGCGGTCGTGGGTCTGCCCGGCGAAGGCCTTCTGGTGCACGCTGCCGTCCGGGTTGCGGTCGAAGAAGCAGCCCACGCGGTTCTCCAGCTCCAGCACGCGCCCAGGCGCCTCCTTGACCAGCAGCCAGGCCAGCTCCTGGTCGTTGAGCCAGGCGCCGCCGCTCACCGTGTCGCGGAAGTGCGCCTCCAGGCTGTCCGGTGCGCGCAACACCACGTTGTAGCCGCCCTGCACCATGCGCGTGCAGCCCGACTTGCCGAAGAGGCCCTTGACCGCCAGCAGCACGCGCGGGGCGGGCGCGGCAGCGGCCAAGTGCAGCGCGGCACACAGCCCGGCGCCGCCGCTGCCCAGGATCAGCACGTCGGTTGAGAGGGTGTCGTAGGGCTCGTTCATGCCTTGGGTCCAATCGGCGTGGTGCGCTCGGTCATCCGGTGGGGCGGAGCATCTTGCGGTACAGAGCCGGGGTGAGTCCATAGGTGGACTTGAATTGCCGGGACAGGTGCGCTTGGTCGGCAAAGCCCATATCCGCAGCAATGTCCGCCAATGCGGCGCCCCCGGCGATGTGCGCACGCACCCGTTCCAGCCGGCGCATTAAAAGATAGCGGTACGGGCTCGTGCCGTACACCTGCCGGAATTGCCGCGCCAGATCGTAGCGCGAATGCCCAGTGACGGCCTCCAGCTCGTGCGACCCCACGACCCGCGTGCAAGCCTCGTCCAGGAACCCCCGCGCCCGCTCCAGCGCCGGCAGGTCGCAGGCCAGTGGCCTTGCATTCTGCCTCAAGCTGGGATCCGCGTCGATCAGTCCGCGCGCCAGCTCATGCACCAGGCTGTCGGACGCGAGCGGCTCCAGCGGCGCCGGAAACGTGCGGAACGCCCCGGCGATTGCCCCCCCGATGGGTGCGCTCTCCATGACGGGCGCCGGCACGAACGGCAGCGGCGTCGCGCGGCCGAAGATGGCGCGGGCGGCTTCACCGATGCGCCCCGGCGCGACGTACACCTCGCGATACTCGAACCCGTCGTCCGATCCGGCGCGACCGTCGTGGGACTCGTCCGGGTGCAGCACGAAGACCTGGCCGGCCGTGCTGTTGCGGGTGGAGCCGCGGTAGTCGAACCGCTGCACGCCCGACAGCGTGACCCCGACCGCGTAGGTATCGTGCCGGTGCGTCTGGTAGGCCACGCCAGCGAACGCCGCGTGCATCAGCTCGATGCCATCCAGCGGGCCGATGCTGTCGATCCGGCCGGTCACCTCCGGGCCGCACGATCCTTCAAGACCGCGCGCCCCGCCTCGCTCCATGCTCCCGATCATAATGGACGTTAGCAAGATCGCCCCGACAAGGCGACTCGCCCATCATTCTACGCACATGGGAGACCGGGAGATGTCCTCCGCCTTGCTGGCACTGATCGTCTTCGTGTTTGCTGCCGCTACAACGCCGGGTCCCACGAATGTGATGGTTTCGGCATCGGGCGCCAACTTCGGCTACTGGCGCACGATCCCGCATATCCTGGGCACCATGGTTGGGCTGCCGGGGCTCATCGTGGCCATTGGCCTGGGGCTGGGCCAGGTTTTTCTCGCTTACCCGGCGCTGCACGAGGCGCTGCGCTGGGCCGGGTCGGCGTACCTGCTCTATCTGGCTTGGCGGATCGCCCGGGCGGGTCAGCCGCGAAGCGGCGGCGGAGGTGGCCGTCCGCTTACGTTCATCCAGGCAGCCCTGTTCCAATGGGTCAATCCGAAGGGCTGGCTGGCCTCGGTCAGCGCCCTGGCCGCCTTTTCGACACGCCCGCAACACTACCTCGCCGACGCGCTGATCGTGGCCGGCGTGTTCTTCGCGATGGTCTTTCTCTCGACCAGTGCCTGGTGCCTGTTCGGTGCGGCGATCGGCCGGCTGCTGGCGTCCCCTCGCGCGCTGGCGTGGTTCAACGGGTCGATGAGCGCGTTGATCGTGGCGTCGATCGCGCTTCTGTTCGTCTAGTCCGGGCGATGGCTCAGGTGGCTGCGGTCATTCCGTCGCCGCGCGGCAGCGGCCGCGCTGACGACGCCGCGGCCGTCGTTCTCCACCGAGGTGCGGTCGAAAGAGAGCTGCGTCATCGTGCTCCGCGATGCGATCGTACGTGCGCGCGACCCCGCGGCTCCCGCCCATCGCACCTGCTAGGCGCGGCCATCGCGGCGGCTCCCGGTCGCGGCGCCCGCAGCGGCATTCCCAGCGGCGCTCCTGCGGGCACCCCGCGGTGCCGCCAAGGCCTCGGCGAACGGGTGCAGGCGCGCAGCCTGGCTGCGGCCCACCCAGCCCCGCACCATTCCGCGCAGCGCGCCGCGCATTCCGATCACGGCCAGATAGATATGCACGGTCAGCACCCACAGGAACAGCGCCGCAGACACTAGGTGCACCGTGAGCACGGTCAGGTAGCCCTCATCGAAGCGCGAGTAGCCATGCTGCAGCTCGTAGCCGGTGAGCGCCATGGTAATGCCGGCCAGCGACTGCAGCCAGAACCAAAGCTTCTGCCCGCCGTTGAAGCGCCCGGCCGGCAGCGGCGCGGCGCCCGGCCGGCGGCGCAGGTAGCCTCCGCCCGCGGCCAGCCAGCGCAGGTCATACCGGCGCGGGATGGCGTCGCGGAACCAGCGCAGGAACAGCAGCGCGCCCACCCCCATGAAGCCCTCGCCGAAGTGCCAGTCCCGCACGCTGCGCGTCAGCGGGCTAGGCAGGCCGCCGCCCGCGTCGTAGAGGTAGATGCCCGTCACGAGCAGCACGGCAAAGCAGAGCACAAGCAGCCAGTGCAGCGTGCGCTCCGCCGGCGACCACCAGCGCACCCCGTCTCCAGGGCCCTGCGGGCGGATGTCGTCGCGGCCATGGAGCCACCGGTGCAGCGCCGCGAGGAGCACGAACGCGGCGATCCCGTAGAGCGTCCCGCGGCCCACGGCCAGGTAGAGCGCGTACTCCACCTCGGCCGCCTGCTCCTCGAAACCGATCAGCCAGTGCAGCGCGGCCCACAGCAGCGCGGTGCAGCCGGCCAGCAGGATCGCGCCGACGAGCCCGCGCCTGAGCCCATCGATGCAGCGCCGACCGAGCGCACGAGCCATGCCCCGCACTCCAATCCCCACTAGCCCACCGGCGCCAGGATGCGCGGCACGAACAGCGTGGAGGCGGCAACGAACACCGCGGCGCAGACGACCAGCACCGCCCAGAACAGCGCCTTCTGCCGCGGGGCCAGATCGAAGAGATCGACCGCGATGATGCGCAGTCCGTTGAGCGCGTGGAAGGCCACCGCGCCGATGAGCAGCCATTCCGCCACGGCGAAGAGCGGCGTAGCGAAGCCGCGCAGCTCGGCATCCAGCGCCTGCGAACCGCTGCGGGCGGCGTGGATCGACAGGAAGTGCGGCAGCAGGTAGATGGCCAGCGCCACGCCGGTCACCCGGTGCAGCAGCCAGGCCAGCGTGCCCGTGTTGAGCAGCGGTAGCAACGTCCTGCGCAGATAGCCCGCCTGCACGCTCATCGCTCCCCTACAGCAGCGCCCGGATGCTGACATAGCCAGTGGCGAGCAGCGCCAGGCTGGCCGCCCACAGCGCGATCAGCCCGCCGCGCCGCACAGCCGGCGCCGGGTCGTAGTCCAGGAAGATGCCCCACAGCCCGTTGGCGGCGTGGTAGACCACCGCCGGGACGAAGAGCGCGTAGTAGATCGTCCAGGCCGAGCCGTCCTGCAGCCGCGCGGTGATGGTGTCCCAGCTCAGCCGGCCGCTGGAAACCACGTGCACCGCCCACAGGTGCACCGCCAGCGCATAGACGAGGAACAGCCCGCTCACGCGCTGGCCCAGCCAGCCCCACCCGCCGCCGCGGCGCGGGCGCAACCCCAGCGTGGCAGGGCTTGCGACAGCGCTCCCGGCCGGGCTCACAGCAGCTCCTCCTCGCGGTCGATCGTCTCGCCGAAGCGGCGCAAGACCGGCTGCGGCAGGCCCCGGTAGAGCGCGGGCAGGCCCTTGTTCACCTCCGCGTTGGACAGTTCGAAGAGACTGTTGCCCGCCAGGTCGCTCTCCACGATGAAGGGCCCCATGTTCTCGCAGTCCAGCACCCACAGGGCCTGCGCGATGCCGAGTTCCTTGAGCCAGTGCGCGGCCTGCACGGCGCGGATGCCGCGCCCGTAGGTGGCGCCCAGGCCATAGCCCACCGTCGTCAGGTAGACGGCGCCGTGCGGCACGAAGGTGGACTTGTAGTCCTTGGAGGACATGCCGCCCTTGCCGATGATCACCTTGACGCCCGTGCGCCGGAAGAACTCGTCCATCCACTTGCCGAAGCGGAACGACGCGGTGGCCGTGACGGCCCTGACCACATAGCTGCCGTCCTCGCGCTGGACGGCCGCGGGCGAGCAGTGGAAGTTCACGTTGGACAGCTCGGCGAGCGGCACGGGCGGCTCGATGCCCTCGGCCAGGTAGCGCTGGTAGAGCCCCTCGCGGCCCGTGAAGATCGGCCCGTCCAGGTACACCAGGTCGCCCAGCTTCAGGCCCTTGAGCGCCGCGGGCTGCACGGGACACTGCAGCCGCACCGTGTCCATCTTGACGTCGGAGAGCTTCATGGCCGCTACTCCACTCCCACCCTGCGGTAGTGCTCGGTGAACCAGCGCGGGTCGTCGCGGAAGGTCACTTCGCCAGCGGGCGTGATGCGGGCCGTGGCGCGGCGGGAGGCGAAGCAGAACGTGTGGATCGCCACCGGCATGCCGCCGGTGTGCGTGTAGGCGATCTCCACGTGGCAATCCACCACCATGCTGCTGCCCACGAAGCCCATCGGGCCCATGCCGATGGTGTTGCCGAGCTGCTTGAGCTCGGCCTCCAGCGCGGCGAGCTGCGGCTCCGGGTTGCGGTCGCCCACGGGGCGCAGGCAGGCCGCCTCCTTGGCGATGCGCATGGTGGTGTCCTTGCAGCCGCCGATGCCCAGGCCCACCACGGCGGGCTGGCAGGCCATGCCGCGCCGCCCGAACTCCACCATCGTGTCCAGGAAGAACTTGCGGATGCCGGGCAGCCCGTCCGCCGGGAACAGCATGCGGTAGTCCGAGCCGAACAGCCCGCCCTTGTGCACGGTCGTCAGCTCGATCCAGTCGCCCTCGGGCTCGAAGCTGTATTGGATCTCCGGCGCGTGCACGCCCACGTTGTTGTCGAAGTCCTTGCGGGTGAGCGGGTGCACGCGGTTGGGGCGCAGGGGGATCTCCCGCGTGGCGTCGGCCGTAGCCTGGCGCAGCGCGCGCTCCAGCGCCACGAAGCCGCCCTGCACGCGCGCGTCGTTGCCCTGCTTGACGTACCAGCGCGGCAGGCCGGTATCCCCGCACATGGGGCGCTGGTCTTCCTCCGCCGCGTCGTAGTTGCAGCAGATCTGCTCCAGCACGAACTTGGAGAGGGGATTGCGCTCGCTGGCGGCCATCTCCGCCACGCCGGCCTTGAAGTCCGCCGGGATGCCGATGGCGGCGCGGGCCATCAACTCGCGCGCGACCGCCGCGACGCGCGCCAGGGGCACCTCGCCCGGCGCCCAGCCCGTGCCGCCCGTGCTGCCGCTGCCGGCGCCGCGGGCGCTAGCCTTGCCCGAGGATGCGGGAGAAGGCATGCCGCACCTCCCTGCGTTTCAGGTGTTGGATGGCACGGGTCGGCGCGATGCCCATTGGGCAGACCTCCGTGCAGTTGAATTGCGTGTGGCAGCCCCACGCGCCGTCATGGCCATCGACGAGCGCCAGCCGCTCGGCCGCCGCGGCGTCGCGCGAGTCGCGGATCAGCACGAAGGCGCGGTTGAGCGCGGCGGGCCCCAGGTAGGCCCCGTTGATCTCCACCAGGCTGCACTCGCCGAAGCAGTTGCCGCACGTGATGCACTCCACGTGGCGGTCGATCTCGCGGCGCTCGGCCGAGTCGGGCCGGATGCGCGCGAAGTCGGCTGCGTGCGCGTCCTTGGGCACGAAGTGGGGCTTGATGCGCCGGTAGCGCTCCACGAAGGGCTGCATGTCCACGGCCAGGTCCCGCAGCACCGGATAGTGGGGCAGCGGCTCGATCGTCAGCTCCTCGCCGCCCAGCGTCTCGATCTGCGTGCGGCAGGTCCAGCGGTTGCGGCCGTTGACGCGCATGGAGCAGGTGCCGCACATGCCCGCCCGGCACGAATAGCGGAAGGCCAGGGACGGGTCCTGCTCGCGCTGGATCTTGCAGACCACGTCCAGCACGCTCATCTTGGCCTCGCGCCGCACGCGGAAGGTGTCCCAGCGCGCGGGCGCAGGGACCCCGGAGGCCGCGGAGGCGCTGCCCTCCGAGCGCCGGATGCGCACGGTAATCGTGTCGTTCATGGCGGGTCCGTGGTGAATCCGGTGCGGTGCGGGCGGCGGCGTTCATGGGTCGCGCTCACCAAGGGCGCTCAGCAGCAGCAGCGGCGGCTGCGCGACGGCTCCGCGTCCAATCTAGCGGAATCGGCCCGCTGTTGAAAGCCCGCCGGGCGCCTCACCATGCGGATCGAATTCAGGAATGCCGCAATCTAGTGGAGCAACAAAGCTGGATCCCCGAGACACTTTGATGTGGCTCGAAGCAAGTTGAAATTTCTCGGGCACCAAATTGCGAAGGTCGTCTTTGGCAACTTTGAGGCCCGCACACTGGAAGTTGTCCCCCGCCAATCTGCAAGCGAATGGACTGACTGCCGCGCCTCCTTCGCTCGACCGAGTAGCCACCTTTGAAGGATATTCCCAACCTGATGCGCCGCGCGCCTTCATTTCACCTTTTGGTCTCTTGGCGAGTACTTTGCCTTCGCCAAGCTAGCGCCGCAGCCTCGATTCCCCCCCTTTCAGCGCCCTTCGCCCACTCGTCCCAGAAGTCCACAGTGCCGCTACTTGGCGCAACTGAAGGAGCTTCGATCCGAATCCGACTCGGCAATAGGCTTGCATCTCCGACCACCAAGGCTTCTCCTGTGTCCAATATTGGAAGCACTTCCGCAAATCCGCCGAGA
>JBGOUY010000103.1:0-13475 GCA_041477795.1 bacterium
ACTAATCGCCAAGTTCAGTATCGAGCGCGTGAGCAAGTCCGGCGCCGTGTTCGACCGCAAGAAGCTGGACTGGATGAACCAGACTTACATCGGCAAACTGAGCCCCGACGCGCTGCTGGCGGCCCTGCGGCCCTTCATCGAGCGCACCCCCTACGCTGGGGCGGACGAGGCCCTGCTGCGCAAGGTGTGCCTGACGGTGCAGCCGGCCCTGGTGACGCTCGCCGACATCGCAAAGCAGCTTCCGTTCTTCTTCCGCCCGGACGATGCGCCGCTCGCCGAGGAGGTGGCCCAGGGCCTGGCCACGCCTGAGGCGCGCGCCGTCGTGGCCGCCTTCCGCGAGCGCCTGGCCGCCCGCGAGCGCCTGGACGAGGAGACCTTCCGCAGCCTGATGAAGGAGGTGCAGGCCGCCACGCGCGTCAAGGGCAAGAGCCTGTGGGGCCCCGTGCGCTGGGCCATCACCTACGAGATCGAAGGGCCGGACCTGTCGCAAGTGGCCGCCGTGCTCGGCCGCGAGCGCGCGCTGACCCGCCTCGCACGCGTGCTGGCCAATTGACGCCGGCCGGCCCCCCGCAGCCCCAACGAGCCACCCGCCATGCACGCCAGCGAAGCGGACATCCAGCGGCACTACAGCCAGGGCGGGCTGCTGGAGCGCATCCTGGCGGCCCTGCAGGCGGCCGGCAAAGACATCGAGGCCCTCGCCGTCGAGGAACTGGCCCCGGTGGACGAGTTCCACACGCGCGGCCGCACCGCCACGCGCGAGCTGGCCGAGCTGGCCGGCATCGCGCCGGGCACGCGCGTGCTGGACGTGGGCAGCGGCCTGGGCGGGCCGGCGCGCTTCCTGGCCTCCACCTGCGGCTGCGACGTGACCGGGATCGACCTGCACCCCGAGTTCTGCACGGTGGCCACGGAGCTCTCGCGGCGCTCGGGCATGGCCGGCCGCACCCGCTTCCAGCAGGGCAGCGCGCTGCACCTGCCGTTCAAGGACGGCGCCTTCGATGCGGCGTGGACCATGCAAATGCAGATGAACATCGCGGACAAGCCCCGCCTCTATGGCGAAATCGCCCGCGTGCTGCGCCCGGGCGGGCGCTTCGTGTTCCAGGACATCTGCGCCGGCAACGGTGAGCCGCTGCACTATCCGGTGCCCTGGGCCAGCCGCGCTGAGCAGAGCTTCCTCATCGCCCCGGACGCATTGCGCAGGCTGCTGGGCGAGGTGGGCCTGCGGGAAGTCCACTGGCGGGACATCAGCGCCGAAAACATCGCCTGGCGCAAGAAGCAGGTCGCCAAGATGGCCCAGGGCAAAGGCGCCGCCGCCCCGCTGGGCATGCACCTGGTGCTGGGCGAGCGGGCAGCGGACAAGTCGGCCAACTCCGCGCGCGACGCGGATGAAGGGCGCATCCGTACCGTGCAGGGCGTCTTCGAAAAGCCGGATGCGTAGCGGCGGCAGGGTGCGGGAGGTTGCGTCGCACCGTAGGGGCATAGCATGCTATGCCCCTACCGCAGCGTTCCAAGCCGGCGCCTGGCCGGCACGTCGACTCTTCCTGCAACTCCGAAGCCCATGGCCGTCGAAATCCACCTGGACCGCAGCAAGTCCCTCGAAGCCCAGCCCGACAAGGGCCACAACCGCTGGCATCCCGATATCCCGCCCGTGGTCACCGTGCCCTCGGGCGAGCGCATCGTGCTGGACACGCTGGATTCCCGCGACGGGATGATCAGCATGGCCTCCACCGATGCGGACGTGGCCGGGCACAACCGCAACATCGGCCACCCGCTCACCGGCCCGGTGGCCGTGCAGGGCGCCGAGCCGGGCGACCTGCTGGCGATCCATATCGAGGACATCGTCCCGCAGCCCTTCGCCTGGACCGCCAACAACAAGAATTTCGGCTTCCTGCGCGATCTCTACGCCGAGCCGCACGTGACGCGCTGGACGATCAAGGACGGCTTCGCGACCTCGCAGGACCTGCCCGGCGTGCGCATCCCCGGCGCGCCCTTCATGGGCGTGCTGGGCGTGGCGCCCTCCCGCGCGCAGCACCGCGCCTGGCTGGCGCGCGAGGAGGCGCTGGCCCAGCGCGGCGGCATGGTGCGCCCGCCGGAGCCCGACCGCGCCGTGCCCAAGGCCTTCGGCAAGGACGGCCTGCGCACCGTCCCCCCGCGTGAGAACGGTGGCAACGTGGACATCCGCCAGATCGTCGCGGGCACCACGGTGTACCTGCCCGTCTACCGGCCCGGCGCGCACTTTTCCGCCGGGGATGCGCACTTTGCCCAGGGCGACGGCGAGGTCTGCGGCACGGCCATCGAGATGGGCGCCACCTTCACCGCGCGCCTGGAGCTGCTCAAAGGCAAGGCGGCCGACCAGCGCGACCTGAGCTTCAGTTGGCCCGGCGGCACGCTCCCGCGCGGCCTGCAGCCCCCGCGGCGCTACTTCGCCACCACCGGCCTCTGCGTCCATCGGGACGGCCGCAACGAGAGCGAGGACGTGACCCTGGCCGCGCGCAATGCCTTGCTCAACATGATCGCGCACCTGCAGCGCACTTACGGCTACGACGACAAGCAGGCCTACCACCTGTGCAGCGTGGCGGTGAACCTGCACCTGAGCCAGGTGGTCGATCTGCCCAACGTGACTGTATCGGCCTTCCTGCCCCTGGACATCTTCGAAACGTGACCTGGTGACAGGCATGCGCCGGTTTCATGAACAGCAAACGACCCACCGCAGATTTCGCAGATGGCACAGATTTTCTTTGCTGGACATGGGCTTAGAGGTGGCTCTCAGGCTTGCGATGTCCACGCAATCAGGAAATCGGTAACACGGGCGAGACCGACGTATAGCCGAGCAGCGAAGGTCGACGGGCGACGCGGTTGCCGCTGAACCGCGGCGGGGTGGTGACTCCGCTCTTGAATCTGTGAAATCTGTGTAATCTGTGGCTGCAGGGCTTTTCCGAAGCCTGCTGGATTTTCCGCGAACCGGAGCGAGACCGCATCATGACGCAAGCGACCGTCGGCATCATCGGAGGCACCGGCCCGCAGGGGCGCGGCCTGGCGATGCGCCTGGCCCTGGCGGGCGTGCCCGTCGTGGTGGGATCCCGGCAGGCCGAGCGCGGCCAGGAAATCGCGGCCGAGCTCAACCGCGAGCTGGCCGCCCACGGCGGCGCCCATCTGCCCATCGCGGGCGCCGAGAACGGCGCGATGGTGGGCCGCGTGGACTTCGTCTTCCTCACCGTGCCCTACGAGAACGCCGCGGCCACGCTGCAGGGCCTGCGCGAGCGCTTCCGGCCCGGCGCGGTGTTCGTGGACGTCACGGTGCCGCTGCAGTTCGGCAAGGGGGACGTGCAGGTAGTCGTGCCGCCGGAGGGCTCGGGCAGCCGCGCCCTGCGCGCGCTCCTGCCCGACGGCGTGCCGTTCTGCGGCGCGTGCAAAACCCTGCCCGCCCACGTGCTGGAGGACATCCGCCAGCCCCTCGAGTGCGACACGTTCGTCTTCGGGGACGACAAGGCGGCGCGCGAGCGCCTGCGCGACCTGCTGGCGCGCATCCCCGGCCTGCGGCCGCTGGAGGTGGGCGGCCTCAGCGCGGCGGCGACCCTGGAAGGCATGACCGCCCTGCTGATCCGCATCAATCGCCGCTACAAGAGCCGCGCGGGGCGCTTCCGCGTGCTCGGGCTGGGGGAATGAACCCGCGCGTGGTGCTGCTCTCCGGCGGGGTCGGCGGGGCCAAGCTGGCGCTGGGCCTGGACACCGTGCTGGAGTCGGGCCGCCTCACCGTCATCGCCAACACCGGGGACGATCTCGACCTGTTCGGCCTGCGCATCTGCCCGGACAGCGACATCCTCGCCTACACCCTGTCCGGGCGGGTCAACGAGGCGACCGGCTGGGGCATCGCCGGGGACACCTTTGCCGCGCTGGAGCGGGTGCGGGAGCTGGGCGGCACGGGCTGGTTCAACCTGGGCGATCGCGATCTCGGCCTGCACTTGTTCCGCACCGAGCTGCTGCGCGCGGGCGTGGGCCTGGCGGAAGTCACCGCCCGCGTGGCCGGCCGGCTGGGCCTGCGCTGCACGCTGCTGCCCATGTGCGAGCAGCCGGTCGCCACGCACATCGCCACGCCGGCCCGCGAGCTGCACCTGCAGGAGTATCTCGTGCGCGAGCGGACGCAGCCGGAGGTGCGGGGCGTGCGCTTTGCCGGCATCGAGGCCGCCACCCCCGCCCCGGGCGTCCTGGAGGCGCTGGCGGCAGCGCAGCTGGTGATCCTCGCCCCCAGCAATCCCCTCATCAGCATCGCGCCGATCCTGGCCGTACCGGGCCTGCGCGCGGCCCTGCGCGCCAGCCCGGCGCTGCGCGTGGCCGTGAGCCCGATCGTGGGCGGACGCTCGCTCAAGGGGCCCACCGACCGCATGCTGGCCCAGCTTGGGCACGCCGTGACGCCCGCGGCCGTCGCGGCGCTCTACCGCGACGTGCTGGACGCCTTCGTGATCGACACGCAGGACGCGCCCCAGGCCCCCGCCGTGGAGGCGCTGGGGCTGCGCTGCCATAAACTGCCTACCGTGATGACCGATCTGGCCGCCAAGCAGCACCTGGCCCGCGCGCTGCTGGCCCTGCTGCCCGCCCCCGGCAGCGCGGCCGCGAGCCGCCAGCCGCCGGGGGGGAGCACCAGCCGCCGCCCGCCGCGCGGCCGGCAGGGCGCCAGCGGGGCCGGCGCATGACGGACGTGGCCGCCATCGCCATCCTGGTGCCGGTCAAGGATCTCACCCGGGCCAAGACGCGCCTTTCGCCCCTGCTCTCCCTGGCGGAACGGCGCGAGCTGGCCTGGCGGCTGCTGCAGGGCGTGCTGGAGCAGATCGTCGCGGCCGCGCCCCCCGGCCCGCGCGTGCTGGTGACCAGCTATCCCCCCGCCATCGCCACGGCGCGGGGTCTGGGCTTCGCCATCATCGCAGAGCGGCGCCAGGTGTCCGAAAGCGCCTCGGTGGATGCCGCCAGCGCGCAGCTCCAGCGCGACGGCAGCGCGGGCGTGCTGCGCATTCCGCTCGACCTGCCGCACTTCGCCGCGGGCGATCTGGCGCCGGTGCTGGCCGCCGCGGCGGACGGCGCGGCGGCCGTGCTGGTGCCCGCGCGGGACCGCCTGGGCACCAACGCCCTCTACCGCGCACCGCCCACGCTCTTCCCCTCTCAGTTCGGGCCGGACAGCCTGCGCCTGCACGAGCGCGCCGCGCGGGCCGCCGCGGCGGACGTGCGCGTGCTGCCCGTGCCCGGCTTTGCCCTGGATATCGACGATCCGGCCGACGTGGCCGAGCTGCTGCGGCAGGCGCGGCCCTGTGCCGCGCTGGACTATCTGCGCAGCCTGGACATTGCCGCGCGCCTGGAACGCAGCTCCCGCGCGCCGGCCTGAGGGCGTGCCGAGACTGCAAACTGCAACCGCAGATTCCGCAGATTTCACAGATTTCGTTTCATCGCTGCGTTGGTTATCCGCGGCAGCACGGCCCGGCGCGCAGTCACGCATCGCCGCCCACCGCAAATTCCACGACATGGCCGGATGCTACTCTCCAACCTGCTGATAATACAAATTAATCTGTGTGATCTGTGAAATCTGCGGTTCCAGCCGTTCTGTTGTCTGCGCCGCCACCCCGCCTGGCGCCTCAGAAGCGATAGCTGATGCCGAAGCCGCCACGCGGATAGCGCCAGGAAACCGCCTTCCGGTCGCACAGGAGCAGGCAGGTGCCGCACTCCACGCAGCCCACGTAATAGAAGTCGATGCCGCCGCGCCCATTGGGTGTGAAGCAGCGCGCGGGGCAGAAATTGAGGCAGGGGTGCGGTCCGCAGTCCCGGCAGGCCTCGCCAGCCACGACGATGTGGGCGGTGTCGTCCACGGTGTAGTGCAGCGTGGCCAGGCGATCGGCGACGGCAGGGCTGGCGGTGCTGGCGGTGCTAGGCATGGGCGGCGGATGTGGCCGGCGGGCGATTCGCGCTAGACTTGAAGCTGGGCCGCGGCCCGTGCCGGGTTCCCGGGCGGCCGCTGCCCGCCAGGATGCCCACGGGCCGGAGCGCCTGTCAATGCGCCGCCTCTGCTCACGTCCTTCGCGATCCGCCGCTGCGGCCCCGCGCCGGGGGCGGTGCCTGCGCGCCCTCTGCGGCGCGGGGCTGCTCGCCACGCTGCTGCTGTGGCCCAGCCTGGGCCGGCCGCAGTTCTCGGGCGACTTCAGCATCGCCAAGCACCTGCTGGAGACGGAGAACTTCCTCGACTGGAAGGCCTACCAGCACCCCTCTGCCTGGCGCACGGAACTCGCCACGGCCCGCAACTACTTCGACGGCACGGCGGGCAGCCTCTCCCAGCGCAAGTTCTACCTCTTCGAGGAGATCCGGCTGGAGAAGACCCTCGGGCGCTATGCCAGCGTGCACTACTTCCAGCAGCAGGACGCGTTCTTCCGCCCCGATCCCAGCACCCAGGAGATCGAGCTGCGCCTGGGGCGCGGGGTCTACGCCTCGCTGCTGGGCTTCCCCAGCCACGAGAAGACCGACACGCACGTGGGCTACGCCCTGGCCTGGGGCCAGCGCAGCGAGGGGCGCTACCTGCGCTATACGCACATCAACCTGTTCCGGCTCTACAACGAGGAGAACGTGGGGCTGCAGCGCTACGTGCAGGGACCCGTGCTGGATCGCCTGGAGGCGCGCACGGTGCTCGCCGAGCGCGTGACCCTGCAGCTGCAATGGCGCGAGGAGCGCCCGACCGAGCGCATCACGCCCGATCCCGCCAACCCGGCCCAGGGCACGCGCGAGGGCTACCAGGGCCGCAAGTGGGACGGGCTCGTGGACGTGCGCTGGTCGCCGGCACTGAGCACGGGGCTCTTCGCGCGCAGCCTGCGCGAATGGCGCACGCAGGGGCCGCTTTCGCCCGCGGACGCACCGCCTTCCGCCGCGCAGGCGCTGCAATGGGGCTATGCGGACTTCTACGCCGTCGTGACGTTGCCGACCGGGGACGTGCTGGAGAGCGGGGCGTACCGCGGCGTCTACCGCAATACCATCGGCGCGGACGCGGCCAGCGAGCGCCTGCTGCATCACCTGTTCACCGACGCGGTCTACGGGCTCTGGACGCACCGCCGCAGCGATTGGTTCCAGTGGCTGTTCTCGCTCCAGGCCGGCCGCGCGGCGCTCGCCACGACCGACGGCGCGTCGCCGAATCCGCCGGTCGACCAGCGCAGCACGCAGATCAAGGGCGGCGTGGGCGTGCTGTTGCAGGAGCAGGGGAGCTACCGCATCTTCTTCAATTCCACCTGGGACCTGGACATCTTCACGCACCGCCAGTGGGACGGCGGCAACGTGCAGGTGCTGTTCCTGTTCTGAGGCGCGGTTCCAAAAGGGCTGTGAAAAACAATAACAGCGAGGGAGCAAGCCCCCTCGCGCTCCCCATATGGATTGGCGCGGCTGCTTTGCAGCCGCGCAAATGCTTGCTGTGAAGGGGGTGCAGGGGGCGGTGCTCCCTGCCAGGGGTTCGGGGGCAGCGCCCCTGAAAGCCAACACCCGATTGGTCATATGCCTTCTAAGGCGCAGCGGATGGCCGGCCGGCGCGGCGCGCGCACCGGATGGCCGCTCACGCCCGGTACTTCTCCTCCAGCTCGTAGTACCAGGGGAAGCCCACGATGTCCTGGATCTCCGCGAAGCGCATGCGGGTATCGCCCGGCGTGTATTCCTTCTCGCGCCGGAAGCGCTCCAGCTCCTCCTTCATGGCCAGGGCGGCAATGCGGAACAGCATGGCGGGGTAGATGGCGATCTTGAAGCCGAGCCGCTCCAGCTCGTCCGCCGGCAGGCAGGGCGTCTTGCCGTCCTGCACCACGTTGATGAGCGTGGGCGCCTTGACGCTGCGCGCGACGGTGCGCATTTCCTCCACCGATTCCGGCGCCTCGAAGAACACGACGTCCGCGCCCGCCTCCGCGAAGGCCTGGGAGCGCTCCAGCGCGTCCTGGAAGCCGTTGACGGCGCGGGCGTCCGTGCGCGCGATGAGCACGATGTCCCGCTCGGCGCGCGCGTCGCAGGCCGCGCGGATCTTGCCCACCATCTCCGGCAGCGGCACGACCAGCTTGCCCTTGGTGTGGCCGCACTTCTTGGGCGAGACCTGGTCCTCGATCTGCACGGCCGCCACGCCCGCCCGCGCATAAGCCTTCACGGTGCGATAGGCGTTGACCGCGTTGCCGTAGCCCGTATCGGCGTCGGCGATGAGCGGGATGTCGATGGCGGCCGCCAGGTTGCCCGCGTGCGTGGCCATTTCCGCGAAGGAGATCAGTCCGGTATCGGGCATGCCGAGCACGCTCGCCGCGCTGCCGAAGCCGGTCATATAGGCCACCTCATAGCCGGCGCGCTGCACCAGCCGGGCCGAGATGCCGTCGTAGCAGCCCGGCGCCAGCAGGATGCCCGGCCGGCTCAGCAATTCGCGCAATCGGGCCGCTTGATCCATGGCGTCACCTGGGTGTGAGGGAGATCGAGGTCGTTCGGAGTGTCGAGCCCGGCTGGCCCGCCTGCCGCTGGCCCCCGGAGCGGTATGGACGCACGCACGCATCCGGCGCCCACTCTAGCGCAGCCCGGCCGCGCAGGCCAGCCGGAGCGGGGCTGGGCCACTGCCCTTCAGCGCGCCACGGCCAGCAGGTCGCTCGTGACCAGGCTCAGCAGCACCTCTTCGAAGGTGGAGGCGCGCAGGCGCTCGTAGTCGGCCGCATTGAGGTAGAAGTAGTCCATCACCTGGTTGCCGATGGTGGTGATGAGCGCCTGCTGCACCTCCACGTCGAACAGGTCGAAGGCGCGGCTGACCTTGTAGAACAGGTACGGCTCGTCCCGCAGCACCACCCGCAGCACGTGGTAGTCGCTCGCCACGCGCTCGAAGCGCCCCGCCTGCGGCAGCACGCAGTAGCCCTTGCCGTCGTTGCCCTGGAACTCCACGCGCGCCCCGGAGCGCTCGTACTTGGCCGAGCGGGGCGGGAAGGACAGCTCCGGCGGCGATTCGGTGGCGATCATCAGCTCCAGGTTCCGCGCGATGAGGGGCAGCTCGGGTGCCAGCGTCGCGATCTGGAAGTAGTAGCAGTAGGCGTGCTCGCCCCCGCCCAGCTCCACGCGGTTGACCTTGCCCGAGCCGATGTTGACGCGGTTGCGGCTCAAGGCGTAGGCGACGCGCGTGTGCGGGCGCGTCAGGCCGCGCAGGTAGAGCAGCAGGCCCTCGCTGGCCCCGTGCGGCCCGGTCACCACGTCCGCGATGACGGGGGCCGTGCGGAAGTGGGCGAACTTGGCCATGCGCGCCGCCAGCTCGCCCGGCAGCGCGGCCAGCAGGTAGCGGTTGGCAAAGCCGGTGAAGAACCAGCTCAGCAGCTCGTCGTGCTCGGCCGTGAGGGCCAGGGCGCCCTCCTTGCCAAGCGGGTGGCGCAGGGCCTGCAGCAGGCGCTGCTCCAGGCGCGCCTGCTCGTGGGGCGTGTTGGCGCCCAGCACGATCTCGCGCTGCAGCGCCTCCAGTTCCGGCGCGCCCTTCTGCACGCGCGCCCAGGCCGGGTGCCCGCTGCGCTGCAAGGGCTCGAACACGGCCGCCTTGAGTCCGCGCGCGATGGCGCTTTGCAGCAGCAGGTGCAGCCGCGTATCGGCGAACAGCTCGTCCTTCTTGCGGTCGAAGTACAGGTTGATCACTTCGAGCGAGCGCTCCTGCACCGGGAAGCCGCGCATTTCGCCCAGCAGGGCGTTGGCCTCGCCGAACAGCGTGCGCACCGAGGCCACGTCCACGTCCGCGCTCTCGCCGTAAGCCTGCAGCACGGCCAGGTTGAGCAGGTAGAGCAGGATCACGTTGACCAGGTCGCGCCCGGCGATCTCGAAGTAGCGCGCCAGCGCCTGGTCCATGTACGTCGCCGTGCGGGCCAGGGCGGCCACGGTGGCGTGGTGCTCGATCAGCAGCCGGACGCCGCGCTCCAGCTCGGGATCCGCATAGCCCAGCGCGGCCAGCACCCCGGCGCCCTGCTCGGCGGTCTGCGCCGTGCGCTGCGGCCCTCCCTGCAAGCGCCCCAGCCCCTGCAGCAGCAGGCTCCACTTGAGCGCCAGCACGTCCCGCGGGCGCAGCAACTGGGACAGCTCGGGCTGCTGGCGGCGCAGGGTGTGCAACTCCGCCTCCCCGCGCGCCAGGCTGCGCAGGATCTGCGCGTGCAGGGGCATCGTCTGCCCCTCGAAGCGCCGCAGCAGGAACAGCGTGTCGTCGAAGGCGGGGATGAAGCGCCCCATCAGGCTGGGCTCGCCGGGCGCCAGAGGGTCGCTCACCCCGAACAGCAGCTCCACCACGCGGTGCGCGAAGGGCGCCTCCATCAGGGCGCTGAACTGCCCGGCCTGCCGCGCCAGCCCGGCGCGGTCGCCCGCCAGGCGCAGGGACGTGACCACGCCCGACAGCGCATCCACCAGCGGATCGGCCAGGCTGTACCCGCTGGCAGCCATGTAGCCGAAGAGCGTCAGCAGCGTCTCGCCCGCGCCGAAGAGCGTGCGCAGCTCGGCCGGCTGGCCGGCGGCATCGGCGATGGCCGTGATGCGCTTGTGCCCCAGGTGCACCGAGACCCGGAACGCGCCCAGCTCGTGCACGATCGTGCGGTCCAGCACCCGCTCCAGCAGGCGCCGCGCGATGCGCTGCACCTCCTCCACGCGCCGCAGCCGGTAGCGGTCGAAGGCGTCGATGGAATCGAAGCGCTGCTTGCGGAACAGGTACAGCCGCGCCATGGGGTCGTCCACGCGATTCTCGTGGAAGGCCGGCACGTGAAACCCGCTCTCGCGCGCCTCGCGGTCGTAGTAGTAGCGCTCGGCGGCGCCCGTGAAGTTGCGCAGCTCGTAGAGGAATTCCATCGCCAGCAGCAGCCGCGCCGCCTCCCACACGGAGAGCAGGCGCTTCTCGCGCGCCAGGCGCAGCAGGTCCACGGTCAGGTAGCTCGCCGCCCCATAGGTGATGCCGAGCAGCCAGAGCGGCGTCTGGATGGAGCGCAGCCCGCCCTGGTCGGACTTCAGGTCCATGGAGGTCACGCGCGGCAGGGAGGCCTCGTCGAACTCCTCGATCTTGCGCCGCACCAGCTCCTCGAAGGGCAGCATGGCGCGGAACTGCGCCTGCAGGCTCGTGAGGATCTCCCCGTTGCCCGCCAGGGTGCGCGACTCCAGGATCGAAGGAATGGTGTGCAGCGAGTCCGGCTCGGCGAAGCGGGAGAGATCCTCGCCCAGCTCGAAGAACTGGTGCGCGGGTTGCAGCCCCGCCCCGGCCAGCAGGCGCTCCACGCGCAGCACGAACTCGTGGTAGACGCCCGCCTGGGCCGGCGCCAGCCCGCTTCCGTCCAGGCAGTAGCCCGTGTCGATGTCCGAGCTGAAGCTCATCTCCGCGCGGCCGTAGCCTCCGCGCGCGAAGAGCACGATGCGCCCGGCAAAGCGCTGCGCGTCGACCGCGAACTCCGCCAGGGCGGGGTCCGCCGCCTCCAGCGCGGCCAGGGCCTGCTCGGCCGCCTCCAGCTCGCCGCGCTGGGTGGCGGCGACGCGCTCCAGGTAGGCGCGCTGGCCGGGATCCTCGTCGGCTGCCGGGCCCTGGGCCAGCTCCGCCTCCAGCAGCGCCATCTTCTCGCGCCGGCGCGGCAGGCTCTCGCCGCGGCTGGCCCGCTCCGCCTCCGTTTCCAGCCGCCGCAGGCGCAGCAGCGCCGGCAGCTCGGCCAGGGCGATCGCGAAGGCGCAGCGGTGCAGGGCATCCAGCAGCGCGGTGTGCGCGAAGAGCACCGTGAAGCTGTGCGCCGCCTGCAGTCCCTGCACGGCCAGCGCCTCGCGCTGGCGCGCGTAGGTGGGCGCCAGGGCCGCCGCGGCCGCCTCCGCGCGCCCGGCCAGCAGCGCCTGCAGCGCCTCGCGCCCCAGCGCCTCGCAATTGCCCGGCACAGCGGGGAGCGCCTCGGCGCTGGCACGCAGGGCCGCCTCGTGCGGGCCGGCGCCCGCGGCGGCGGGGGAGAAGCGGAAGGCCTGCTCGAGGGCGGCGAAGCGGTCCTGAGCGGAGCGGTCTGTGTTCACTCGGCGGTCACTCGGCGGTCACTCGGCGGTCACTCGGCGGTCACTCGGCGGTCACTTAGCCGTCACTCGGCGCTCCGGTAGCGGTCCGCTGCGGTCGGCGAAAGGTCACCGGCCGGCGAACTCCGCGGGGCGCTGGCGGGCTGCGCACGGCAGCGAGCATTGCGCTGCTGTATGGCCTTGTATACCATTTGGCAATGGCAGAAAACCCGTCCCCGCCTCGTTCCTCCCGACCTCCGTTCGTGGCACATGCCCTCAGCGCCGGGCCGGCGAGCGCCCGCCGCTGGCCATCGGGACGCACGGGCAGGCCCGCCCGCGGGCGTTTCCGGGCGGCCGCCGGCGGCTGGCTGCGACGCGCGGCCAGGAACTGACGCCGCCCGCGCCGCGCACGGAGCGCCCCGTTTATGCACACCGGACTGTACAACGATCCGATCTTCCTGGCCCACGACACGGGCAGCCACCCGGAGAACGCGGGACGGCTGGTGGCCATCACCCAGCGCCTGCAGGCCGAGGGGCTGCTGACGCGCGTCACCTCGCGCAAGCCCCGCCCGGCCAGCCGCGAGGAGATCACGAGCGTCCACACGCTGGACTACATGCGCACCGTGGAGGAGGCCGCGCTGCAGGGCCGCCACTACCTGGACACGCCGGACTGCGTGCTTTCGCCAGAAACCTATACCGTGGCCCTGCACGCCGCCGGATCGCTGGTGGATGCGGTGGAGGAAGTGGCGGCGGGGCGGCTGGACAACGCCTTCATCGCCTGCCGCCCGCCCGGGCACCACGCCGAGCAGGCCCAGGCGATGGGCTTCTGCTTCTTCAACAACGTGGCCATCGCCGCGGCCGTCCTCACCGGGCGCATGGGCTACGAGCGCGTGCTCATCTTCGACTTCGACGTGCACCACGGCAACGGCACCCAGCACGCCTTCGAGGCGCGCAAGGACGTCCTGTACTGCAGCATGCACCAGCACCCCCTCACGCTCTATCCCGGCACGGGCTTCGCCGAGGAGCGCGGCCGCGGCGAGGGCCTTGGCTACACGATCAATGCGCCCATGGCGCCCTTCTCCACGGATGCGGACTACCTGGCCGTGTTCCGCAATAAGCTGCTGCCCGCCTTCCGCGACTATGCGCCGCAATTCGTGCTCATCTCCGCCGGCTTCGACGCGCACCAGGACGATCCGCTTGCCATGATCAACCTGACCCAGTACGGATTCGACGCCATGCTGCTGGAGATGAAGCAGCTCGCCCTGGAGCTGTGCGGCGGCAAGCTGGTCAGCGCCCTGGAAGGCGGTTACAATTACGAGGCCCTCTCTGCATGTGTGGCCTCACACCTGGATCTCCTGCAGGCGGACGATCCCCGCCGCTAGCCGTCCGACCCATGCCCTTTCCGAGCCAATACCCGAGCGCTGCCTCTTGAAGCTGACCACCCAGACCGTTCTCAAGCTGTGGCGGGCCGATCCCGCCTGGGC
>JBGOUY010000280.1:0-5663 GCA_041477795.1 bacterium
AGGGAGGCGCTGCCTCCCTCCTCCGCTCCTCCTCCCTCCGGCAGGGGCCAACGGCCCCTGCACCCGCGGCACGCGGCAGAGGCGGGGGAACCCCCGCCACAGCCGCCCCAAGGGGGGCAAGGGGGCCCCGCTCCCGTGCAGGGGTGCGAGGGCAGCGCCCCGCAAGCCCCTCTCCTGTTCCACAACCGGCTAGCCCTCGAGGCGCGGCCGCAGGTCGGCGAAGAAGGCGCGGATGCGCTTGGCGTTGACGCCCCAGTCGCTCAGGCCCAGGCGGGACTTGGAGCGCATGGCCACGCTGCTGCCGCCGTCGGGGCGGGGCCGCACTTCCAGGGCGAGGTCGTCCTTGAAGCGCAGCAGGTCCGTGGTGGCCAGCGCCTGCAGGCGCCAGGGGGTGGGCGGCTGGGCCGCGGCGTCGCCGGGGGCACGGGCGCGCACCCGCCAGCCGCGCTCGGCCACCAGGGCCTCCACGGCCGCGAAGACCGCGGCCGGCGGGCGGGCGCTCTCCAGGTTGACCAGGTCGCCATAGGCCCCTGCCGTCACGGCAGCCAGGCGCGCGGCGTCGTAGGCCCGCCGGTTGGGCGGCTTGACCAGGTACACCGGCGCGCGCTCGCGGTCGGTGCTGATGTCGTTGATGAGCGGATAGCCCTTGGCTGCCATGCGGGTGTCCCCGGCGGCAGGCGGCGGCGCCTGCCGTGCGGACTCAGTCGAAGCGCGCGGCCACGCTGCCGATGCCGGAGAAGCGGGCCTCCCAGCGTTCCCCGCGGGCGATGGGCAGCGGCCGGTTGAACGAGCCGGACAGGATGCGTTGGCCCACCTTGAGGCTGGCGCCGTAGTCGGCGACGCGGTTGGCCAGCCAGGCGATGGATCCGAGCTGGTTGTCGATCACGTCCTTGCCCCGCGCGTCCAGCACCGTCTCGCCGTTGCGGACGATCTCGGCGCGCACGGCGCCCAGCTTGAGCTCGCGCGGGTAGGGGCGCAGCTCCGGGCCGGCGACCCAGCCCCACTGCAGCACGTCGTCCGCCACGCCCAGGCCCAGGTCGGCGGCCATATCGCCCCGGCCCTCCAGCACCTCAAAGGCCGGCGCCACGGAGGCGATCGCATCCAGCGCCTGCTTGGCCGTCACACCGGGCCCCTTGAGCGGCTTGCCCAGCGTGAACATCAGCTCCGCTTCGATGAGCGGCGCCAGCATGTCCACGAAGGAGAAGGAGAGGCCGCTCGTATAGCCGCGGTGGCCGAGCAGATAGCCGAAGACCGGCTGGTCGCTGCGGAAGTGCGCGCGCACCGCAGGCGCGGTGAAGCCGATCTTCCAGCCGGCCTGCTCCCCCCCGGCGGCCAGGTGGAGCGCCAGCACGGCCAGCTGCGTGCGGTAGGCGGCGTCGAGGTCGAGCTGGCCCTTGAGCTCCTCCGGGTAGTACACGCCGCGCGCGGCGCTGTCGAAGAGGAGCCTGGCTGCGGCTTCCGGTGTCATGCCGTCCTTGTCATTGCAAGCCCGCGGGCTCGCGGGGGAGGCGGGCCCCCGCCGCCGTTCCGCCGCACCCGCGCGGTCAAGGGGTTGTTCTGCGCGAATCGCCCGCCCCCCGGCTAGGCAAACTCGACGGTCACGGATCCGTAGGGCTTGAAGCGCGCCTCGATGACGTCGCCCTGACCGATGGGAAACTGCCGCGTGAAGGAGCCGGTCATGATCTTCGTCCCGGCTTCCAGCCGCCGGTTGAAGTCCGCCAGCCGGTTGGCGAGCCAGGCGACCGACTCCGCCGGGCCGCCCATTACCGCCACGCCCGTGGCGCGCTCCACCCGCTCCCCGTTGATGAAGACCTCCACCCGGCTCTTGCGCAGATCGGCCTTGGGCGGCAGGGGCGAGGTGAGCGGGCCCACCACGAAGGCCTTCTGCTGCACGTTGTCCGCCAGGGAGAGCGGCGCGTCGGCCGTGAAGTCCCCGCGCTTTTCCACGATCTCCAGGGCGGGCGCCACGCCCGCAATGGCCGCGTAGGCCTGCTCCGCTGTGACCTCCGGCCCCCGCAGCGGCTCGCCCAGCACCACCAGCAGCTCGTTCTCGAAGGACGGCCCCACCAGCTCGTCGAAGGCCATGCGGGCGCCGCTGGGCAGCTCGCCGCTGGCCAGCAGGAAGCCGAACACCCGCTCGTGAAAGTCCATCTGCTCCTGGATGGCCTTGGCCGTCAGGCCGACCTTCCAGCCCACGTGCTTCTGGCCGGCCTTGACCTCCCTGGCCAGGATGCCCAGCTGCACCTCGTACCCTTCCTCCACGTCCAGCTTGCCGCGCCATTCGGGCGGATAGTAGATGCCCTGCTGCTTGCACTCCCAGATGGCATCGATCGCTTCCTGCAACTTCATGGGGCCGCTCGGGTCGGGTTTGTTTTCTGGCCGGTGGAGCCTAGCACGCTTTCCGGGGCCGGGAAATCGAAATTGGGGCCGGACGCGGCGCGCGCGGCGGGGGCTCCCGGCCGGTCGGGCGGGCCCGCGGAGCGCCCGGCCGCGCCGCGCACGATGCGCCGCCCCCGCCGCCCGCATTGAACGCCGCGGCAATCCGGGGCATCCTGGAAGAGAGGGCGGCGGCTGCGGGCACCCGGCCGCGCGGCGGCGCCCCCCTCGCCACGGGAGCGGATCACCCCAGCGGATGGCCATGATCGAGCTGCACGAGCTGAGCCGGAGCGTTTTCATGGGCGGGCGGGAGTTGGTGATCCTGCACCCGCTCACCCTGAGCATCCCGCGCGGCCAGTTTGTCGCGATCATGGGGCCTTCGGGCAGCGGCAAGAGCACCCTGCTCGGCCTGATGGCCGGGCTGGACACCCCCAGCGGCGGCAGCATCCACATCGCCGGGCAGGCCATCACGGGCATGAACGAGGACGCGCTGGCGCGCTTCCGCGGCCGGCACATCGGCTTCGTGTTCCAGTCCTTCCAGCTCATCCCCGCACTGACGGCGCAGGAGAACGTGCAGGTGCCGCTGGAGATCCTGCGCGAGCCGGGCGCCGTGGCGCGCGCACGGGAGCTGCTGGCGCAGGTGGGCCTGAGCGAGCGCGCCCAGCACTACCCCGCGCAGCTCTCCGGCGGGGAGCAGCAGCGCGTGGCCATCGCGCGGGCCTTCGCCTGCCGGCCGCCCGTGCTGCTGGCCGACGAGCCCACGGGCAACCTGGACAGCCAGACCGGCGCCCAGATCATCGTGCTTCTGCAGCGCCTGCACCGCGAGGAGGGCGCCACGCTCGTGCTGGTGACCCACGACCCGGAGATCGCCAACGCCGCCGAGCGCACGATCCAGCTCCGCGACGGCCGTGTCGTGCACGATTCCGCGCCGGCGCCGCAGGCCGTGCGCGCCCCCTCCGTGGCCGCCGGATGAACGCCTTCGTGCTGCCCATGCTGCGGCGGGAGGCGCGCGCCTCCTGGAAGCGCCTGCTGCTGTTCGTGCTCTGCATCGCCGCCGGCGTGGGCGGGCTGGTGGCGGTCAAGTCCTTCTCGCACAACCTGCAGCGCGCCGTGCGGGGCGAGGCGCGCAGCCTGCTCGCCGCGGACGTCATCGTGCGCGGCAACCGCGCGCCCGGCACGGCCGAGCGCGCCGCGCTGGCCGAGCTGCAGGCGCAGGGCGGGCGGGTCGTGCGCTCGCTGCAATTCGTCTCCATGGCCCGCGCCCCGGCCAACGGGCAGGTGCTGCTGGCCAGCGTGCGCGCCGTGGGCGCGGGCTACCCGTTCTATGGCGAGCTGGTGACAGGCACGGGCCGGCCCTTCCGCGCGCTGCTCACGGACGATACGGTGCTGGTGCACGAGGCGCTCCTGCTCCGGCTGGGCCTGCAGGTGGGCGACGCGCTGGAGCTGGGCAGCCGCCGCTTCCGCATCGCCGACGTGCTGGTCAAGGAGCCGGACAGCCCCGTGCAGGTGTTCAACCTGGGGCCGCGCGTGCTGATGACCGAGGCCGGCGCCGAGGCCACCGGGCTCGTGACGTCCACCAGCCGCCTGAGCTATGCGGCGCTGATCAAGGTGCCCCCCGGGCAGGAGCCGGGCCTCGTGGCTAAGGCCCTGGCAGCGCGGCTCGCGGACGACTTCGTCAACGTGGACACCTTCGATACGGCCCAGCCGCGCTCCACGCGCTTCCTGCTGCGCCTGACGGACTTCCTCAACCTGGTGGGGCTGGCGGCCCTGCTGCTGGGCGGGATCGGCGTGGCCGGCGCCATCCGCGTGTTCGTGGCGCAGAAGCTGGATACCCTGGCCGTGCTGAAGTGCCTGGGCGCCACCTCGCGCGATCTGCTGGCGGTGTACCTGCTGCTGGCCGTGCTGATGGGGCTGCTGGGCGCCGCGCTGGGCGTGGCGCTGGGTTACGGAGCGCAGCTCGCGCTGCCCTGGCTGCTGCGCGACCTGCTGCCGGTGCAACTGCAGTTGAGCTGGGGCTGGGGCGCGGCGGGGGAGGGCGTCGCGCTGGGCCTGGTGACCACGCTCTGGTTCGCGCTGCCGCCGATCTGGGCGCTGCGGCGCGTGCCGCCGGCGCGCGTGTTCCGGCGCCAGGTGGAGGCGCCCGCTGGAGTCGCCGCCGGCCGGCGGCGCTGGCTGCTGCCGCTGCGCGCCGGGCTCTCCCTGCTGGCCCTGGCGGTGCTGCTGGCCGTGTGGCAGGCGGGCTTCACGCGCATCGCGGGCATCTTCATCCTGGGCCTGGCCGGCGCCGTGGCCGCCCTGCACCTGGCCGCGCTGGGGCTGCTGGCGCTGCTGCGGCGCCTGCCCAAGCCCGCCGCCTTCGAGCTGCGCCAGGGCCTGAGCAGCCTCTATCGCCCGGGCAACCAGAGCGGGGCCGTGGTGATGTCCCTGGGCCTGGGCGTGCTGCTGCTGCTGGCCGTGTTCCTGATCCAGCAGGACCTGGTGCGCCAGCTCGTGGCCAACTCCCCGCAGAGCCAGCCCAACCTGTTCTTCCTGGATATCCAACCCGACCAGCGCGCCCCCTTCGCGCGCATCCTGGCGGCGCGGGGCCATCGCGCTGCGGAGCTGATCCCCATCGTGCGCGGCCGCATCGCCGCGCTGAACGGCCGGCCGCTGCACCTGAGCGCGGTGGCCGACGAGCACCAGCGCAGCCACCTGAGCTACGAGTATGCCTTCACCTACCGCGACCGGCTGGTGGAAGGCGAGGAGGTGCTGGCGGGGCGCTTCGGTCACGATCCGGCCATCGCCGGGCCGCAGGTCTCCCTGGCCGACTGGTTCGCCCAGGACGAGCGCCTGCACGTGGGCGACCGCGTCACGGTGGACATCCAGGGCGTGCAGATCACCGCCACGGTCACCAGCATCCGCAAGGTGGACTGGGCCAACCGCCGCGCCAACTTCTCCTTCGTGTTCACCCCCGGCGTGCTGGAGGACGCGCCCACGATGTACGTGTCCGCCCTGCGCGAGCCGGACGAGGCGGCCCGCGTGGCCCTGCAGCGCGACGTGGTGCGCGCGCTGCCCAACGTGACGGCGCTGGACGTGGAGATGGTCTACCGCATCGTGCAGGGCTTCATGGACCGCATCGCCGTGGTGATCCAGTTCATGGCCAGCTTCTGCATCGCGGTGGGCCTGGTGATCCTGCTCGGCGCCATCGCCACCACCAAGTACCAGCGCATCCGCGAGGCCGTGCTGCTGAAGACCCTCGGCGCCACGCGCGGCGCGGTGGCCCGCGTGCTGACGGTGGAATACCTGAT
>JBGOUY010000350.1:0-3998 GCA_041477795.1 bacterium
CGCGGATGGCCTGCCAGAGGCGGCCCGGGTGGCGCTCCCAGAGCGGGAATTCGTTCAGCGTGGTCAGCCCGCGCGCGCGCAGCTGGGCGCCGTTGTAGGTGCCGCGGCGCGTGAGCACCCACACGCGGTGCCCGTCGCGCTCCAGCGCCTCGGCCACCGCGGCGGCATAGGCCGCCTCGGCGTTCCACCAGTGGACATACGAGCTGATGAGGACGTTCACGATGCGCGCAGGAGTGCGATCAACCCGGCGGACGCCGGGATGGCATGCGAGGCGGCCGGCGGGTCCCCATCAGGGGCGGGTCTGCCCCGTGCCGCGCACGAGCCATTTCATGGAGGTGAGGCCTTCCAGCGCGAAGGGGCCGCGCACGTGCAGCTTCTGCGTGCTGATGCCGATCTCGGCGCCCAGGCCGAACTCCGCGCCGTCGGTGAACTGGGTGGAGGCGTTGTGCATCACGACGGCCGCATCCACGCTGGCCAGGAAGCGCTCGGCCGTGGCGGCATCGGTTGTGTAGATGGCCTCGGTGTGCTTGAGCGAGTGCGCGGCAATGTGCGCCAGGGCCTCCTGCATGGACGCCACCACGTGAATGGCCAGTGTATAGTCCAGCCACTCCGTATCGTAATCGTGGGCCGGATCGGCCGCCTTGAGGCGCTTGGGCGGGTAGTGCCCGCGCAGGAGCTCCCGCGCGGCCGCATCCGCGCGCAGCTCGACCGGCGGCTCGTGCGCCGCCAGCCGCGCCGCCAGCGCCGGCAGCAGCGCCCCGGCCACGGCCTTGTGCACGAGCAGCACGTCCAGCGCACCGCAGATGGACACGCGGCGCACCTTGGCGTTCACGATCAGCGCCAGCGCCTGCTCCGCGTCCACCTCCGCATCCACGTACGCGTGCACCACCGAAGCGCCCGTCTCGATGACCGGCACCTTTGCATGGTCGCGCGCAGTGCGGATCAGGGAGAGGCTGCCGCGCGGGATGATCACATCCAGCACGCCCTGCAGCCCCAGGAAGGCCGTGGTCACGGCGCGGTCGGCGGAGTCCAGCAACTGCACCGCATCGGCCGGCAGCGCGCTGCGCTCCAGGCCGCGGCGGATCGCCGCCACGATGGCGCGATTGGAGTGCAGCGCGTCCGAGCCGCCCTTGAGCACCACCGTGTTGCCGGTCTTGAGGCAGAGCACCGAGGCGTCCACGGTGACGTTGGGGCGCGACTCGTAGATGATCCCCACCACGCCCAGCGGCGCCCGCACGCGGCTGACCGCGAGCCCGTTGGGGCGCACGGTGCGGCTCAGCTCCTGCCCCACCGGGTCGGGCAGGGCGATCACGTTGCGGATGTCGTGGCAGATGGCCGCGATGCGCTCGCGCGTCAGCAGCAGCCGGTCGATCTTGGGCCCGATCCCCGTGCGTTCGCCCGCCTGCACGTCCAGCGCATTGGCGGCCAGGATCGGCTCCACGGAGCGCTCCAGCTCCTCGGCGATGCACTCCAGGGCCGAGTCCTTGTCGGCGGTGGAGCACAGCGCGGTGTGCGCGAAGGCGCGCCGGGCCGCCAGCGCCTTGTCGCGCGTGAAGCGCTCGGGGTCGGGGGTGCGCTCGGCGGCGCGTTTGGATTTCATGGGCGTTCGCTGCGTTGCCGGATGGCTGCTGTCCCTTCACTATGACCACTTTTGCCGCGGACCTCAATGCGGTAGCGCCGGGGCCCCCTGACCGCGGCGCGGGTCGCCTGTTGCCTCTAGCGGAGCGCGGGCTACCGGGCGCCCCTAGCGCGGCGCGGGCTACCGGGCGCCCCTAGCGCGGCGCCATGCGGATGGCGCCATCGAGGCGGATCACGGTGCCGTTGAGCATGGGCATGGCGAAGATCTGCCGCACCAGCTCGGCATACTCCTCCGGCCGGCCCAGGCGCGAGGGGAAGGGCACCTGCTGGCCCAGCGAGGCCTTGGCCTCCTCCGGCAGCCCGGCCAGCAGCGGCGTATCGAAGAGCCCCGGCGCGATGGTGTTCACGCGGATCCCGGAGGAGGCGAACTCCCGCGCGATGGGCAGGGTCATGCCCACGATGCCGCCCTTGGAGGCCGAGTAGGCGGCCTGGCCGATCTGCCCCTCGAAGGCGGCCACGGAGGCCGTCATGACGATGCCGCCGCGCTCGCCGCCGCCATCCGGCGCGTTCCTGGCGATCACTTCCGCGGCCAGGCGCAGGGCGTTGAAGGTGCCGATGAGATTGATGTTGATGGTGCGCGTGAAGAAGTCCAGCGGCATCACGCCCTCGCGCCCCAGCACGCGCTTGGGCGGCCCGATGCCTGCGCAGCACACGGCGAAGTGCAGCGCCCCGAACTGCCCGGCGCCCTGCTGCACGGCGGCGGCCATCTGCTCGGCGCTGGTGACGTCCGCCTTGACGAACCGCGCACGGCTGCCCAGCGCCTTGGCCAGGGCCGTGCCGCGGGCGTCGTCCACATCCACGATGACGACATTGCCGCCGGCCCCGTGCACCATCCGTGCGGTGGCGGCGCCCAGCCCCGATGCGCCGCCGGTGACGAGTGCGATCTTGCCTGCGATTTCCATAAGACGTGTCCTATCCTGAAATACTCACAAATCCATTGGTAGTTTGTCTTGGAGCGGCTATTCTTCAATTACGCATGGCCTAAAGTCCAGGAGACGCGCGTCCTGAAGTGCAATTGGACAAAGATCGAGTTTCCAACTGAGCAGTTCGCATTGGTGTCCAGAATAGACAAACACAATTGAGCGGAAGCAGGCAATGCGCGTTCGGCCAGACATTGTGATTCGGGACAGTAGCGGCGGCATCGCGGCCGTGATTGAAGTCAAGGCATCCAAAGGCATGGGCGCCAGGACTGCCGCCCATTACTTCAGAAAGTTTCGGGATGCAGGCGTGCTTCTAGGGGTGCGCTATTTTGTCCTCATTACGCCTGATAGAGTCTACTTGTGGGACCAGCAGCACAAGCCAATTGAAGAGGATCTGGCAAACCAGGAGGCGATCCCCCGTTATCTCGAACGGTTGGTCCCTTCAGGGACCCACGACGAACGTTCGCTTGCCTACGGGGTTCTGCAGTGGCTGCTAAACACCTCGGATCGAGGTGCCGCATCCGATGATCCCGCGGAACAAATGTTGGAGCACGCCGGATTTCTCGCTGCTGTGAAAGATGGATCGCCCGTACTCCAGCCTGCCGAATGATTGTGTACGTAGAGTCAAATTTTCTGCTTGAGCTGATATTGCAGCAAGGCCAGAGAGCCGAAGCTACAGCGCTCGTTGAATGGGCCAGAGCCAAGACAATCCAGTTGCGCGTACCCGCCTTTTCTCTGGTCGAACCCGATTGGACATTGAGGAAGAATGCAACTCAGCGGGAGCAAGCCATTCAGCCACTTACGGCCGAGCAGGTACAGTTGAGCCGATCGGCTCACAGACGACACCTGACCGGCATTATTGAGGAATTGACTGGCAGGCTGCGGGAACTGAGGATGGAAGACGTTCGTGGCTACGAGCAGGTCCTGTCCGAAATGCTTGCAACTACCACGGTTCTTGACCTAACCAGCAATACCGTGTCTGAATCTATGCGCCTGAGGCAACAATTCGGACTGCAGGTTCAAGATGCCGTTGTTCTGGCCACGATTCTTGCCGATGTGGCTTTGGCTGACCGGAAAGAAGCGTTGTTGTTTGTCACACGGGATTCCGATTTTGCCAATCCGGATATTGTTGCCGAATTGGCGAAGTGCAGATGCCCGGTTGTCACCGATTTTGCCTCTGCAGTGGAGCACATCCGGCGATCCATCCAGTAATTAGTCCGGTGGCGGGCGCCCCTCGAAAAGAGCCTCTCCATGAAGTACCGCGCACTGCCCAAGTCCGATCCCACCGTCTTCGAGATCCTGCAGGGGGAAGCCCGCCGGGAGCTGGAGGGCCTCGAGCTGATCCCCTCGGAGAACTACGTCAGCCAGGCGGTGCTGGAGGCGCTGGGCTCCGTGCTGACCAACAAGTACTCGGAGGGCACGCCCGGCCGGCGCTACTAC
>JBGOUY010000424.1:0-2722 GCA_041477795.1 bacterium
GCCGCGCAGGTCGTCGTACACCCGCGCCCGCACGGAGCGCTTCCAGGCCGCTTCGCTCGTGCCGGCGGGCCGGGGCCAGGCGCGCTCCACGTGCGCCGTCATGGGCGCAATCGCGTCGCGGTACGTCTCGAACAGCAGGCGGCAGGTGGCCAGGTAGCGCTCGGCGTGCCGCGAGGCGAGCAGGGTCGGCTCCTTGCAGAACAGGTAGTCGCCATCCACCGTGTCGCCGAAATACACGTAGCGCGTGGACTTCTCCAGCGGGGAGCCGCCGATGCGCGCGTCCTCCAGCACCTTGGTGGCAATCATGGAGACGTTCTCCAACGCCAGGTGCGCCCCGCCCAGCTCGCCGATGGAATCGTCGCCGTAGCCGTCCAGGATGCGGCTGTAGAAGTCCTGCGCGCGCCCCACGGCCAGGTGCGCCTCGCGGGCCGCCGCTTCGGGATCGCCGGGCGCGCCTTGCGCCCCGCCGATGGCGGCGAACTCGGCGGCCGGATCGGCGATGAACTCCTTGAGCAGCAGCTCGCGCAGGCCCAGCGCCGAGCGCGAATAGCGGGAGAACAGGGCGCCCTTGACCACCTCGGGCAGGTGGGTGAGCGCGAACACCGGGCCGTCGGGATTGGTGACGTAGCGCGCGAGCAGCGCCCGTTCCTCCGGGGTGAAGCGGGAGCGGCCTTGCGGGCGGTCTCTGGGCATGGCGGTCGCTGTTTATCGGGCGGGTGTTGTGTTACGGTGCGCCTGGATGCCCACCATAGCGAATGCTCCCCGCGAAGTCATGGGGACGCTGCCGGGCGCCACCGGGCGCGGTACGGGTTCGCGCGCGGGCAACGTGGCAGGACGTCTGCGAGCCAGACCGGGCGATCGCGTCAGGAGGCGGGCCTCGCCTCTCGCGGGATGACCGGCTGCAGCCATGACCATGAACATCGAAACTCATCCGAATCGGGACCAGGACCTGGGACGCGGCACGGCGCTGCTGGTGACCGGGGCCGTGCTGGTGCTGCTGAAGTGGGTGCTGCCGCCGGTCGCGCCGATTGCCATCGCCGCCTACGGCATCTACCGATTTTACCACAAGGACTTCGGCGAAGGCCTGCTGGCCCTGGCCATCGCCGTGCTGGTGTGGGTGCTGCGGCATCCGCTGGGCTGGCTGCTGTGGCTGGCGGGAGCGGCGATGGTCGGCTTCGGCGTCTTCTTCCTCATCCGCGGCCTGCTGGCCTCCCCGCGTGAGGGGGAATGAGAGGATCTGCGATGGACTTCGCACGACCCCTGCGCACGCTGGCGTGGGCGGCCGCGTTGTGCGCTGCGGCGGCGCTCGTGCTGCACGTCGGCGCCCGCGCGGCCGAGGACGCCGTGCGCCTGGACAACTTCGATCGCACCTATCCGCCCGGGGAGGCTTACGGCTCCTGGGATTTGCAGAAGATCTCCCCCCTCTTCGGCTCCGGCGCGGACACGTTCTTCCAGTTCGTCAACGGCCCCGGGCCGGACGGCCATTACATCCATCTGCGCAGCGGCCGCAACAACTCCTTCTCGCTCGGCGCCAAGGACAAGTTCCGGCTGCAGGACTGGCCGATCCTGGAGTGGGAGTGGAAGGTCACCCGCACGCCCAAGGGCGGCGACGTGCGCGTCAAGGAGCGCGACGATCAGGCGGGCTCCATGTGCGTCATCGTCAACCCGGGCCTGACGGGCTTCGATTCCCTCTGCTACCTGTGGGAGAACGACGGCCCCAAGGAGCAGCTCATCGTCAGCACCAAGCGCGACGCCTCGCGTTACCTGATCCTGCGCACGGCGAAGGCGGACGGCACGGGGAGCTGGTACAAGGAGCGCCGCAACATGCTGGAGGACTACACCAAAGTGTTCGGCAAGCCGCCCAGCGAGGAGGCCGTGATCGGCATGCAGATCGACTCGGACTCGACCGAATCCACCGGGGAAGCGTTCTACCGCAATATCTACCGCCGCAAGCGCTGACCTGCATCGCCTGCCTGCGCGGCAGCACCGGAGGGCGCAGCGGCGTGCGGCGCCCGTCGCCGTGGCGCGCTGCCCGTGGCGCTGCCGGCGGCCGGGAGGCCAGAATCCGCCGCGCGGGTAGCCACGCCCTAATCACCCGGGTCAGGCATGGAATCTCCGCCGCAGACGCCGCTGGAGGAGCAGATCCGCAGCCTGCTGGGCGAGGAGCCCGCCGTCAAAACAGGGATCGACGAGCTACCGGCGAACGCCCTCTACGCCTGCTTCCTCCGGATCGCCAAAGACTCCCAGGACGCGCGCGCCGTTGCGGCGTGGGAGCGGGAGGGCGCGAAGCATTTCCAGCGCGAGGCGGATGCACGCGTCGTGGCGGTGGCGAAGTTCGACGAGAAGATCGAGCCTGAGGTCGCGGCGTCTCTACGGGCGCTCGGATTCCGGTGGAACCGCTATCTCGGCCAGTGGGAAGGCAAGGTTGAATTCGCGGAAGCGAAAAAGACCGTGGAGCAGGTGGGCGGGAAGATCCAGAAGGTCGAGAGCGAGCGATCATGACGGCTTGTGGCCTGACTCTCTTGGAACGCGCAAGCTTGGTAGCTCGAGTCCGTGCTAACCTGGGCAACGAAGCGTGGATTCGAACGAGTCAGGATTACGCCTCCGACAATAGCGGCATAGAATCCGTGGCTGCTTCCCCAACGACAACAGCATCGGAAGGCGGACTCATCAATCGGTAGCAATTGGGGGCAGGTCAGCACCATGAAATACCAACTTGAAC
>JBGOUY010000010.1:0-31136 GCA_041477795.1 bacterium
AGAATATCGTAATCCATCTCGTTTTGCACTCGTTTTCGCCTCACTTCCGGCATCTTGGACCAGAGAACTGGCGGCGGGGGTGCCCATGCCCGTCAACGGCTTCATCTATGCGGCGCTCAAGCCGCACCTGAACGGCCGCGCGGGCTGAGCGGCGCGCCTGGCGCCCCGCCGCGTCCTGCCGGATGCGGCGCTGGGGACGGAGCAGAGGGACGCCTTGCTCCAGCTTCGGTCAATGGGGGGACTGGGGCGCGCCTGGCGCGGGGCCACGAAACAGAAGCGCCGCGCGTCCCGGGTGGGGAACGCGCGGCGGTCCAGTCCAGCGCTGTTGCAGGGCCCGCCCTCTGTCTGCCTGCCGGCGGGCCCGTCAGGAACGGCCTAATTCTGCGGCATGGGGTTCAGAGCGTCCACGTTGATGAGACACGCCTCGTTCCCGCTGCCGTCCGTGCAGATAGCATCGTTGGAGCTGTGACCTCCATCCCTGCCGCGATACAGCCGCGGCGCCGCCGGAACGGTATCGTCCATGTACACCAGGAGCTTGTGGCCGGTGAATGTCACACCGCCGATGATGGCATTGGCGGTGATCTGGGTGGCGGTCGGCGTGCTCGGCAAAGTCCCGACAGCGTCGGCCGGGGTCGGTCCGGGGCCGGACAACGTGCCCATGCCATCCACCCAACTGACCACCGCGTGGTCCACCGCGTTGGACAGGGTGCCGTACCCGGTGCCCGCGGCAACCACACCCGTCACCCCGGTGCAGGTTCCGTTGGTGCTGAGGAAGGAGACTCTCACGACCGACAGGTAGGGGCCGGCGACCATCCAGCCTTCCGCCTCGTCGAGGCTTCCGTTTCCGCCGTAACAAACGAACCACTTGCCGTCCAGGGACCGCTTCGTCGTGCTGGCGGTATTGACCAGGATGGACGCGTCGCCGCGGGAAAGATCCACGCGGAAGGTCGAGGTGCTGTCCTCCTGCACGGTCGTGGCGCCGAGATTGTCCGTGCAGGCCCGGTAGTTCCGCAACGTGAACCAGCCGGTGGCGCTGGTGGCACTGTTCTCCACGATGGCGAGATTGGTGGAGCCCGTGTCCACGCAGGTCGCGCCGGAGCCGTCGGTCCAGGCGTCGTAATGGTCGTCATGGGCCGTGGCTGTGTTGCCGGTCGTCTCCATGTCCATCAGGGCGAAGCGGGAGCTAATGTCCGGCGTGCCCCCCACCTTCGAGCCTCGGAAGGGGATCGTTGTCGCCCCCGTGGCCGTGCCGTCGTTGGCAAAAGTGCTCCAGGCGTTGCTGCCGTCCGTCTGAGGAACGAAGTGCTTCGCGGTCACCGCCGCATTGCGATCCAATTGAGCGGCGTTCTCCAGATACGCAAGCAGGCAATACCGCGCTCCCTGCGTAATAAGACTCCCACTGCTGACGGGCAGCGTAGCGGTCAGAACCGGCAGATCGGTACTGGGGCACGAGCCGTTGACCGGACCGCCGGTGGACCAGTCATAGTCGACGATACCCTGCGCCCGCAGTGCGTTCCACGCCTGTTGTGCGGTCAGGGTGCGGTTGGCGTAGTCGTAGTTGGTAGCCGTGAATCCGTTGAAGGGCAAAATCGGATTGGCGGCGGGCAAGGTCCCCGTCGTAAGGGACGTCGGTGCGCCGGTGACCTCCGGCGGCAGGGTCATCGCCAGGCCCTCGGTGCTGCCGGCTGCCTCGAAGGTGGCCTGATCGGGCCAGGCGCCCAGGGCGTAGACCGTTTTTCCGCTCACGACGGCCGTGATGACGTCCAGGAACACGCTGGCCGGCATATGGCTCATGCAGGCGAGCAGGTCGGCCGGCAGAGTGTCGGGCACGTGGCAGACCATGTTCCACTTACCGGCCAGGTCCGCCACCGTGAACGAGGGCGGTGGAGCGGTGCTGGAGGCCACCGTGGTCACGTCCGCCGAGGCGGTCTTGGCCACGGGATCGAACGTGATGGTGACCTGGTGCGCCCCGGCGTCGAAGGACGCCGCGCCGCTCGTCCCGCCGCTGATACCGCTCGCGGTGCCGATGGTGAAGGTGAGCGTCGTGACCACGGAGCTATCCGCGACCAGCGTGATGAAGCAACCGACCGGCAGTCCGGCGGCGTCGGTCACCGTGACCGAGAACTGGCCGTTGGCATCGAAGGTCCCGTTGCCCGAATGCGTGGGGGTGCTGAACGTGACGCAATACAAGGCATACAGGCTGAAGTCCACCGACATGGGCTTGGCGACTCCAACCGAGGTAACCGTCCCGCCGGCCATGGACCCCTGCAATGTCACGCTGGTTGGGGCGGTGCTGGCGGGGGTGCTGCTGCTTCCGCAGGCGGCCAAGCCCAGCATGACTGCAACGAAGCTGACGCCCCACGCAATCCTTGCAAGACGATTCATAATCCCTCCCGGATGCTCTCGATGAGTTCTACAATCGGATATTTCTTTCGGAATGGGTAAAAGCCTCGGCCTCGCCCGGAAGAAATCCATCAATTTCCTACAGCATCTGCAAGAAAAAATACAGCTTTATTCCAAGGTGACAAGCTTTGGACGCCTCCCTGCAACAGGTCCCTGCGCGACACCGCAGCGGCGGACAGGGTCGCAGGGCAGAGCGCCTCCCGCGCGGTCTTGCCCCAGTAGAACGACAGGGCCTGATTTCAGGTCCGGATGGGGATCCGAGGGGCGCGCGGCCCTGGACGAGCGCTTCCGCCTGCGCGCCATGCCCCCGGCGCAGGTGCGGGGCAAGGTCGAGCCGATCGTGACCTATCTGGTCGAGGGCCTGCGGAGCGAGCCGGCGGCCGCGCTGGGCTGAGCCTGCTTGAACCCCTGGCCAGGCTAATGCGCAGCGGTCTTGCGAATCAGCCGGCGCAGGATGACGTGCAGCACGCTGCAGAGCACCATGCCATCGACGATGGACGACCCGGCGAAGAGCAGCTTGGACTCGCCATCGAAGCCGAAGTAGTAGCCCAGCAGACCCCACACGATCACGCCGTACACGTAGCCGTACAACGCGCCCAACTCCAGCGCGGAGAACGGGCTGGCCGTACGGTAGGCAATCAGCGCCGCGAAGGCGATGAACAGCACGGTCGCCACGATGAAGACCGGCTCGTGCAACGAGGCCACCATGGACCAGCGCAGGATCGTCATGCTCACACCCCGGTGTCGGCTGCCATGCGGCTGCTGCGATGCGTCTGCGACGAGAGGGCTGCGCACGGCCGCCACCCCCGCCGCCCTTCCTATCCCTACGGCGAGAGCGCTCTGTCACGCAAGCCCACCGGATGGGCGCCCTGCCGGACAGGTGCCCGCGCTTGCGCTTTGCAGGCGGATTGGATAGGCCAGTAGCCGTTCGCCGGCAAGGCCCTGCACGCGATGGCGCGCCCTGCCATCGGGCGGGGGCCGGCGCCCAGTCGCAGGGCCCAGGCCATCGCTTCCAGCCACCCGCGGACACTTCCCGGCTTCGCACCGGACCCGGCCCACACCGCTGGAACCTCACCGCACCCCACCCGGAGCACACCGATGACCGTGATCGACGTCCACACTCACATGCTGGACCGCAACTGGCTGAAACTGCTGCGCGAGCGGGCCGCGCCGCGCTACGAGGTGGGCCCGATCACCGCGAACCTGGAGGGCATCTACCGCGATGGAGCGCTCTTCATGACGCCCATGCCGGGCCACTTCGATTACGACCTGCGCGTGCGGGACATGAGCGACGCGGGCGTGGACCTGGCCATCGTGTCGCTCACCTGCCCCAACGTGTACTGGGGCGGGGAGGCCGTCAGCGTGGAGGCCGCCATGCTGGTCAACGACAGCATGGCCCAGGGGCAGACGGCGCATCCGGACCGCATCCGCTGGATGGCCTCGCTGCCCTGGGAATACCCGCAGCGCGCGGTGCGGGAACTGGAGCGTGCCTGCGCGAAGGGCGCGGTGGGAGTGATGGTGCTGGCCAACGTGGCCGGCGGGCACCTCACTGACGAGAAGTTCGCGCCGATCTGGAAGGCCATCGACCAGCGCGCGCTGCCCGTGCTGGTGCACCCCACCGAGCCGCCCGGCACGCCGGAGATGGACATGCGCAAGTACAGCCTCGCCTCCACGGTGGGCTTCATGTTCGATACGACGCTGGCCATCACCAAGATGGTGTTCGACGGCTTCCTGGATCGCTACCCCAGCCTGAGGATCATCGCCTCCCACGCGGGTGCGACGGTGCCCTACCTGGCCGGACGCATGGACCGCTCCTACGAGATGACGCACCCGGGCCATGACGTGATCTCCATGGCCCCCTCGGAATACCTGCGCCGCATCTGCTACGATGCCGTGACCTACCAGCAGGAGGCCCTCGAGCTGTGCGTCAAGGTGGGCGGCGCGGAGAACGTGATGTACGGCTCGGACTATCCCCACGATATCGGCGACATGAAGGGCTGCCTGAAGCGGGTCGACGCCCTGAAGGGCAAGACGCGCACCGCCGTGCGCAACAAGAACGCCGAGCGCATCTTCAAGCTCTAGCGCCACGCCCCGGGCGCGGATGGGTGGACCGGGCGCCCGGTTCGATCCCCGGCGCGGGTCGAGGCATCGCTTGTCAGCGTTACGCCAGGCTTCGCTGCGTCCTCGGTCGTAGGGTGCACGCTCCCGTGAAGATGGCCTCTCCGCAGACCCCGCCCGTCGTTGGAGCGATTGACGTAGGCACGAATGCCGCCCGGCTCAAGCTGGCGCACCTGTATCCGGACGGCCGGCTGGTGCCCTTCTACAAGCGGCGTGCCCCGATCCGTCCGGGCGAAGGGGTCTTCACGACCGGCGAGATGCCGCCGCCGGTCGTGGCGAGGCTGGTCGCCACGCTGCGCCAGTTCATGGAGGTCTGCCGCTCCCATGGGGCGTGCGTGCGCGCAGTGGCCACCAGCAGCCTGCGCAACGCCCGCAATGCGGAGGCGGTGCAGACCCGCGTCCAGGCGGAGGCGGGGGTGCGCCTGGAGGTGATCTCGGGTCTGGAGGAGGCGCGCCTGATCTGCCTGGGCGTCCTGCACGGGCGCCGCGCGGAGGAGCGCTCACTGGTGCTGGACGTGGGGGGCGGCTCCACCGAAGTGATCCTGGCCGCGGGCGACGTGCCCATCGGGCTGTGGAGCCTGCCCATCGGCACCGTGCGCCTCACCGACCTGTACCGCTCCGCGCGACGCATGCCGCCCAAGCGCCTGGCGCGGTTGCGCGCCGCCACGCGCAGCGTGGTGCAAGACGGCCTGCGCATCCTGCCGGGCGAGGGCCTGCCGCCCAATGCCTACGGCAGCTCGGGGAGCATCAAGGCGCTCGCGGGTTACGTGGGCCCGCGCAACTCCAACCGCATCGAGTGTGCGCGGCTGAGCGAAGCCGCCGAGGAGCTGGCCGCGCTGAAGATGCGCCGGCGCCGCCAACTCTTCCCGCCCGGCCGGGCGGACATCATCGTGGCCGGCGCGGTAATCCTGGAAGCGCTGGCGGCGCACTTGGGCCTGCAAGCGATCGATGCGGTGGCAACCGGCCTGCGCGACGGGCTGCTGGTGTCGCTGGAGCGCGACCTGATGGCCCGCGCCACGCCGCCGGCCCGCGCCGTGCGATCCTACAACGCCTGAGGCGGCACAGGGCGATCCGGCAGCGCATGAAGTCACAGGACCCGCGCGGGGGCGCTGGCCCGCCGGTCACGCACCACGGCCTCGCTCCGCTGCGCTGGCACCCCCGGAATCACACCCGCATCGGCAACAACCTCCCTGCGCCGGGTGGTCCGCCCGCGGGATATCCGGTCGGGGCCTGCTCTGCAGCCACCTATCCCGTGCCAGGCACCTTAAACCGGCGCCTTGACAAGCCTGGACCGACGCGGGAAACATCGACCCTGTCCGCATGGGATGAGGGCCAATGCGGAGCGGCAGTTCCCTTCTACCCAGCTAACATTCAATGGCCTCAAGGGACACGGCCGGCACCAGCGGAGCTCCAAGGGTCGTCATTCCGGACGACATCAACAGCGCCTACACCGCATCGCCCGAGCTGGAGCGGCTGCGGGCGCTGGCGCAGGTGGAAGTGCACACCACGCGTCCAGCGGATGAAAGCGACCTCGCCGCGCGGGTGCGCGGGGCGGACGTGGTGCTCTCGTTCCGTCCGGCCTTCACGCGCTTTCCCAAGTCCGTGCTGCAGGCGGCGCAGCGGCTGCGGATGGTCTGCATCTCCGGCACGGGCGTGGAGGACGTGGACGTGGCGGAGGCTACCGCGCGCGGGATCGCCGTGACCAACGTGGTCGGCAGCGCCAATCGCGCCGTCGCGGAGCTGTGCCTGGCGCTGATGTTCGCGGTGGCGCGGCAGCTGCCGGCGCAGGACCGCGCCATCCGCCGCGGGGAATGGGCGGGCCGCGAGGGCATCGAGCTGGGCGGCAAGGTGCTGGGCCTGGTGGGGATCAGCGGGATTTCCGGCGAGCTGGCGCCGATGGCGGCCGCGCTGGGGATGCAGGTGATCTCCTGGTCCCGGCACAATGACCCCGCCCGGGCACGCGCGGTGGGCGCCACGGCGGTTTCCTTCGACGAGGTGTTGGCGCGCTCGGACCTGCTCTCGCTTCACGTGCGGCTCAACGCCGAGACGCGGCACATGATCGGCGCGGCGCAGATGGCGCGCATGAAGCCCGGCGCAATCCTGATCAACACGGCGCGCGGCGGCGTGGTGGACGAGGCCGCGCTCATCGCCGCGCTGGAGCGCGGGCGGCTGGCCGGCGCGGGGCTGGACGTGTTCGCCGTGGAGCCGCTGCCCAAGGATCACCCGTTCCTGCGGATGGACTCGGTGGTGATGACGCCGGTCTCGGCATGGAACACGGCCGATTCCTCGCAGCGGATGATCCGGCAGAGCGTGGACAACGTGGTCGGTTTCCTGTCCGGTCATCCCATCAACGTCGTCAATCCGACGGCCCTGCAAGCAACTCCCAAAACGTAGAGGAACCGATGCGAATCACCCGCTACTGGGATGCCGCGGCCAACGCGGCTCGTTACGGTGTCATCGAGGGAGAAACGATCCGCGAGATCGCCGGCGATCCCTACGGCGCGATCGAGACGACGAAGAATGTGCATCTGCTGGCCTCCGCAATGATCCTGCCGGCGTGCGAGCCGACGAAGATCGTGGCGGGCGGGGCGAACTACCACGGCCACCTGAAGGAAGTCGGGCTGGCCGTCCCGGACGTGCCGGTGTTCTTCCTCAAGCCCCCCAGCGCCCTGATCGGTCCCAACCAGGCCGTGGAACACCCGCCGGAGACCAAGCGCCTGGAGTACGAGGGCGAACTGGCCGTCGTGGTGAAGCACACCATGCGGCGCACGCCGCCCAAGGACGTGCGCAAGCACATCCTGGGCTATACGTGCGTCAACGACGTGACGGCGCGCGACATCCAGGTGATCGGCGGGAACCTGCTCCACCTGTGCCACTCCAAGTCGTTCGACACCTTCTGCCCGATGGGTCCCTGGATTGAGACCGAGCTGGACCCCAACAACGTGGATATCGAGCTCAAGATCAACGGCCAGGTGCGCCAGAAGAAGACCAATACGAACGACATGATCTTCACGGTGGAGAAGATGGTGAGCTACTTCTCCCACGTCATGACGCTGCTGCCGGGGGACCTGATCCTCACCGGAGCGCCGCCCGGCGTGGGCCGGATGGAGGTGGACGACAAGATCGAGCTGACGATCCAGGGCATCGGCACGCTGCGCCATACGGTCGTGGCCGCGACGCTATGAGCGTCCTGGCGCAGTTCGTCTTCAACGGCGTGGTGGCGGGCAGCGTGTACGCGCTGATCGCGCTGGGCTTCGCACTGATCTTCACGGCGAGCCGGGTGTTCCACTTCGCGCACGGCGGGGTGTACACGCTGTCCGCGTTCGCCGGCTACACGGTGATGATCCCGCTCGGGCTGGGCCTATGGCCCGGATTCATAGCGGCCGCGTTGGCCGCCGCGGTGCTGGGCGTGGGCATCAACGCGCTGCTCTACGAACCCATGAAGGCCGGGGGCGTTTCGCCCTTCGTGGCGATGATCGCCTCCTTCGGCGTCCTGATCATCTTCACCAACCTGGCCGCGCTCGGGTGGGGCTCGAACCCCATCGTGCTGTCCGCCGGGGGCTCGGCACACATCTACCACGTCGGCCCGATCTTCACCACGGACACGCAGTTGCGTATCATTGGGTCGGCGATCGTGCTGGCGGTGCTGCTGTGGGTGTTCTTCCGCTTCATGCGCCTGGGGATCGCGATCCGCGCGCTGGGCAACGATTCGGAGCTGGCCGAGGTGGTGGGCATGCCCTCCCGTCTGCTGCGGCACATCAGCTTTGCGGTGGGCTCGGGCCTGGTGGGCATCAGCGCGATGCTGATCGGGCTCAACGTGGGCATCATCGACTTTAACATGGGCTTTGACATCATCCTGATGGCCACGGTGGCCATGATCATTGGCGGGCTGGGCAACGTGGGTGCGGCGGGCGCCGGGGGCTTCGTGCTGGGGCTGATCCAGAACGTGGCGATCTGGAAGATAGAATCCAAATGGCAGATGGCTATCTCCTTCGGGATTCTCGTGATTATGCTCCTCTTCCGCCCGAGCGGACTGTTCGGCGCGCGCGAGGGCACTACCTGATACGGGCATGGACTACGTCGTCTACGTCGCCAACCTGATTGCAATCTATGCCACGCTGGCGATGTCTCTCAATCTCCTCGTCGGCTACACAGGTCTGATCTCGATCACCCAGGCCGGCGTATACGGCATCGGCGCCTACATTACGGCCCTGCTGGCGCTCAACTTCACGCCCGACCTGCTGCTGACGACCCTGCTGGCGGCGGTGGGGGCGGTGGCGGTTTCGCTGGTGGTGGCGGTGCCTGCGCTGCGTCTGCGCAACGAGTACTTCCTCATCGCGACGCTGGGCTTCCAGAATATCCTGTTCAGCGTATTCATGAACCTGGGGATCACGGGGGGCCCCAACGGCCTGTACGGGATTCCGCATCCGCTGCTGTTCGGCATGGAGATCCGCAGCGGCGTCGGCAAGATGGCGCTTTCGATCGGGCTGGCGCTGATCTGCTATGCGCTGGCGCGGCGCGTGACGCGCTCGCCAGTGGGCCGGCTGCTCCGCGCGGTGCGCGAGGACGAGACGGCGGTCTCCTCGCTGGGCAAGAGCGTGTTTCGCATCAAGTTTTCGATCTTCGTGTTCTCGGCGGTCTTCGCCGGGGCGGCGGGAGCGCTGTACACGTACTCGCTCACGGCGATCGACCCGGTGGCGTTCTCGTTGGACGAGTCGATCTCCATCATTACGCTGGTCATCGTGGGCGGCACGGGCAGCCTGAACGGCTCGGTGCTGGCGGCCATTCTGCTGATCCTGCTGCCCGAGGCCATGAAGTTCCTGCCGATTGCCGATACGGTGGCCCCGCAGCTCCGGCAGATCTTCTACGGGCTGCTGCTGGTGGGCTTCGCCCGGTTCCGCCGCCAGGGCCTGATCGGCGAATACCAGGACGTGCTCAAATGAATCCGGAGCTCCGCGGGCGGGAGGCGATTCTCGAGCTGCAGGCGCTCTCCAAGCATTTCGGCGGGCTGCTCGCCGTGAACGACCTGTCGTTCTCCGTGCCGGCAGGCACCATCACCAGCCTGATCGGGGGCAATGGGGCCGGCAAGACCACGGTGTTCAACCTCATCACGGGCAACCTGGCTCCCGATGCGGGCCGCATCCTGTTCCACGGGCAATCCATCACGGGCCTGCCCCCGCACAAGGTCGCGCGCGTCGGCGTGGCGCGGAGCTTCCAGGAGCTGCGGCTATTCAACCGCCTCAGCGCGCTGGACAACATCGCGGCGGCCCTGCCGCAGCAGCGCGGCGAGAGCATCGTGGCCTCGCTGTTGGGCGGCGCACGCCTGCGGGAAGAGGCCCGGCGTACCGAGGCGGAGAGCCGTGACGTATTGGAGGAGCTCACCCTGGGCGGCCAGGCAGACACACTGGCCGAGCAGCTTTCCTACGGCCAACAGAAGCTGCTCGCGCTGGGGCGCCTGCTCGCCGCGGAGGGGAAGTTGCTGCTGCTGGACGAGCCGACCTCCGGCCTCAGCCCGGCGATGGTGGACGATTTCTGCCGCCGGGCGCGCCAGTTGGTGCAGCAAGGCAAGACGATCCTGCTCATCGAGCACAACGTGGAGATCGTCATGAGCCTCTCGGACTGGATCATCGTGATGCACCAGGGGGAGAAGATCGCGGAAGGCGTGCCCGAGGAGGTGCGCCACAACGTCTCCGTGATGCACACCTACCTGGGCATTACGTCCTGAGGAACCATGCTGACCGTCACTGGCCTGAATGCCTTCTACGGCAAGAAGCAGATCCTGTTCGAGCTGGATCTGGCGCTGCCTGACCGCTCGATCGCGGCGGTCATCGGGCCGAACGGCGCGGGCAAGTCCACCGTGCTGCGTGCGGTGTTCGGGCTGGTGCCCGAACGCCATGGGCGCATCGATTTCGACGGACGGGAGATCTCCCGCGCGACGCCCGCGGAGAACATCGCCGCCGGCATTGCGCTGGTGCCCCAGGGCGCGCGCGTATTCCGCGATCTCACGGTGGGCGAGAACCTGCGCATGGGCGGCTACACCCTGGCCGCGGGGCCGCTCGCCGAGCGGCGGAAGGCCGTGCTGAAGGCCTTCCCGCTCCTGCAGGAACGCGCACGGCAGAAGGCCGGCGCGCTGTCCGGCGGGGAACGGCAGATGCTCGCGTTTGCGATGGCGCTGATGCTGAGGCCGCGGCTGCTGCTGATCGACGAGCCGTCGATCGGGCTCGCGCCGCTGCTGGTGGAGACCATCTTCGATACGATCCGTTCCATCCGCGACGAGATGGGCACGGCGGTACTGATCGTCGAGCAGAAGGCGCAGCAGGTGCTGCGCATCGTCGACTCGGTCTTCGTGATCCGTGCCGGGCGCCTGATCAGCCAGGGGCCGGCAAGTGATTACGTCGGGGAGGACGTGCTGAGACGCGTGTATCTCAGCGACCACACAACGCAGGCGAACCAGAGGGAGGCTTAGCCATGATTCGGACCCTGGGAACCCTCGCGGCGCTGCTGGCCGCAGGGATCGTGCTCGGCGTGACGGCCGTCTCGGCCGCTCCCGCCACGGGTGAACCCTACCGCATCGGCATCATCCTGCCGATGACAGGCACCACAGCGGACTACGGCGCGGACTTCGACCGCGGGGCGATGTTGGCCGAGGAGGAGATCAACGCCGCGGGGGGCATCAACGGCCGCCCGATCCAGCTCGTGCACGGCGACAGCAAGAACCAGCCCAAGGAGGCCGTGAGCGAGTTCCGGCGCCTGGTCGAGATTGAGAAGGTGCCCGCCATCATTTCCACCATGACGGGCGTGATCGTGCCGCAGTTCCCCCTCTCCCGCGAGACCAACACGCCCATCATGGCCGTAGGCGCCATTACGCCCAAGATCCGGGAGGGCGGGCCGACGATCTTCAGCAACTACCCCTTGGCGGACGACGAGGAGCGCCTGATCGCCGAGTACGCCCTCAACAAGCTGGGTTTGCAGCGAGCCGCGCTGATCTTCGAGAACAGCGCCTACGGCAGTACGCTGGGCACCATCTTCAAGCAGGAATATACGAAGCTGGGTGGCACGATCGTGGCCGAAGAGGTGATCGAGAAGGGCGGCCGCGACTTTCGCTCGCAGCTCACGCGCATCCGCGCCCAGAATCCGCCGCTGATCGTGGCCTACGCCTACTACGCGGAGATGGGACTGCTCGTGCGCCAGGCGGAAGAACTGGGCATCAAGGCGCGGTTCATGAGCCACGGCGCCCCGCAGAACCAGTCCTTCGCAGAGATCGCCGGCTCGGCCGCCAACGGCTTCATCAGCGGCTCGCCGCGCTGGGACGACAATTCGCCCCGCGTGAAGGAGTTCATCGCGCGTTACCACGCCAAGTACAACAAGGACCCGGATCTCTACGGCCCGTACTTCTACGATGCGGTGCGCCTCTTCGCCGCTGCCATCGAGAAGGGCGGCTACTCCAACGCGGGCATCATCAAGGGCCTCAAGTCGCTCAAGGACTTCCCGGGTGTCAACGGCCAGATGAGCTTCGAGAAGAGCAACGTGGCTCTGTTGCCGCTGCGCTTCGTGGAGTTCCAAAACGGGAAGTGGCTGCCCGTCAAGGACTAACGTCCTTTCCGTCGCCGGGCGCCCCTGCATTTGCGGGCAGGCCCGGCGGCGGCCGTAGTCCTGCGGGGAAGTCGTTGCACCCGGTGGGCTGCGCCGGCCGCGCCAGGGACCGCTCTGGTACCCTGCGCCTGACGCGACGCGTGCGTCTCCCCGGGCACCCGCGGGGGCCCGGCCGTCCTCCGGGCGCCGTCGCTGCAGTGCGGCTCCCATCAGGCGCTGCCTTGTGTACGGCTTGCACTTGACATGTGGAGAGACTCGGGCCATGAGGGCATGTGCTGCCGCTGCGGGGCAGCGCCGCCCCGCAGCGCGATCCACGCCGCACCTGCCGCCAACCCTGCCGAATCCGCCATGACCCAACGCAAGATCGACGCCGAATACATCCTTACGATCGCCGAGGCCATTCAGCAGGTGGAGATCAGCCCCGCTGCGGCCGAACGCATGGCCGCCTTGCAGAAGCGCTTCAACGACACCGCGCTGGCGCAGGCCGGCCGTGTGCCCTTCGAGGGCGAGCCTGCGGACTTCCCCCGCCTGCTGCATCTCTACCGCGACGAGGAGCGATGAGCGCCGCCACTCCGGATCCGACACAGTGGACCCTCGTCGAGGCGGCACAGGCCATCGCCGCCAAGCAGGTGTCCTCCGCAGAGCTGGTGCGCGCCTGCCTGGAGCGCATCGAGCGCACGCAGCCGCTCATCAACAGCTTCATCGCCGTGGAGGCGGAGGAGGCGTTGGCCGCCGCGCGGACTGCCGATGCTGAACTGGCGCACGGCCGGTCGCGGGGGCCGCTGCACGGCGTGCCCCTGGCGCACAAGGACATGTTCTATCGTGCGGGGCGGGTCTGCTCGTGCGGCTCCAAGATTCGGCACGACTGGCGGCCGGAGGTGACCTGCACCCTCATCGAGCGGCTGGAAGCGGCCGGTGCGATCCATCTGGGTCGGCTGAACATGAACGAGTTTGCCAGCGGCCCACACGGCCTCAACCAGACCTTTGGCCATTGCCGCAACCCGTGGGACCCGGAGCGCATTACGGGCGGCTCCTCCAGCGGCGCGGGAGCCGCATTGGCCGCGCGGCAGGTCTTTGGCGCGCTGGGCTCGGATACGGGCGGCTCGGTGCGGCTGCCCGCCGCGTTCTGCGGCGTGGTGGGCCTCAAGCCCACTTACGGCCGGGTGAGCCGGGCCGGCGCGATGCAGCTCTCCTTTTCCATGGACCACGTGGGGCCGCTGACGCGCACGGTGCGGGATTGTGCGCGCCTGCTGCGCATCGTGGCAGGGCACGACCCGCGCGATGCCACCAGCAGCCACGAGCCCGTACCGGACTATGAGGCGCTGCTGGGCCGGCCCATCCGGGGCGTGCGCATCGGCCTGCCCACCAACTACTACACCGACGGCCTGAGCGAATCCGTCCGCACCGCGCTGGAGGCCGCGCAGGAGGTGTTCCGCGCCCAAGGAGCGGAGCTGCGGGAAGTTGGCTTGCCCGACCACGACCTGCTCTACGTGCTGGGCGCGCTGGTCACGCGCACGGAGATCTCCACAGTGCATCGGCGCTGGCTCATCACACGGCCGGAGGACTATGACCCCCAGGTGCGCGCCCGGGTCTCCATCGGCTTGTACGTGCCCGGCACGCGCTACCTGGACGCGCTGAATCTGCGCGCGGCGGTGCTGGAACGGATGATGGCGGAGGTGTACTCGCAGGTGGATGTGCTGCTGGTGCCGGGCACCTCCTTCCCCGCCCCGCTCATCGCCGATGCGGACGTGGGGGCCAATCCGGTCTATCTGCAACTGCTGGCATCCATCTCGCACTGCACGCAGCCCGCCAACTACCTGGGTCTGCCCGCCCTGGCGCTGCCGGCGGGCTTCTCGCCGGAAGGCGTACCGGTCTCCCTGCAGCTCATCGGTCGGCCCTTCGGCGAGGCGCGTCTGCTCAACCTGGGCGATGCCTACCAGCAGGCCACCGACTGGCACACGCGCGTCCCGCCGCTCTAGGGGCGCAGGGTCGCCGTGCCCCGGCCGGTGCCAGGCGCGGGGCAGGGGGCGCGGCCGCGATCGCAGCAAGCGCGGGGTCGCCCGTGCGGCGGCGATCTGGCATGATGGGGCATCCCGGCCCCCGCCCGCGCGGCGCTGGGCGCAACGGGCCATGTGGACTTCTTGAGCCGCGCCATCGCGCGCGGTCGATCCCCAGCGGGAGGCGCCGGTGAATTCACAGGGCACGACGCATCGGATGCTGTCTACCAGCGGCATCCTGGGCTATGGCTTCCCTGTGACCTCGCTGGAGGCTGGGCTGGAGCGCGGCATCGACATGCTGGGCGTGGATGGCGGCAGCACGGACCCGGGCCCGTTCTACCTGGGCTCGGGCAAGACCCTCAACTCGCGCCTGGCGATGCGCCGCGATATCGCCTTGATGCTGCACGGCGCGCTGGCCTGCCGCGTGCCGCTGGTCATCGGCTCGTGCGGAGGCGCCGGTGGCGCGCCGCACCTGGCCGCTGTGGTCGACATCGTGCGCGAGATCGCCGCGGCCGAGAGGCTGCACTTCCGGCTGGCGGTGATCCAGTCCGAGCAGCCGAAGGAACGCGTGGGGGCGGCGCTGGCAGCCGGCCGGATCAAGCCGCTGCGCGGCGTGGCTCCGCTCGATGCGGCGACGCTCGAGCGGGCCGAGCGGGTGGTGGCCATGATGGGTGCCGAGCCCTTCGCCGCGGCCCTGGACGCCGGCGCGCAGGTGGTGCTGGCGGGGCGTGCCAGCGACCCGGCGCCCTGGGCCGCCAGCGCCATTCGTGCCGGCCTGCCCCCGGCGCCCGCGTGGTATGCGGGCAAGATGCTCGAGTGTGGCGCGACGCCGGCGGTACCCAAGGGTCACGACTGCCTCTACGCGCGCATCGACGCGGACGGCGTGGTGCTGGAGCCGACCGCGCCCGAGCGGCGCTGCACGCCGTCATCCGTGGCCAATCACAGCCTGCACGAGAACCCCAGCCCCTGCATCCACCTGGAGCCGGGCGGCGTGCTGGATACGACCGATTGCCGCTTCGAGGCGGTTTCCGACCGCGCGGTGCGGGTCTCGGGCATGCGCTGGCAGCCCAGCCCGTACACCGTCAAGCTGGAGGGTGCGGAGCTGGCGGGCTACCGGGCCCTGAGCATCTGCGGCACGCGCGATCCGCTGCTGATCGCGGGGCTGGACGACTTCCTGGCACGGGTACGCGAGGCGCTGGCGACCAAGGCGCTGGCGTTGGGCGTCAAGGAAGACGGGTACCGGCTGTTCATCCGCGTTTACGGGCGCGACGGGGTGATGGGCCCCACCGAGCCGGTGCGGGAAATCCGCTCGCACGAGCTGGGCTTCGTGATCGAGGTGGTGGCGCCTAGCCAGGAACAGGCCGATGCGGTGTTGGCGCTGGCTCGCGTGACCATGCTGCACACGGACTTCCCGGGGCGGCTCTGCCGCGAGGGCAACATGGCCTTTCCCTACTCCCCGTCGGACATCTCCGTGGGTCCCGTCTACCGGTTCTCCGTGTTTCACGTGATGGAACTGGACGATCCCCTGGCGCCCTTCCCCATCCATTACGAGGACCTCTGATGGCCCGCATCCGCGACCTGGCCCGGGTCTGCAAGAGCAAGAACGCGGGGCCCTTCGAGCTGACCATCGATGTGGTGTTCGACACGCCGGAGTTGTACCGGGCCGTGGGTGCCACCGGGGTGCTGGGGCCCGAACTGTTCGCCCGGCTCTATGGCGTCGATGCGCGCGACGTGATTTTCACCCCCTATCCGGCCGGGCTGGCCTACAAGGCCACCCTCGTGCGCGCGATACCCTCCGGTGACCTGGGCGATACGGATGTCTACGGCTGCCAGCAGCACGCTCCGCTGCTGGAGGTGGAAATTCCGCTCGAGCCGCCGGCGGGACGGGCCCGGCCCGCGTGATGCGCGCGGTGGCCCGGCGACCTGGAGGGCGGCGGCTACAACCCCAGGTAGGCGCTGCGCACGTCCGGATTGTCGCGCAGGATGCTGGAATCGCCCGAAAGCGTGAGCCGACCCAGCTCCAGGATCACCCCGCGGCTGGCAACATCTAGTGCCCAGCTCGCATTCTGCTCGGCGAGCAGGACGCCCAACTGCTCCTGCTTGGCGACTTCCACCAGAATCTCGCCGATCTTGTCCACGATCAGCGGCGCGACGCCCAGCGAGGGCTCGTCCAGCAAGAACAGGCGCGTGCGGGGCATGAGGGCGCGGCCGATGGCCAGCATCTGCTGCTCGCCGCCGCTGAGGCTGCCGGCCCGTTGGCGGGCGCGCTCCCGCAGCACCGGGAAATAGGAGCAGACCCGCTCGATGCGCTCCGCTACGAACGCCCGGCTCTGGCTGTAGCCACCCACCCGCAGATTTTCCAGGACGCTCAGCGCGGGGAACACGCGCCGCCCTTCCGGCGAGAAGCCGACGCCAAGGCGGGTGACGTCCCAGGGCTTGAGTCCGGCCAGGCTGTGGCCATCGATGGAGATTTCCCCGCCGGCCGTGGGCACCATCGCCAGGATCGCCTTGAGCGTGCTGCTCTTGCCCGCGCCATTGGACCCGACGAGGGCAACGACTTCCCCGGCCTCGATGCTCAGCGAGACGCCCCGCACGGCATGCACTTGGCCGTACTTGACGTGAACGTCATCCAATCTGAGCAGCGACATGGCGCTTCCCCAGATACGCTTCGATCACCCGCGGATCGGTGAGCACCTCGCGCGGCGTGCCTGCCGCCAGCTCTTCCCCATGGTGCATGACGACGATCCGATCGCACAGGTTGGAAATGAACCGCATGTTGTGGTCGATCACGACCACAGTGACGCCGCTCTCCCGGATGCGGACGATGGTGTCCCGCACGTGATCGGCCTCCTCCGCGCTCAGCCCGGCGGCCGGCTCATCCAGCAGGATCAGCTTGGGCTCAGCCGCCAGCGCGATGGCCATGCCCAGCGTCTTCTGGAAGCCGTACGGCAGCGCGGCCGCTTGCGTGTCCTGATGCCCGCTCAGCCCGAACCAGGACAGGATCCGATCCACGTGCTGCTCGCTTTCCGCGCGCCAGGCCCGCTGCTTGGGCGTCTCGAGGAGTGCGTGCAGAAAGCCGGGATAGCGCTTGCGGAACGATCCGCGCCGCACGTTCTCGCGCACGGTGCGCGTCGCATAGACCGTGGTGGCCTGGAAGGTGCGCACCAACCCACGCCGCACGAGCCGATCCGGGCGCAGGCCGGTGACGTCCTCGCCGCCGAAGCGGACGCGGCCTTGCGAGGGCCGCAGCACCCCGCTGATGAGGTTGACGGCAGTGGTCTTGCCCGCGCCGTTGGGACCGATGATGCCCACCACCTCGCCCGGCTCGATCTGAAAGCTGAGGTTGTTCACGGCGGCAACGGCGCCGAAGGTTTTCGATAACGCTTCCACTTGCAGCAACGCGCCCATCGGTTCAGCCCTCCCCTCGGCCCAGCAGGCGGGCGCCGCCCGCGCGCAAGCGCCTGCCCAGCTCCACCAGACCGCCCGGCAGGAATGCCATCACGACGACGAGAATGATGCCGTAGATCACGCGCTGCAGGTTCACGTAGTCGCGCAGCAGTTCGGGCAGCAGCACCAGGAACAGGGCGCCCAGCAACGGGCCCAGCAGGTTGGTGAGCCCGCCGATGACGTTCATCACCACGAAATTGAGCGATTCGAAGATATTGAAGCTCTCCGGGGAGATGAAGTGGACGAAGTGCGACTGCAGTGCGCCCTGGATGCCCACCATCGCGCAGGCGATCACGAACACGGTCACCTTGATGCGCAGCACCGGCACGCCCGAGCATTCCGTCAACTGCTCGCCCTCGCGCAGCGCGTCCATCGTGCGGCCGATCTCCGAGCGCACCAGCCGCAGGCACAGCCCCACGCACAGCGCCATCGCCCCCAGCGCCAGGTAGTAGTACGCCACGGGGGACTCGAACAGCGGATAGGGCCTGGGGATGTTGAATATGCCGTTGGAGCCGCCCGTCAGGTCCCGCCATTCGGAGAAGACCATGCGCACGATCTCGCCGAAGAGGAACGTCACCAGCACGAAATACTTGCCGCTGAGCCGCAGCAGCACCGGTCCGATGGCCAGGCCCAGCAGCGCGGCAGCCCCGGCCGCGGCCGGCAGCGAGAGGGCGAATGGCCAGCCCAGGCGCATCACCAGCAGCACCGAGGTGTAGCCGCCGATGCCCATGAACGCAGCGTGGGCCAGCGAAATGTGGCCCATGCGCGCCACCAGATGCAGGCTGGCGGCGCCGATGCAATAGAGCAGCACCAGCGTGCCGATGTGCAGCGCGAAGGAATGCGGGTACACCAGCGGCCAGACCCCCATCACCAGCGCCGTCAATCCCGCCAGCGCCCAGCGCGGAGCGCTCAGAGCCGCCGCACCGCTGCGCACGGCAGCGCCGGCCGCCGTATCGTCGATCATGTCCCGGGACTCCCCGTCCTCTCTATTCCGGCGTGCCCATCAGGCCCCAGGGGCGGACGATCAGCAGCAGGATCACCACCCCGAACGATGCGAAATTGGACACCGCGGAACCGAAGAAGGTGGCCAGAAAGCTTTCCGACATGCCCAGGATGAGGCCGCCGATGGCGGCGCCGGGGATGCTGCCCATCCCGCCCAGGATCACCACGATGAACGCTTTCAGCAGGGGCACCTCGCCCATGAACGGAGAGAGGGAGTAGACCTGCCCGTACAGGCCGCCGGCCAGCGCCGTCATGAAGATGGCCACCACGAAGGCGAGCTGGTAGATGCGCGTGGAATTGATGCCCTGCACCTCCGCGATCTCAAGATCCTGTGCCGTGGCCCGCATGGCAAGGCCCATGCGCGTGTGCCGGATGAGCAGATAGAACAGCACCAGCACCACGATCGACACGCCGAACACGACCAGCCGGTCCAGCGGCAGGATCAATCCGCCCACGCGAAGAATCGCGGTGAATGCCGGCGGGATCGACCGCGCGTGGACATCCCAGATCAGCACCGCCGAATACGTCAGCGCGATCGAGAGACCCAGCAGCCCGATCATGCTCTGGAACATCTTCTGGTAGAACCAGCGGAACACCAGCCGCTCCAACACCAGCCCCCCCACTGCGACGATCGCCGCGGCCAGCAGCACGGCCACGAAGAACGGCAGCTTGAGTTGGCCGTACAGAAACAGGAGCGCGAACCCGCCCAGCATGGCGAACTCCCCGTGCGCGAAGTTCACCACGCGCATGATGCCGAACAGCAACGTAAAGCCCATCGCCACCAGCACGTAGATCGAACTCAGGCTGAGGCCATTGACGACGACCTGCCCGAGAATGATCGGGTTCAGCATCATGTTGAGCATGCCGCCCGTCTCCGCCGGTGGAATGGAGGGCTGCCACGGACGCCCGCCAGCGTCGGAGCTGCCGGGCGCGTGGCATCGGAACTACTCTTTGTTGGGCCGCAGTTGGATGAGCGGTTGCGTCTTGCCGTCGCGCACTTCGGTGATGAAGAACGGCAGCAGCAACTGGTGGTTCACGCCGTAGTTCTTCATGCCACCCCACACCAGGGGGCCATAGAGGCCCGCATCGTAGCCCTCCATGTGCTCCAGCGTGTCGCGCACCTTGGCGGTGTCCAGCGAGCCGGCACGGCGGATCGCCTCCAGCAGGATCTTGGTGCCGTTATAGAAGGCCGGGGTCTGTCCGTTGATGATGCCTTCACCGTACTTCTTGTGATAGGCCTGAATGAATTGCCGCGCCGCGGAGGCGCCAAAGTCGAACATGTCGTACGAGAGGAAGCCGTCGGCCAGAGGGCCGGCCACGGCAATGATCTCCTCGATCGAAGGTCCTCCGATCTGGATCACTGCACCCGTGAAGCCGAGCTGGCGGATCTGCTTGACCAGCAGGGCTGCATCGCCCGGCGAGTTGCCATCCACCTCGTAGATGTCGATCCCGCTGGCCAGCATGCGGGTCAGCAGCGGCGTGAACTCCTGGGTGCCGCGCTCGAAGAATTCCTGGAAGGTGACCTTGAACCCGGCCTCCTCGTAGAACTTCTTCATCAGCGGAAGGACGGACTGGCCCGTGGCGTCGTTGGTGGAAAGAATACCGACACGGTTCTTGTCCGGGAAGTGCTGGCGCATCCATTTGACGGCCGCCGGCATGAACTCGTTGGTCGTGTTGGTGACGCGGAAATTGTAGGGAGATTTGGCGTCGTTCTTCAGGATCGTCGGGGCGTATCCATCCGACATCAGCAGCACTTTGGCCGGCGTGGTCACCGCCACCGTGCCAAGCACGGGAGCCGATCCGATCGGACCGACAATGAAGCGCACCTTGTCTTCAGTGATCAGGCGCGTCGCCGCCGTCGTGCCGCCCTGGCCGGAGTACGCATCGTCGTACATGATCAGCTTGACGGTGTAGGTCTCGTTGCCGACCTTCAGGCCACCTTTGGCGTTGACCTCGTCAATGGCGATCTCGGCCCCGCGCTGGATCGCCAGGCCCCACGCGGTGCCCCCGCCCGACAAGCTGCCGATGCCGCCGATCTGCAGGATTTCGGCCGCGCCCGCCATGCCGGCCAGCCAGACCGCCCCGGCGATGACGACCGCTGCAGCCACCAAGGCGCTTCGCAATACCTGTCTCATTTTGGTCCCCTCGTTGTGAATCCAATCGACCCTGATCCGACCGCTGCAAGGCGTCCGGGTCAAGCTGCACCCGCCGCCGTCAAGGCCCCGCCTGGATTGTTGACTATTGACATTTGTCACCCCGCTGGGCTTGCTGTCAATGAGAAATCGAACGATGCGAGGTTGCGATGCGAGCCACCAAGGAGCAAGAAGCGACCGCCTCCCGGGAGCATGCAAACGCCGGCCGGGTCGGGTCGGCCCAGCCTGCCCTGGAGCCCCGGGCGGCCGACTGGCGGCGCATCCTGGACCTGATGGCCGAGCGCCACAGTTCGCGGGATTACGACGGCAGCGAGATCGACCGCGAGCTGCTGGCGGCCATTGTGCGCGACGGCACCGAGGCGCCGTCGTCCTGTAACCAGCAGAACTGGCACTTCATCATCGTCACCGATCCGGAGCTCAAGCGGCGCGCGCAGGACATTGCCGGGGGCAATCCTCATTTCGCCGACTGCGCGGCCCTCGTCTATCTCTGTTTCCAGAAGGGCTGGACGCACAACAATTTCTCCATTGTGCAGTCGGTCGCGGGGGCCTGCTACCATATGATGCTCAGCGCGCATCTGCGCGGATTGAGCTGCATCTGGAACGCGGGGATCGGGGACACGCAGCGCATCGCCGAAATGCTGGGCGTTCCGCCCACGTTCCAGATCCAGGGCGCGCTGGCCATCGGGCGGGCGCGCGCCTCGCAGCCGCCCATGAAGGCGCCGCGCCGCTCGTTCGCGGAGGTGCACTCCTTCAACGGCTTTGCGCGGCCCGCCAAGGCGCTTTATCCGGCGCGGCCGGCCGCGGCCTACCCCTTCGAGCGCATCCACAACACGGACAACCCCTTCGCCGAATGGAATCCACAGGTCTGGGGCTGGGAGCGCCTGGCGGACTTCCGCGGGCTGTCGGTATGGGCCAAGTCGCCCCTGGCCGGCGTGTACGTTTCGCGGCGCCAGGGAGACGCCACGGCGCTGGAGATCGGCCTGCTGGACGACCTTGCGCCGGGGTCGCACCTGGTCGAGCTGCTGCCCTGGGGCGGCACCTACAGCGTCGAGTTGCGCAGGCGCTTCGGGCCGCAGGTGCACCTGCACCTGGCCGAGCTGTCCGAGCGCAACCATCTGTTCATCGAGGAACGGCTGCGCCAGGAGGGAGTGGCGCTGGAGCGGGTGCACCGCGACCTGATCCGTGGGGGCCGGCTGCCCTATGCGGACGCCAGCATCGATGCGGTGATCGCGCCCCAGGCCCTCGAGCACACGCCCGACCCCGCCGCCGTGCTGGGCGAGATCCGCCGCGTCCTGCGGCCCGGGGGGCAGTTGGCGATCAGCGTGCGCAACAGCCGTTCGCGCTACGGCTGGTACTGGCGACGCGTGGAATCCCGCGCGCAGGTGCCCAACCAGGGGCCGTTCCGGCCGCTGCCCGCATCGCGGGTCTCGGCCCTGTTGCGGGAGCGGTTCCGTGTGCAGGCCGAGTTCGGGATCGGCCGGCGCGCCACGCACGACGCCGCCGTGGTGAATGGCCTGGGCCGAACGTTCTGCCGCCTGCTGGCCGCGCGGTGCGTGCGCGAGTGACGCGGCGGACCCGCATCCACCCCCGTAAAGAGACCCATCCATGACGGCGATTGCCACGAACGGAGGCGCGCCCCGGGCGGGTGCTGTCCCGGCAGACGCCGCCGGCGGCCGATCCCCGTGAGCTGCGATGATCCGTGACCGCGTTCCCTATTCTCCCATCGTGACCCGCCAGCCGCTCAAATGGCCGGGCGGCGCGCGCGTCGCCGTATGGGTGGTGCCCAACGTCGAGCACTACGAGTACCGGCCCAGCCCGATCGGCATGCGCGACCCCTGGCCGCGCATGCCGCATCCGGACGTGCTGGGTTATGCGACGCGCGACTACGGCAACCGGGTAGGGTTCTGGCGCATGCTGGAGGTGCTGGATGCACTGGGCATCCGCTGCACCGTGTCATTGAACCTGGCCAACTGGGAGCACTACCCGGAGATCATGGAGGCCATGACCGCCCGCCAGTGGGACGTGCTCTGCCACGGCATCTACAACACGCAGTATTCCTGGGGGCTGTCCGAGGAGGAGGAGCGCGTTCTCATCGCCGACTGCGTGGAGACCTACCGGCGCCTGACCGGCAAGCACCTGGCGGGGTGGTTCTCTCCGGCGGCGACTTTTACCCACACCACGCCCGACCTCGTGGCGGAGGCCGGCATCAAGTACTACTGCGACTGGTACCACGACGATCAGCCGACACCGATCCGCGTGCGCAGCGGGCGCCTGATTACCATCCCCTACCAGATGGACATCAACGACGCGATGGTGTGGCGCCACCCCATGGAAGCCGGGCAGTTCGCGCAGATGATCGTCGATCACTTCGACACGCTGTGGCGCGAAGGGGCCGAGCACGGGCGTGTCGTCTGTGTCGCGCTGCACCCGTACATCATGGGCCAGCCGCACCGCATCCGGGCCCTGGAGCGCGCGCTGCGCCACATCGTGGAGCACGAGGGCGTCTGGCTGGCCACCGGCGAGCAGATCGCCGACTGGTACCTGGCACACGTGCCGGAGGAGACCTGAGATGAGCGCCTATCGCCGCCCCGGCATGGACCACGACCTGTACCCCTTTGCCCCGTTGCCCCGGCGGCCGGCGCTGGCCTGGCCCGGCGGCGCCCGGCTGGCGTTCTGGGTGGTGGTGCACTTGGAGCGGTGGGAACTGGATCCGCCCGCGGGCGCCTTGCGCGATCCGCGCTTCAAGGATCCCAACGGAGACTTCCGCCCGGACTACCGCTCCTATTCGATCCGCGAGTACGGCAACCGGGTCGGGATCTTCCGCATCTTCGAAGCGCTGGACCGCCACGGCATTCGCGCCACGGTGGCCGCCAACAGCGCGGCCTGCGAGCGCTACCCGTTCCTGGTGGAGGAGTGCCGCCGGCGCGGCTGGGAGTTCGCCGCGCACGGATCGCATGCCACGCGCATGCTGAGCAGTCGCCTGAGCGAGGCGCAGGAGCGCGCGGCGATCGGCGAGGCAATCGAGCGCATCACCCAGGCCGCCGGCGCGCGGCCGACGGGCTGGATCTCCCAGGACTTCGGCGAATCCGCCCGCACGCCCCAGTTGCTGGCGGAAAGCGGCATGGAATACCTGGCGGACTGGCCGAACGACGATCAGCCCTACCTGATGACCACGCAGCCGCCGCTGGTCTCCATTCCCTACCAGGCGGAGTGGGACGACGTGCAGGCCCTTTGGCACCGCCGCATCCTCACGCCGGACTACCCGGCGCTGGTGGAGGAGGCCTGCGCGGTGTTGCACGGCGAGGGGGCGCGCTCCGGGCGCAGCTTCGGCCTGGGCATCCATCCCTGGTTGTTCGGCATGCCGCACCGCATCCGCTACCTGGTGCAGGCGCTGGAGCGCCTGAGCGGCTTCGATGGCGTTTGGCAAGCCCCCTTGGGGGAGATCGCCCGGCACGCGCGCGCGGCGCTCATCCCGTCCGGGACGCCCGGGCGCCCGGGCGCCTGAGGCGCCGTGCAACCACGCGAACGAACGTACCCTATGTCCGAATCCGCAACCGTGTCCAACCCCGCAATGACCCGGCCGCTGGTATAGGCCAACCTGTCTGCGCTCGCTTTCGAACGGCTGGAGGAGGCCATCCTCACCGGCGTGCTGAAGCCGGGCGAACGGATCAGCGAGACCCTCCTGGCCCGGCGCTTCGGCATCAGCCGCGGGCCGCTGCGCGAGGCGCTCAGCCGGCTGGAGGGCCGCAAGCTGGTGCAGCGCGTCGCCAACCAGGGCGCGCGCGCCGTCTCGCTGACGCTGGCCGAAGTGATGGACCTGCTTGTGATCCGCGAGGGTCTGGAGGGCAGCGCCTGCCGGCTGGCCGCCGAACGCATCGGCCCGGAGGAGCTGGCTCAGCTGGAAGACCTGCTGGATCAGCACAGCCGGGCCGAGGACGTCGTCAGCGGGCGCGGGTACTTCCTGGGCGGGGGCGACCGGGACTTCCACTTCCGCATCGTCAAGGCCAGCGCCAACGCGCGCCTTGTGCAGAGGCTCTCCCACGACCTGTACTCGCTGCTGCGGCTCTATCGCTATCGGCTGAGCATGCACGCGGACTGGCCGATGCAGGCGCTGAGCGAGCACCGCGCCGTGCTGGCCGCGCTCCGGACGCGGCCGAGGCGGCGATGCGCACCCACATCCGCAACAGCCGCGCCAGCCTGGAGTCCGTCATGGCCGGGATCGAGAGCGAACGCCCCACCGGCTGATGGGGCGGGCGACGCGGCATGCCGTGCGCCTATGCGCCGGCCGTCATCTGCGCGACCGTCTGGCGCCACGGGGCATCCAGCACGGCCGCATCCAGCGCCAGCAGACGGTTCAGCACGGCCGGCATGGCCGGATAGGCGTCCCGGGTGAGGCCGGCGATCTTGGCACGGATCTCCTCCGGCGCGAACGGCCGGTCCGGTCCGCCGCGCGCGCTCAAGCACTCCTCGCTCCAAGTCGAGCCGTCGGCCATCTCCCACGTGACCCGCGCGGGCCGATCATTGGGCGGCGGAAGCTCCCGCTCATAGGGGCCGATCTGCACCTTTTCGCGCAAGGCCGCTATGGAAGGATCGGTGAGCGTGGTGCTGTGAAAGGCCTCGGCGCCCGCGTGGCGGAAATGGGCGGTGGCGGCGAGGATGTGCTGCAGGGAGAACTTGGCGGCCAGCGAGGTGGCCGGATGCACGTTGTCCAACGCCTTGCCGCGCTCGTGGGTATCGACGCGAATGCGGCGGATCGCGCCGGGCTGCCAAGGCTCCGCCAGCCCCGCGATCAGGCCCAGCGTGGCCTCCACGGCGGAGTGCGAATACTGGCAGCACGCGTGCACCTTCTGGTAGCCGTCGGCGATGGCCCACTGCCGGCCCAGGCCCTCGCACAACTCCTCCGGCAGCGATTCCGCGCCGAACGCGTCGGCGTAGACGTCGTGCAGGCTCTCGGCGCGCCCGGTGATGCCGAAGGCGCTCCAGTCCACCGCCCGCAGCCCGGCCCAGGCGCCGACGCCCGGCCACACGTTGCGCACCAGCGCCCCCTGGATGGCATGGTTGAACGGGCCCGGCACCACCAGGGTCGCCGCCGCGCTGACGGCCCCCAGGAAGGGCCCGGGCGCCATGCCCCGCAGCGCCGCCACGGCCGCCGCCGCCCCGACGGCGGCCAGGCTGCCGTGCGGGTGCAGCACCAGCTTGGAATAGCTGAAGGCGCGGGCCACGCGGGCAGCCGCCTCGTATCCGACCGCGAGGGCACGCAGGAACTGCCGCCCCGTCGCGCCGGAGGCCTCGCCCTCGGCGAGCAGCGCCGGCACGGTGTACAGGCCGGCGTGGCACATGGCCCGTCGGTAGCCCTCGTCCAGCTCGCACCAGTCGGCCGCACTGCCGTTGGCCACGGCCGCCGAATAGCGGTCCAGGCGCTGGCCCCGGCCGTTGAACACGGTGGCCTCAGGAGCGCCCGAGGAGGCAGCCATGCCGTCCTGCAGGGCGATGACCTCCGGCTCGGCCCGCGCCGCCACGATCGCCGCCAGGTCATCGGCCAGCACCAGCGCCGCGCGCTCGCGGACGGCGGCGGTAAGATCCTCCCAGCGCGCCGCAGCGGCCCATTCGGCGAAGGCGCGCAGGGCCGTGGCGCTGCGCGCCGCATTGTCGTTCTGGATGGCGGAGGCATTCATGCTCAGCTCCTTGCGGGTTGGCCGGGCGGCACGGGCGCTGCGGGGGTAAGGCGACCGGATCCAGTGCCACAGGTGTGTTGCAGCCGTCCCCGACCGTGCCATTCCGGCGTTGCGGGCGCTCCTTACCGCCAATTGACAACCGACCGGGCACCTTGTCAACATTCGACACGCCCCATCCTGCGCAGGGGTGAAGGCCGGGCCCACGCGGACCTGCGCCCGCCCTGCGCCATGCTGCACGCCTCGGTCGATCGAGAGGACCCCCATGAAGCTGCCTGGCCACAATCGCTACGACTATGTCCCCCTGGTACGGCGCAAGGCATACAGTTGGCCGGATGGGAAACGCCTGGCCGTGTGCTTCTGCAACAACATCGAGGTGTTTGCGTTCCGCGCGGGATCGGGCAGCGACAGCGCAGTGCTCAATGCGCCGCAGAACGCGCGCAACTATGCCTGGCGCGACTACGGAAACCGCGTGGGGCAGTGGTACCTGTTCGACCTGCTGGACGAGATGGGCGTGCCCGCCTCGCACAACGTGAACTCCCAGGTCTTCGAGGACTGCCCGGACATCGCCTCGCGCATCAAGGAACGCGGCGACGAGGTTGTCGGGCATGGCCGCACCAATGCGGAACGCCAGGGGGACCTGTGGGAGGAGGACGAGGCGCGCCTGATCGCCGAGTGCACCGAGGTGCTGCGCCGCCACACCGGCAAGCAACCCGCCGGCTGGCTCGGCCCGTATCTCTCGCAATCGGCGGTGACGCTGGACCTGCTCAAGGAGGCGGGCTACAGCTACGTGATGGATTGGCCCGCGGACGACCAGCCGTTCTGGATGCGCACGCGCTCGGGTCCGCTGCTGGCGGTTCCCTATCCGATCGAGGTCAACGACTCGCCGGCCCTCATCTTCCGCCAGCAAAGCGCGCGGGAGTTCGAGGAGATGCTGATCGACCAGTTCGACGAGTTGCTGCACCAGTCGGCCAAACGGCCGCTGGTGTTCTCGGTCTCGATCCACCCGTTCATCATCGGCCAGCCGTTCCGGCTGCGGGCGTTGCGCCGCGCCATGCAGCACGTCCTGGCCAAGCGCGACGCGTTGTGGGTGACGACCCCGGGCGAGATCGCCCGCTACTGCGCGACCCTGCCGAAAGGAACGATTCCCGGCTCCTGAACGGCGTGCCGGGCATCGCGCCGGCGTCCCAGCGGCCCCGGCGCGCATCGTCGCGCACAGCGGTGCGAAATGCGCTCAGGCCTCGCGGGCAAAGCGGGCGCACCGGGGTTGCGGTCAGCCCATCCTGCCGCGGCTCCGGTGCCGCATTGGCCAGGGTGTCGCTCCCAGCTCCCGCGTCTGTCATCCGTTGCGGTTTCACCGCGGGTGGACGCCGCCGGGACGTTGCGATGGAATCCCTGCATGCCGCTCGGCAGGAGCCATTGCAACGCAAAGCCGGACTTTTGCGCTGCATGGCCAGGATCGGTTAGCCTTGGGAACCTGTGGATCGCCTGCAGAGGCGAGACCCGTTCTCATCGCGCGAGGGCACCATGAGCATCGTCAAGTGCGCATTGATCCAGGCGAGCATCAACCGGGATACCAGCGCGCCCATCGAAGAAATCCGGGAGGCCATGTTGCAGAAGCACGCCGGCTTCCTGGATCAGGCCGGCGCGCGGGGCGTGCAGATCCTGGCCACCCAGGAGCTATTCAACGGACCCTACTTCTGCCGCTCCCACGACAAGCGTTGGTTCGAGCTGGCGGAGCCCATCCCGGACGGACCCACGACGCGCCTCATGCAGGAGTATGCGCAGAAGCACCGCATGGTGCTGGTCTCGGCAATCTTCGAGCGCGACGGGGAGGCGTATTTCAACACCGCCGCGGTGATCGATGCGGACGGCACGTACCTGGGCAAGTACCGCAAGATCCACATTCCCGGTCCGCCGGGGAAGCACGAGAAGTTCTACTTCGCGCCCAGCGACCTCGGCCTGCCCGTGTTCGAGACGGCCTACGCGAAGGTGGGCGTGTACATCTGCTTCGACCGGCACTTTCCCGAAGGGGCGCGCATCCTGGGCCTGCGCGGGGCGGAGATTGTGTTCAATCCGTCGGCCACCTGGGTGGCGAAGTCGCAGTACCTGTGGCACATCGAGCAGCCCGCGCTGGCCGTGGCTAATTCCTACTTCGTGGGGACGATCAACCGGGTGGGCCTGGAGGCGCCGTGGAACATCGGCAAGTTCTACGGCTCGAGCTACTTTGTCGCTCCCGACGGGCAGATCGTCGCCGAGGCCGGTGAGGACAACGACGAGCTGCTCGTCGCGGACCTGGATCTTGCCCAGGTGCAGGCGGCGCGCGAACTCTGGCGCTGGTACGAGGAACGGCGCCCGGAGGTGTACACCCCCATCGGCAAACTGCAGGGGCCCTCGGCGGGATAGCCGCCCGGGGCGATCGCGGCGCCTACTTGACGTGGGGGAAGACGCGTTCGGCCCAGGCCCGCATGAACCCCAGCTTGTCCGTGAAGGACGCCGCGGTCCAAAGCTGCGTGACGCCCATGGCGGCGAGCTGGCGCAGCCGCGCCACGCATTCCTCGGCCGTGCCTGCCACGGCGAAGCGTTCGGCCAGATAGTCCCGCAGCCCGAGCCGGGTCACCAGCTCCGCGTTGGCGCTTTGCGCGCCCGGGGAGAAGTGCGATTCCACCTGGTACTCCCGGTGCAGGCGGTGCGCCGCTTCCAGCAGATGTGGTGGAATGTGCTTGCCTTCCGCGGTGAAGCGTGTGAGGTGGTTGCCCGCGGCGGCCAGGGCGGGCAACACGTCCTGCAGGGCGGCTTCGCGATCGTCCGCCACGTTCAGGTGGCACCACCACCACACGTCGAGGTCCTCCAGGCGACGGCCCGCGGCCTCCGCGCCGGCCCGGATGTGTGCCAGCGTATCCGGCACCACCTCCGGTGAGAATCCCGTGCCCACGATCACCCCGTCGGCGATCGCCCCGGCCAGGCGCAGCGAGCGCGGGCCATGGGCGGACAAGTAGATGGGGATGTGCATGCGGCTCCAGGGCATGCGCAACGGGTGGCCCTGCCAAGTGGTGGACTCGCCCTGCACGAGCGCGCGCACCGCCTGGACGTATGCCTCCAGCTCGGCCAGGTGCACGCCCCGCAGCCCCACCGCCGCCAGTGCGCTATCGCCCGTGCCCAGGCCCAGCAGGGTGCGTCCCGGCGCCAGCTCCTCGATGCTGGCCATGGCGCTGGCGGTGACGGCCGGGTGGCGCGTAACCGGGTTGGACACGCGGGGGCCGAGGCGGATGCGCTGCGTTTTCAATGCCGCGAGCGTCATTCCCACGTAGAGCTCCCGGTACAACGACTGCGAATCCGCGATGCCCAGCAAGTCGAAGCCGGCGGATTCGGCCATCTGCACCCATTGGGTGAACCGGTCCGGACGGTCCGGGAAGAACGTGATCCCTATCTTGACGGCCATGGCTCTGCTCCCCAATGACAGACTGCGCGCCGGCAGGTGGGCGCCCGGGGCCCGTCGGCCGCGGGCCCGGGCGCGGAGCGGTGCTGCTTGATATTCGCGCCACGCTCCATGTTATACTGCGCCATTCATTTCACCATACCGTAAGCTGTGGCGCCCGCCATGCGCGTGCGGCAACGTGTGCTTACGCCTGCAAGCTTATCTCGGAGGAACAGACCATGCGCAACGGTCGACTTCAGTTTGGAGGGTCGATGACGGTGGCTATCGCAGCGCTCGCGCTGCTCGCACTGACCGTGAGCCCCGCCGCGTGGGGTCAGGGCGCGGACCATCCCGACAACCAGCCCCTGCGCGTGGCGGCCGATGTCGGCTTCGCCCCATTCGCCATCAAGAACGCCAGCGGCAAGGTGGAGGGCTTTTCGGTGGACGTGGCCGAGGAACTGGCCAAGCGCCTGGGGCGGCCGGGCTTCGAGATCGTGGACGTGAACTTCTCGGCGATCTTCTCGGGCTTGTTCGCCAAGCGCTACGAGTTCAACATCGCCCCCACGAACATCACCCCGGAGCGCGCGAGCAAGATGCTGTTCACCGAGGGCTATATGGACACCGGCCTGGGCTTCCTCATGCTCAAGGAGAACCCGGAGCTGAAGAGCCCCGAGGAGCTGAAAGGCAAGATCGTCGCGGTGAACAACGGCAGCGTCTCGGACTCCTGGCTCACCAAGAACCAATCGCACTACGGCTACGAGATTCAGCGCTACGACAAGCAGCCGGATGCCGTCCAGGCGGTCATGACGCGGCGGGCGGACGTGAATGTGGCCGACCTGCCGAACTCGCAATACGTGGCCAAACAGCAGCCGAAGCTCAAGCTGGGTCTCGTCGTGTACACGGGCTACTCCTTCGGCTTCCCCTTCCGCAAGGACGACGTCGCGTTCCGCAACCGCATCGAGCGGCTGGTGGAAGGCATGAAGCTGGACGGCACCCTGGCCAAGTTGCACGAGAAATGGTTTGGCTCGGCGCCGGGCCCGGATACCTCCATGAGCAAGGTGTGGGTGGGCTACGGTCCGGTGGGCTTTGAAGGCTATACGGACGAGCCGCACAAGCCGGACTTCAAGTAGCCGTCATCCCCGCAGGCCCGCTCTGGACGGGGCCTGCGGCTTGGTGCGTCGTGGGCCCCCGCTGAGAGGGCCTCGCCCTGCCCGGAGGACATGCCGTTGAGAGAGTTCATCCTGGAAGTCAAGGACGTCCACAAGAACTTCGACGGCCTGGAGGTGCTCAAGGGCGTCAACCTGAACGTGCGCCCGGCCGAACTGGTGTTCCT
>JBGOUY010000402.1:0-3091 GCA_041477795.1 bacterium
AGGAGGGTCGTCACGAGCCCTTCGACCTGCTGGGTGAGCGCGGCGTCCTTGAGCAGGCCCGCCGGGTCGAAGGCGTGCTCGGCATTGGACACGGTGACCAGCGCGGGCACGATCCACACGCCGCGCGCCATCAGCACCTGGCGCAGGTGCTGCAGGCTGCGCACGGCGCCGAAGCCGCCCGTGGAGGCGCCCATCAGCGCGGCGGTCTTGCCGGCGAAGGGGTTGCCGCCGCGCGTGGCCCAGTCGATGGCGTTCTTGAACATGCCCGGGATGGAGTGGTTGTACTCCGGGCTGGCGATGAGGAGGCCCGCGGTGCCAGCGATGCGCTGCTTGAGCTCCACGGAGCCCGGCGGCAGGCCCTGCTCGGCCTCCAGGTCGCCATCGTAGAGGGGCAGGGCCAGCTCCCGCAGTTCCACGCGGTCGACCCGCGCCCCCTGGCGCTCGGCGATGGCCACGGCCTGGGCGAGCAGCTTGCGGTTGAAGGAGTCGCGGCGCAGGCTGCCGCACAATGCGACGACGGTGGCGTGATCGGTCATGACAGCCGGTTGAAGGGTGGCGGGATGGCAGGTCGGCGCGGCGGCTTCACTCGTCGTTGCGGCCCAGCTTGCGGCAGAGGCGCGCCAGCTCCTCCTGCTCCTGGGCCGTGAGGGGGGCCATCTCCTCGACGATGGATTGCACGTGCCGCGGGAAGACGTCCCGGATCAGCCGTTCGCCCGTGGGCGTCAGGTGCACGCTCACGAAGCGGCGATCCTTCTGGTCGCGCCGGCGCTCCACCAGCCCGCGCTTCTCCAGATTGTCGATCACCATCGTGACGTTGCCGCCGCTCTTGAGCAGCTTGCTGCCGATGCGGCGCTGGTGCATCGACCCCAGGTGGTAGAGGGACTCCAGCACGCCGAACTGGCTCACCGTCAGGTCGCAGGCCGTCCGCCGATGGGCCCGTGACAGCACCGATTCCGCGGCCCGCAGCAGCTTGATGTAGGCATCCAGAGACCGGATCTCCCGCGGCGCACCCCGATAATGCGTTCCCATGATCCGTCTAGGTTAAAGGACTGCACGTTCAATTGGAACGCTGAAGGTGCAGGTCAACGTCCGTCAAGGGAGCCGCAGGTGCGCCGCAGGGACACGAGAGGATCAGCGGGGCGATCCGGCGGGGCCATGGGAGCCCGTCACAACCGGCCCAGCGGGATTCCGAAGCGATCGCGGATCATCAGCTTGACCTCGTCGTCGCTCTGCAGCGCCGCGAATTGCAGTTCGGTCTCGATGGTGCCCATCACGCTGTTCAGGTCGTCGGAATCGCGGCTGGTCAGGAAGCGTTCGCGCACCTTCTTGGATTCCAGGTTGGTGATGACCGTATTGCGCAGGCGTTGCTTGACCTGTGCGATGCTGGCCGGATCCATGTTGCGCATGAGCGATTCGATCTCGTTCTGATTCAGCCCGCGCAGCGAGAGGCGGATCCAGATCGAATAGAGGCTCACGGCAGAGGGAGCCTGGGCCATGGAAACGGGCGTCGCCGTGACCAGCACGAACACGCTGCCCAGCAGGACCCATTTCATCCAGCGATGCATCATTGCGCCTCGAAATGCAGTAGGTTCACAGCCGCTTCGAGAGGACGCACGCCGCTACACGCCGCCCTCCATTAGACCACGGGCCTGCACGACAAGTCCATCCGCGCCGCGCACCCGCCGTCGCAATCTCCGCCGCGCGCCGGCGGGCGGGACCGCGCTCCCGGAGCGGGCGCCGGACACACGCCCAGACCCCGCCGCAGGCCGCTCACCCCTCCCGGGGAGCCGCGCCGTAACCGGCGCCGTGACCGGCGCCTCGCCCGCGCGGCGGGTCGCGTCTGGTCCCTTATCGGCCCGCCGGGGGGCAAACTTGAGCCGCCCGGCCCCGCTCCGGGCGATCCATGCGGCGCGATCCATTGATCCGCGGCGGGGCTTCTGGAACACTGGGCTTCTGGAAGCTGGGCCTCTGGGAGCCGGGCTTCTCGAAGCTGGGGGCCGGCTCGCCACTCTCTGCTGAAGCTGCCATGGATCGACTGACGCGCTGGATCGCCCGCCGCACGATCCGCAACTGGGAGCGGGTCGAGCACCCCGCCGTGCGCAGCCGCTACGGCCTGCTCGAGGGCTGGGTCAGCGTCGTGGGCAACCTCCTGCTCGCCGCGGCCAAGCTGGCGCTCGGGCTGAGCCTGCAGTCCGCCGGCCTCCTTGCCGACGCCGTGCATTCGCTGAGCGACATGGCCTCCTCGGTGGTGGTCATCCTCAGCTTCCGCATCTCCAGCAAGCCGCCGGACCCGGAGCACCCCTTCGGCCACGCCAAGGCCGAGTACGTGGCGACGCTCGTCGTCTCGCTGCTGATGATCGTGGCCGGCTTCCAGATCGGCGAGGAGAGCGTCTTCAGCCTGCTGCGCAGCGGCGGCCGCGTCCTGCTGCCGCTCACCTGGAGCGTGTTCGCCGCGCTGGCGGGGATGATCGTGGCCAAGGAGGCGATGGGCAACTTCTCCCGCGCCCTGGGCCGCATGATCCGCTCCGACGCCCTGGCGGCCGATGCCTGGCACCACCGCACCGATGCGATCTCCACCGCCGTCGTCATCGTGGGCCTGGGCGGCCGCAACCTGGGCCTGGCCTGGCTGGATGGCGCGGCCGGCCTGCTGGTCGGGCTGTGGATCGTCCAGACCGGCGCCAAGATGGCGCTGGACGCCGTTTCCCCGCTGCTGGGCGAGATGGCGCCGCCGGGGGAGATCGAGGCCCTGCGCGGCATCGCCCAGGCCGTGCCCGGCGTCGTGAACACCCACGACATCAAGGTGCACACCTACGGCCAGTTCCACTTCACCACCCTGCACTGCGAGCTTTCCGACCGGCTGGACGTGCACAAGATGCACGAGATCACCGTGCTCATCGAGACGCGCATCCTCAAGCGCTTCCCGGGCGAGTGCGTGGTGCACATGGATCCGGTCAACCTGTACCATCCGCTGCTGCACCGCGTCTCCGACCTCGTCAAGGACGCCGTGGTGGCCCATCCCCAGCTCGTCGAGTTCCGCGACTTGAACCTGTGGAGCGAGGACGGCCGCGAGCGGGGCGAGGTGGAGGTGTCC
>JBGOUY010000224.1:0-7488 GCA_041477795.1 bacterium
CGCGCAAACACAACCAAGCGCCGTCGGCGGGGCCGATCCGCTGCGCCGGTCCAACGCGCGGGCCGGCGTGCTAGATACGAGGCCGGGCCCGCGGGGCACGGCGGCCCGGGGGAACGGCCGGCCCGCGCCAGCGCACCCGGCGAGCAAGGCAGACGCAGATGGCCCAGGCAAGCGAGCGAGGCCCCACGGCGGGCATGGTCGCGATCGGCAACGAGATCCTCTCGGGCAAGATCACGGACACCAACTCGCCCTTTCTCTGCCGCGAGCTGCACTTCCTGGGCATCCGGCTCGAGCGCATCTTCACCATCCCGGACGAGTTCGCGCTGATCGGGCAGGTGGTGCGCGAATGTTCCGAGGCGTTCACCTGGGTCTTCACCAGCGGCGGCATCGGCCCCACCCACGACGACCTGACGATCCCGGCCATCGCGGCGGGCTTCGGCGTGCCGGCTGTGCGCGATCCGGAGCTGGAGCGCACGATCCGCGCGCACTACGGCGACCGCCTCACCGAGGATCACCTGCTGATGGCGCTCGTGCCCCAGGGCGCCGCGCTGATCGAGATCGACGGGCTCTATTATCCGCAGGTGCAGTTCCGCAACGTGTTCATCCTGCCCGGCGTGCCGCAGCTCTTCGAGTTCAAGTTCAACGCCATCAAGGCGCGCTTCCGCAGCACGCCCATCGTGCTGCACGAGATCTTCATGAAGGCGGACGAGGGGGTCATCGCCGCCACCCTGCGCGAGGCGGCGGAGCGCTTCGCGGACGTGCTGATCGGCAGCTACCCCAGCTTCTTCAAGCGCGACTACTCGGTGAAGGTGACCGTGGAGGGGCGCGAGCCGGCCAGCGTGGAGGCCGCCCTGGCGCACCTGAACGACCGCCTGGGCAGACTGCCCATCACCATCGTGCGCGTGACCTGAGGCGCGCCGCACCCGCCACCCCGCGAGGAGTCCCGCATGGCCGATTCCGCACGCAAGCCCGCAGCCCAGTCCGCAGCCAAGCCCGCAGCCGCGCCCGGCGCCCCCAGCGTGGGCGTCCTGCAGCAGCGCCGCATCGAGGCCGCCATCATCAAGCCGCTCGTCAAGGCCTTCGAGGCCGAGCTGGGGCGCGAGAAGACCCTGGCCGTGCTGGAGCGCGTGATCAAGGAGCTGGCGCGCGAGCGCGGCCGGCAGATGGCCGCCGACGCGCCCAGCACCACGCTGACCGGCTTCGCCAGCATGAAGGAGCCCTGGACGCGCGACAACGCGCTGGAGTTCGACGTGCTGGAAGCCAACGACGAGCGCTACGCCTACAACGTCACGCGCTGCCGCTATGCGGAAATGTACCGCGAGCTGGGCCTGGCCGACCTGGGCTTCACCCTGAGCTGCAACCGCGACGCGACACTGATCGAAGGCTTCAATCCCGAGCTGGAGCTGACCCGCACCCAGACCCTCATGCAGGGCGCCCCGCACTGCGACTTCCGCTACACGCGCCGCAAGAAGCAGGGTTGAACGGCGGCTGTAGGGGCGCAGCATGCTGCGCCCCTACGGACCCCAGGTCTTTGTGTCTTTGCGCGACCCGCTGTTGGCTGTTTGCGACCTTTACGCCTTTGCGTCCTTTGCGAGAGACCGCAGTCACTCCACTCCATTCAGCGCGTAGTCGAACAGGTCGAAGTTGCGCAGGCGCGTGCGGGGAGCGGCGGCCTTGGCGCGGTAGGCGGGGCTGAGCGGCGCGCTGAGGACGAACGGCACGCGCTGCTCGGCCAGCCCGCCGTGCGAGCGCAGGCCGCCCTCGAGCTGCGTCAGGTCGTGCTCCTGGGGCGACTTGCCCAGCGCGGTATCGCGCGTGCTCACGACGATGAGGTCGCCCAGCCGGTCCGGGGGCAGCTCGAAGCGCGCGCAGGCCTCGGCGCGGCCGGCGGCGTACTCGATGCCGGGCAGCGCGCGCAGGCGCTCCAGCACCGGCGCCGCGTCCGCGCCGTCGCGCAGGTAGACCGTGGCGAAGGAGCCGAGCGCGCCGTGGTGCACCACGTAGGGATCGGTGATGGGCAGGATCACGCGCGCGCGGCCCGCGCCCAGCCAGCGCTCCAGCAGCGGCGCGAGGTAGATCACGTTGGGCGTGCCGGCGGCGGTGTTCTTGGCGTTCATGCCATGGTCGGCCGTCAGGCCCACCACGGCGCCCAGCTCCGCCAGGCGGCCCCACAGGCGGTCCAGCGCCGTATAGAAGGCGTCGCTGACCGGATCGCCGGGCGCGTGCTTGTGCTGGATGTAGTCCGTGGTGGACAGATACATCACGTCGGGCCGCTCGCGCTCCAGCAGGCGCACGCCCGCCTCCAGCACGAATTCGCTCAAGCCCGCCGAATAGACGTCCGGCGTCGCGCGCCCGAGCAGGGCGTTGACCTCCGCGATGCCGTGCTCGGCCAGGGTCGCCTCGTGCGCCTTTTCGGCGGAAAAGCAGATGCCGCGCTGCACCTCGTGGCCGAGCAAGCGCCGCAGCTTGTCCTTGGCCGTGACGATGGCCACGCGCGCCCCCTCCCGCGAGAGCGCGGCCAGGATGCTCCCCGCGCGCAGGAAGCGCGGCTCGTTCATCATCACCTCGGCGCCCGTGTCCGGGTCGAGGAAGAAGTTGCCCGAGATGCCGTGCACGGCCGGCGGGGCGCCACTGACGATAGACAGGTTGTTGGGATTGGTGAAGCTGGGCACGACGCACTCCGCCACGGCGTAGAAGCCCTCGGCCCGGAAGCGCGCCAGGTGCGGCAGCAGCCCGCGCGCCAGCGCCTCCTCGAAGTAGGCCGGCTCGCTGCCGTCGATGCACACCACCGCCACGGGGCGCGGCGGCAGGCGGTAGGTGCGGCCATTGACGGTGACGGTGGGCATCTTCATCGAGAGGTCCGGTGTCGCATCGTCAGATTGCGGAAGGTGACCCGCGCGGCTGCATGCACCCGCCGGACGGTTCCGCAGGGAGTGCAGCGCTAACTGCGGCGACCCGCCAACCGGCCGCGTTCCAGCTCCTCGCCAGGCTCCTTCGCCGTGCGCGCCACGGAGCCCGCCGAGACACGCTGCACGCCGGCCTTTAGCGCGCCGCTGGCGGCGGGCCGCAAATCCGAGGCCGTCGCCCGCCGACCGGCGGATAGCGCCAGTCCACGGTAGCGCATGACGGCACGGCGCACGGCGTCGGGCTCATGCTGGATCGCCACGAGCAAGGTTCGCGCGGGGCCTTCCGGCTCACGGCGCCCATCCTCCCAGTTCTCCAGGGTGCGCAGCGAGATGCCGAACTCCATGGCGAAGTCCTGCCGGGACATCCCGAATCCTTCACGAATCGCCTTCGCATCAACTCTGGCCCGTGCGAAGACGAATCTCGGCTTCTTGAGACCGCCACGCTGCACATAGTCAGCGGCGCGTTCGATCGCCTGTTCGAGTTCCCTGAGCTCGTCCTGGACCTCTTCTGTTTCTTTCGTCATCTTGAACCATTGTGTTGCGGGTGCGGTTGATCGCTGCGGTAGCTCCGGTGCTACTCATTCAGCTTCTTATAGATGTCCCAAAGCAATTTGACGTGCTTGGCCCCAACGACGAGATTCTTCAGGGGTGATCGTGGAACCGGAAACACCTTCAGCAGGAGCAAGTTGGGGTCGTTGGGCGAGCCATATTGATACCACGCTCGGCAGGGGGGATGTTCGAGGCGCCACCAATAAACCGGCAATTCACCGATTTGCACGCCGCTGTCAGGATGGTCCCCGAGATATTCACACAGTCGTCGGAAATCGGCCTGCAGCATGAAGCGTAGCGCTTCCTGCCTTGTGATCTCGGCGAAATGGACTTTGACTTTGTATTTGCCACCAGCCATGCAAGCCTGCCGTATCGCTGCAAGGATGTCAATGGAGTACGTCAATGGCGTACGCAAGTGACGTACGGCACGGCGACTCGCGCACGCACCTATTCCCGCACTTCCGTGCCCAGCGCGGATTCCAGCACGCGCAGCAGCACGCCCACGTCGTCCTTGCCCCAGCCCTTCAGCCGCCCCTGCTGCAGCAGCGTGTAGGTGTAGGAGCCGAAGGCGAGCGGCGTGTCGCTCTGGCGGCCCAGCTCCAGCGCCAGCGTGAGGTCCTTGTGCGCCAGGTTCAGCGCGAACTCCTGCGACCAGTCCCCGCGCAGGCCCTTGCGCGACAGGCGCTTGAGGGAGTTGCTGTTGCCGCTGGCGGTGGCCATCACGTCCGCCATCATGCGCGGGTTGAGCCCGGCGCGCGTGGCCAGCATCAGCGCCTCGCTGGCCACGGCCAGGTTGCAGAAGCTGACCATGTTGTTGCAGAGCTTGGCGATGCTGCCCGAGCCGATGGGGCCCACCAGGAACACGTTCTTGCCCATGCAATCCAGGATCGGCTTGACCGTGTCGAATTCCTTCTTCTTGCCGCCGCACATGATGGCCAGCGTGGCCGCCTCGGCGCCGTCCACGCCGCCGCTCACGGGCGCGTCGATGAAGGCGATGCCCTTGCCGGCCAGCTCCTTCTCGAGCCGCTTGACGACCGCCGGCGCGTTGGTGCTGAGGTCGCAGAGGATGGCGCCCTTCCTGGCGCCCGCGGCCAGGCCGTTCTCGCCCAGCACCACCTGCTCCACGTCCGCCGGCATGGGCAGGGAGGTGAAGACGATGCTGACCTGCTCGGCCACGGCCTTGGGCGAGGCGGCCACGGTGGTCCTGGAGCCGGCCACGCGGGCGAGGGCGTCCGGGTTCAGGTCGTAGACCACCACCTCGTGGCCGCCCTTGAGGACGTTGCGGCACATGGGGCCGCCCATCATGCCGACGCCGACGAATCCGACTTTCATGGCTGGTCTGCTCGCGAAGCGGGGAGTGAGGGAGTGCCGGCGGGAGGCCGCCGCTGCACCGCCGCAGCACCGCCGGCGCCCGGGGCGCAGGCGGCCGCACGGCTGCGGCGCGGCGGCCGCCAAGCCAGCAGCATCTACGCACGAATGGCCGCGCCCGCGCAAGCCGCGCGCGCCGGCACGGCGCACAGGCGGGCGGCGCGCCGGCGCCGTGGCCGCAACGTTGCCGCGCCATTGACGCCGCCATTGACGCCAGCGCCCCGGCTCGGATAGGAGCCAAGCTATGGCCGGCAGCGCCGTCGAGGGCGCCGCCCGGGCATCCATCCCCCGCTCCCCGGCGTGACCCATGAAGCTCTCCGAGCGCCTGCTGCAGGACACCCATGCGCTGTGGCAAGCCTGGCTGCCGCACCCCTTCACGCGCGGCGTGGCGGACGGCACGCTGCCGCACCCCGTGTTCCTGCGCTGGCTGGCGCAGGACTACCGCTTCGTCAGCGAGGGCCGGCGCGCACTCGCCGTGCTGCTGGCCAAAGCGCCGCCGGCGGCGCTGGACGAGCTGGCCGGCACGCTGCACGCCTGGGACGCCGAGCTGGGGCTGTTCCGCGCGGCGGCCCGGCGCGAAGGCGCGGCGCTGGAGGCCGCGCCGTGCTTCGTCACGCAGGCCTATGGCGACTTCCTGCTCGCCACGGCGCACCGGGAGCCGTTCGCGGTGGGCTGGGCCGTGCTCTTCGGCGTGGAGCGCGCCTACTACGATGCGTGGCGCTGGGCCCGCGAGCGCGCGGCGCCGGACACCCCCTACCGCCCCTGGCTGGAGAACTGGGGCTCGGACGCCTTCGGCGCCTTCGTGGCGGGCCTGGCCGCGCGCCTGGACGCCCTCGCTCCGGGCCTGGACGCCGCCACGCTGGAGCGCCTGCGGGCCTGCTTCGCCCACACCGCGCGCCTGGAATACCACTTCTGGGAGATGGCCTGGCACGGGGAGCGGTTCGCCGGACCCCGGTAGCACGGATGGCGAGGTTTCGCCTTGCCGCGCCGCGCGAGCCAGGCCTTGACAGCTTTGCTGGCGGGTGTTCAAGGTCCTATAGAGGCTGCGGTGAACGGTTCCGGCACGGCCGGAATCCCGCCGCTGCCCAGGCGACCTTTGCATCGCACCCGGGGCACCGCAACTGCCGGCAGGGCATCGGGCGGCCACGGCCGGTTGCAGCGACCCGCGGGTGTTCCTGCGCGCCGATCCTTTCCCGGCGCGCATCTTCCCTTCCTCCCTTCGGATCCCATGAACAGAACCCTCACGCTGGGCGCCCGCTTCGCCCTGTACGCGCTGCTGGCCGGCATCCTCGCGGCCTGTGGCAGCACGACCACACCCCCTCCCGGCGGCTCGTCAGATCTCACCACGCTCGCCGGCACCTGGATGAGCGGCTGCCAATTGCAAATGACGGGGCTCAACACCATCGAATCCAGGTCCAATCCGTTGCAGATCAACAGCAACGGCACGTACGCCAGCCTCGATTTCCAATGGCACAATACCGACTGCTCGGGCGATCCCTGGTGGATGGAGATCAATTCGGGCACGGGCCTGCTGACCGGCGCAACCCTCAGCACGCCCGCCGGAGTGGCCGCTAAGCTCGACGCCACCAACACCATCGACACGGCGACGTTGCTGGACCCCAACGATGTTGTCTCGTTCAACGCAAGCGGTGTTAACGGAGCTTACGGATACAAGCAATGGGCGCTTGGCGTGCCCCACGACATCCTGGGCAAGGATTTCGACAACTCGGCGAAATCGGCCACGGACAAGGTGCTCGTGCTGGTCTCGGGCAGCCTGTTCTTCGACGGCGTGGATACCAGCCGCGACGCCAGCGGTTATCCCACTCAGGTGCACCCCAGCGCGGCGCTGGCCAACAATCCGCTGGTCATCGCGACTGCGGTGGACGGCGAGTGGGCCGCCGCCTGCCGCCATGACTCGAACCCGGACTTCAACTCGCAGGCGCGGCAGGAGCACTTCACCTTCACGGCATTGTCGGGCATCGTCATCGTGACGACCACGTACTACGGCCAGCCCTCCTGCGACCGGACGGCCACCGGCACCGCGCTGCCGCAGGTGCTGCAGAGCCAGACCATGACGTTCACGCTGAACGCCAGCGCGGACCTGTTCACCGAGCGCGGCCTGGCCACCGGCGGCTCGACCACGGTGAGCGCGACGACGCTGACGCCGCTGACCACCAACGCCGCCACCGCCCTCAACGTCGCCAACTCGAGTGCCGGGGCGTATGGCCGCACCGACTGGGCGCCGGGAACTCCGGTGGACCTGCTGCTCAATGACAAGGACTACAACGGCGGCGCGCCCTATCCCGTCACCGAGAAGCAGGCCGCCGTGCTCCAGGACGGGCGCTTCTACGTGCAGGGCGGGGGGAATTCGAACCGCCCCGTGGATGCGAATGGCTACCCGCGCGTGATCGGCGGCGACGGCTTCCTGCCCAACCAGCCCGTCAGCGTGGCCTCCGACCTGGCCGGCACGTGGTACGACCGCTGCAGCCAGAGCGGCCCGAACTCGATGGTCAACCGGCTGGTCTTTGCCGGCACCACGGTGGATTACACGGAGTGGGACTACGCCTCCAGCACCAATTGCGCGGGCACCCCGACCGTGAACACGTCGGTATCGGGGACGTACACGGTCAACATCGGCGCGACGGTGCAGACGGACCGCGGCACC
>JBGOUY010000027.1:0-23088 GCA_041477795.1 bacterium
GCCAAGGTCAAGGACATGCGCGACAAGGGCGAGGCGCTGCACAAGCAAGGCAAGCACGCGGAATCGGAAAAGATCCTGCGCGAAGCCCTGGCGATGCTGGGCATCAAGTAGTCCGGCACGCAGCCTGCCGGCCGATCCCCGGGGCGCCGTGCCGGCCCCGGGCCTACACCAGCCGCTCGCCCAGGGCGGCCTTCTGGGCCGCGATGCGTTGGCGGATGCCCACCTCGGCGCGATCGAGCATGGCGTCCAGCGCCTTGCGGGAGAAGGGGCGGCGCTCGGCCGTGCCCTGCACCTCGATCACCTCCAGCTCCTCGGTCATCACCACGTTCAAGTCCACCTCGGCGCGGGCATCTTCCGCGTAGTCCAGGTCCAGCAGCGCCTCCCCATCCAGCCAGCCCACGCTGACCGCGGAGATCGTGCGCGTGACGACCGGGCGCGGGAAGGGGTGCGTGCCGTGCATGCGCCGCAGGGCTATCACCAGCGCCACGAAGCCCCCGGCGATGGCCGCCGTGCGCGTGCCGCCGTCCGCCTGGATCACGTCGCAGTCGATCCACACCGTGTGCTCGCCCAGCAGGGACAGGTCCACGGCGGAGCGCAGGCTGCGCCCCACCAGGCGCTGGATCTCCAGGCTGCGCCCGCTGGCCTTGCCCGCGGTGACCTCGCGCACCGAGCGCGTGTTGGTGGCGCGGGGCAGCATGCCGTACTCCGCCGTGACCCAGCCCTGGCCGGTGTTCCGGCGCCAGGCCGGCACGCGATCTTCCAGGGAGGCCGTGCAGATTACCCGCGTGTGGCCGGAGCTGACGAGCACCGAGCCTTCCGCGTGCATGGTGAAGTCGGTCTCTAGCGTGAAGGGCCGTGCCTGCTCCGGCTTGCGGCCATCGGCCCGCGTGAAGGGCAGTGCGGATTTCAACTTGCGCGCCTGCTCCCGCAGGGATTCGTTCATGCCGTGGACCGGCGGAGAGGAGGTTGGCCGCGGAGTGCCCAGACTCCCCCCTATCTGCTCCCTTTCCCGCCGCCCCGCAAGGCCCTGTCAGGGCGCGGCCTGCGGGCGCCCCGCCGGGCTGAGCGGGCCTACAGGCCGGCCATCAGCAGGTGCGGGAACTTCTCCTTGGCCACCTGCACCATGGCGATGAAGCGCGGCACGTACTCCATCGTCTCGCGCCGCAGGCGCAGGTCGAAATAGTTCACGGTGCGCTGATCCTGGACGGCGCGCTCGATGTAGCCCGGCCCGCCATTGTAGGCCGCCAGGGCCAGCGCCCAGTTGTAGTTGAAGCGCTCGCCGAGCTGCTCCAGGTAGTCCGCGGCGGCCACGGTCGACTTGATCCAGTTGAGGCGCTCGTCGGAGAACGCGCCCACCCCCAGCCCCACGTGCTCGGCCGTCTCCCGCGTGAACTGCCACAGCCCGCGCGCGTGGCCCGAGTTCGCCCGGTTCTCGAACATGGACTCCAGCATGGGCAGGTAGGCCAGCTCCAGCGGCAGCCGCCGCTCGCGGAAGATGCGCGTGATGGTGGGCAGGTAGCGCGCGCCCTGCCGCAGCGCCGTTTCCACGGTGGGCGTGCGGCTGTAGTGCGCGTAAAAGCGCGCCACCGCCGGGCGGTCGGAAATCCAGATTGTCGGCTGGTTGTCTTTTACATATCCTGACGGAAAGCGCTGGCTCGAGGGCGCCGGGCGCTCGTAGGAGGCCAGGCCCCGGTAGTGGGCCGGCGCGCAGGAAGCCAGCAGCAACGCCAACGCCACGAGGAACCCGGGCGCCGCGCGCAGGAACCGTCTGCTCGTTGCACTGCTCATGAGACAAGTCACCATCGGCTGGGGTGCAGATCCATTGCGCCCGACCGGACCCGGAGAGGCGCGGAGCCAACCGGCCCACCCGCCTCGCCCGCTCCGTCCGCCGCACACGCCGCGCCGGCCCACGCTGTCGCGCATCCACCGGCGGCCCCGCCGCTCCGCGCGCGCGGGCGCGGAGGGGGTGCGCCCGCCTTTCATGCAAGACCGTGACCAGCCCCCCGCCGGGCCGGGCGCGGCCTGAGCCGCCATGCTCGATCTCGGCCCTCTGCGCGCGCTGCTGGCCCGCCATGGCGCCGCCTGGGACGCCCCCGTGCCCGGCTTCGAGATCGGCGGGCGGCCCTTCGACTTCGCCCGGCAGCGCTACCTGATGGGCGTGATCAACCTCTCGCCCGATTCCTGGTACCGCGAGAGCGTCTGCCACGACGAGGGCGAGGCCATCGCGCGCGGGCGCCTGCTGACCGCGCAGGGGGCGGACCTGGTGGACATCGGCGCGGAGTCGACCCTGCCCCACGCCGCGCGCGTCCCGCCCGCCGAGCAGATCGCGCGCGTGGTGCCCGTCGTGCGCCGGCTGGCGGCCGAGGGCGTGCTGGTCTCGGTGGAGAGCTACCACCCCGAGGTGCTGGAGGCCGCCGCGCTGGCCGGCGCGGCCGTCTTCAACCTCACCGGCATCCACGCCGAGGCGGAGGTGCTGCGCCTGGCCCGGCACTTCGGCACGGCCGTCGTGCACTGCTACGTGCAGGCCGAAACGGTGCGCGCCGCCACGGACTTCACCTTCGCCGAGGACATGGCCGAAGTGCAGACGGCGTACTTCCGCGAACGCCTGGCGCAGGCCCGCACCGCGGGCGTGACGCGCAACATCCTCGATCCGGGGCTGGGCTTCTATTACCGCAACCTGGAGGATGGCGCCCTGCGCGTGAACCACCAGCTGCAGACCTTCCTCAACACCTTTCGCCTGCGCCCGCTGGGCTGCCCCACGCTGAACATCCTGCCCCACGCCCCGGAAATCTTCGGCCCGGAGCACCGGCGCGCCGCCGAGCCCTTCTTCGCCGTGCTGGCCCTGCTGGGCGGCACGCACATCGTGCGCACCCACGAGCTGGAGGCCGTGCACCGCGTGCGCGCGACCCTGGAGCGCTTCCGCCCCACCCCGTCCGATTGAGGTGCGCCCCACCGGGGCGCCGTCGGTTTTGCCAGAATGGGGCCGGACGACTATCCTTCGATACTTCTAAAATAGTCGTTGACAGGGCCGCCGCGACGGATCACCGTGGGCGCATGGACATCGAATCCCTGGACGTCAACAGCGCGGCCAGTTGCCTGGAGGCCCTGGGCAGCCCGACGCGGCTGGAGATCTACCGCCTGCTGGTGCAGGCCGGCCCGGGCGGCACCGTGGTGGGCGAGCTGCAGACGCGGCTCGGCATTCCCGCCTCCACGCTCTCCCATCACCTCTCGCGGCTGGTGCGCGTGGGGCTGATCGGCCAGGAGCGCCGGAGCCGCAACCTGATCTGCCGCGCCAGCTACGAGCGCATGAACGGCCTGATCGCCTACCTGAGCGACCAGTGCTGCGAAGGCCTCGGCACGGCAGCCTGCACGACGAGCGGAGCGGCGTGAGCACCCGCGCCGCTTGCCAGAGCCATTAATTCGATCCTTCCAGAAGGATCATTGATACGGAGAGAAAGCGATGCGCAGTCACCTGTCCCTCAACGTGCGCGATGTGCCGCGCTCGGTGGCGTTCTACGAGCGAGTCTTCGCGGTCGCACCCCAGAAGCAGACCCGCACGTATGCCAAGTTCGACCTGGCCGAGCCGGCCCTGAATTTCGCACTGGTGTCCAGCCCGGTGCCGAGCCGCGTCTCGCACCTGGGCATCGAGGCCACGTCCGCGGCCGAGTTCGCGGCCCTGCGCGAGCGGCTGACCGCGGCGGGCATCCCCCTGCGGGAGGAGACGGGCTCGCGCTGCTGCTATGCCCTGCAGGACAAGCTGTGGTTCAGCGACCCCGACGGCAATGCCTGGGAAGTGTTCCAGGTGCACGAGCAGCTCCCCGTGACCGAGGCCGACGAGACCGGAACCTGCTGCGCGCCCGCGACCCAGCCCGAAGACCGCGCTCCGGCCACAACGGCCGTCGCTACCCGCGCCGGCTGCTGCGGCTGAGCGGCCGCGCGCCACGTCCGATCGGGCGCGGGGGGCGACGTCCCCCCGCGTCCCTGCCCGTGAACCCGATTGCGCCCCGCCCGGCACCGGCCGGCTGGCGGACAAGGAAGACGACCATGACCCAACTGACCCTGGCCCTGGACACCCTCTGGCACCGCGCGCCGCGCTTCGCCCAGCTGGCCCGGCTGGATCGCGCGCTGCTGGGGCTGCTGGCGCTGTTCGCGGCGATCGCCCTGCTCGCCCCGCGCCAGTTCGGGCCCAGCCTCACGTTCACGCTGGCGAGCCTGCTGGCGATCGCGCCGTACCTGCTCGTCTCCGTGGCCCTGGCGGCCTACCTCAAGGCCGCGGGGGCCGATGGGCTGATCGCGCGGGTGTTCGCGGGCAATCCCTTCGTGATGATCGGGGCGGCGTCCCTGTTCGGCACGCTCGCCCCCTTCTGCTCCTGCGGCGTGATCCCGCTGGTGGCCGCGCTGCTGACGGCGGGCGTGCCGCTGGCGCCCGTGATGGCGTTCTGGCTCTCCTCGCCCATCATGGCGCCGGACATGTTCGTGCTGACGGCGGGAGCGATCGGCCTGGGCTTCGCCGTGGCCAAGACCGTGACCGCGCTGGGCCTGGGCCTGCTGGGCGGGCTGAGCACCCACGCGCTGCTGCGGATGGGCGCCTTCCCCGAGCCGCTGCGCCCCTCGCTGACGGCCGCCTGCAGCTGCTCCACCACCGCTCCGCTCCGCAACGCCCCCGTGGCGCACTGGCGCGTCTGGGACGATGCCGGGCGGCGCACGGCCTTCCTGCGCGCCTCGGGCGAGACGGCGTGGTTCCTGGCGCGCTGGCTGGCGCTGGCTTTCGCCCTGGAGAGCCTGATGGTGGCCTGGCTGCCCGGCGAGACGGTCGCCGCCTGGCTGGGACGCGACAGCGTGTGGGCCATTCCCCTGGCGGTGCTCGTGGGCGTGCCGGCGTACCTGAACGGCTATGCGGCCGTGCCGGTCGTGGCGGGCCTGCTGCAGACGGGCATGGCGCCCGGCGCGGCGCTGGCCTTCATGACGGCCGGCGGCGTCACCAGCATCCCCGCCGCCGTGGCGGTGTGGGCCCTGGTGCGGCGGGCCGTCTTCGGCTGGTACCTGCTGCTGGCCGTGGTCGGCTCCACGCTGGCCGGGCTGCTTTACCAGGCGGTGCTTTCCTGGTAGGTGCAGTGGACGCTTTCCGACACCGCCACGCACCGCAGCCGCCTGTGACGCCCATGACGCGATTGCGCCGACCGCTCGCCGCCCCGCCCCGCCCCGCGGGCCGCACGCACGCGCCCGCCCCAGGGAGGACCTGAGCGGATGGGCTCGGTGCGGCTGATCGCCATGATGTGCGTGGCGGAGGTGCTGGGGATGCTGGGCTTCTTCGCCTTCCCGGCCCTGCTGCCCACCTTCATCGCGGAATGGCAGCTCAGCAACACCGACGCCGGCTGGATCAACTCCATGTTCTTCGCCGGCTACCTGCTCACGGTGCCGGTGCTGGTGAGCCTGACCGACCGCATCGATCCCAAGCGCATCTACGTCGTGTGCATGCTGCTCACGGCGCTTTCCATCGCGGCGTTCCCGCTGGCCGCGCAGGGCTTCTGGTCCGCCGCGGCGCTGCGCACCCTGGGCGGCATCGGCCTGGCCGGCACGTACATGCCGGGGCTGAAGGCCATCAGCGACCTGATCGAGGGGCCCGCGCAATCCCGCGCGGTCTCGTTCTACACCTCCAGCTTCGGCATCGGCTCGGCGCTCTCGTTCTACCTCTCCGGGCGCATCGGGGCGGCGCAGGGCTGGCCCACCGCATTCGCCGTGCTGGCCGCGGGGCCGGCGCTGGCGCTCGCGGTGGTGTGGCTGTTGCTGCCGGCCCACACGCCTCCGCCGCGGCATCACACGGGCAGCGGTGTGCAGAATTTCTGGCGCACGATGCGCAACCGGCGCGCCATGGGCTACACGCTCGCCTACAGCGTGCACAACTTCGAGCTGTTCGGGCTGCGCTCCTGGCTGGTGGTGTACCTGACCTACAGCATCTCGTTGCAGCCGCCCGGCAGCAGCTACATCGCGCCGGCCACACTCACCGCGCTGGTGACGCTGCTCTCGCTACCCTCGAGCGTGAGCGGGAACGAGCTGGCGGTGCGCTTCGGGCGGCGCCGCGTGGTGTGCACGATCATGGGCGCATCGGCGCTGCTGGCGTGCACGCTGGGCTTCCTGGCCGCAGTGCCCTTCCCCCTGCTGGCCGCGCTGAGCCTGCTCTATGGCGTGACGGCCACGGCGGACAGCTCGCCCATCACCGCCGGCACCGTGGCCGAGGCGCTGCCCGGGCTGCGCGGCACGAGCATGGCCGTGCACGCCTGCGTGGGATTCGTGGGATCGTTCCTGGGGCCGCTGATCTTCGGCGTGGTGCTGGACCAGGCCGGGGGCCGCGCTCAGGGGCTGGCGTGGGGCCTCTCCTTCGCGACCCTGGGCGTCACCGTGGCGCTCGGGCCGCTGTTCGTGCTGTGGCTCGTGCGCAATCCACGCCCGGCGCCGCAGGTCGCGCCGCAACCCGCCCCCACCCAGGGCGGGGGCTAGCGGACTCGCACGTCGCGGCTGAGACCGCGGGGCCTCACCCGGCGTCGCCCGGCGCCACCCGCGGCCCTAGAAGCGCCTGCGCAAGCCCATCACGACGCTGTGGGGCATCACGCTCAGGGTGAAGGATGACGTGCGCGTGTGCGCGTAATAGCCCACCGCGGTGCCCAAGAGAAAGCCGGCCAGCACGTCGGTCTGCCAATGCCCCCAGACCTTCATGCGCGCTTCCGCATCGTAGCTGGGCAGCGCCTCCAGTCCCCACACCCAGGGATGGTCCCGGCCGTACTCGAGCACGAAGGGCGTCACGATGGCGCTGGTGGCCGTCACGTCGCCGCTGGGAAAGCTCTCGTGCTTGTGCCCGCTGAAGAAGCGGTTGGGGTCGGCGGTCTGCCCCGGGCGCTCGCGGGTGAAGGTCAGCTTGAGCGCCGATGCGGACACCCCGCCCAGCACGAGCGCATCGATAGACTGCCAGAAGGTCTTGCCGAGCCGGGTCTCTCCGCCTTCCAGGAGCCCGCCGGCCACGTCGCCCAGGATCAGCAGGCGCAGCATGACGAGCTGGTCGTGTCGGCTCCAGATGCCGCTGTCGTCATAGCGGAGCCGATGATCGATGCCGAGCGGTCCGCCCGCGGCGAGGGCCTCGCCATCGTAAAGCGCTCCGCAGAGGCCCAGCAGGAAGGTCAGTAGTCCGCACAGCCACAAGCGATTGCGCACCGGCACTCTTGCATAAAGGTTCGCGCCGGTGCCGGCCGGATTCGCGGTGGGTCCGTATCATCGCGCGCGGCCTTGCCCCAGACGGCGCGGCTGCCCGGGCCTTCGCACCGGCTTCGCAAGCGCGATCGGCCCGCGCCGAGCCGCTGCGGCTGCCGATGCTGCCGCTGGCTCGCGCTGCCGTCAGGAGTGAGATCACGATGGAGGTCTCGGGGTTCGGGTCCCGCGGGGATGCTGCCGCCCGCCAGGCACCCACGCCCGCACAGCGGTGCCGCAGCGCGTGCCACAAGCCGCCCCCACCCAGGGCGGGGGCTGGCAGCGGGGCGATCGGACGCGGCTAGCGGGCCTGCGTGGCGGAGAGGGGAATCCAGCCTTCGCGGTTCTTGTCGATCCTGACCCGCACCCAGTCGCCCTGCGTTTCCAGCACCGGGAGGGTGTCGTTGCCGAAGGCGAGCGCGATCGCCTTGGCATCCTGGCTGGGCTTGGCGCGCACCTGCACCCAGCTTGCCCGGATCTCCACCTGCTCGCCCAATGGCGTCGTCATGCTGCCCGAACGCTGGGCGCCCTTCTGGCCCGGCGCCTTGCCTTCCTGCGTCGCTTCGGTCGTGCTCACCGCCGCGGTGCTGCCCGGCGGGGTGGACTGCGGACCCGCCTCACGGCCGGCAGGCGCGCCCTTGGAGGCGCAGCCGGCCAGGGCGAAACTCAACAGCAGGGTGCCCAGCAGCCAGAAAGCCTGCGTGCGCATCATGCGTGGCTCCTTTCGGTTCGTTGCCAGTGCGTTCGCTGCATCAGGTTCGTGCTCGAAATCGGGTGCGGCGCGCGGCCTGCGTGCGCTGCCAAGGGACGCCGGGTCGGTCGCGGGGGCGAGATATCAATTCTACCGCAATTGAACGCCTCCGCGCGGCGAATCGTCGCGGCCCGCGCGGGCACCGTGGCCCCATCCTCCGGCGCCAACGGGCGCAGGCTGGGTGGTGCGGAGCGGAGTGCGGGGATCGATCGGGGCGGTGCGGGAGCCCTGCCGGGGCGGCAGGGGCACCCGTGCGTCCAGCTGAGCCGCTTCATGCATCCCTTCATGGTAGCGCGGTCGCCAGAACGACGCGCCGGGAGACCGTCCTTGGCTCCCTCTTCGCGCGCCGTGCTTCAGGCCGGGTTGCTCTCGCTCCGCTAGGGAGCAATTTGCACGCCAAACGCGCTCCGGCAGCGTCGCGTGCCGGCCCCGCGGCGGGACGCGGCGGCGCCCGGCTGCAGCACGGCACCGGGCCGGCGGGGCTAGGCGCGGGGGGCCGGCGCCCCTTCCGGGGGCGCCTCCCCGGCTCCGTAGAGCAGGCGGAACACCTGCAGGTGCTCCTCGGGCGAGAGGGTCTCGGCGCGCCGCTCGCCCACGATGGCCTCGAGCTGCGCCCACTGGGGGGCGGGCAGGAGCCGCCCGGCTTCGCGCAGGCTGCTGATCATCAGCTAGCGCCGGCGGGAGAACAGGCGCTTGATGTGCTCGAAGAACCACGCCTCGCGCCCCGGCGCCAGCTCGGCGGGCCGCGGCCGCAGTTCCACCACGGCCGAGTGCACCTTGGGCGGCGGGCGGAAGGCCCCGGGCGGCACGCGCAACACCAGGCGCACGGTGAAGGCGTGCTGGATGGCCACGCTCAGCGAGCCATAGACCTTGCCCGCCTCCGGCGCCGCGGCCATGCGCCGCGCCACCTCGTCCTGCACCATCAGCAGCAGGCGCGAGAAGAACGTCCGCGCCGCGGCCATACGGAACAGCAGGGGCGTGGAAAGGTAGTACGGCAGGTTGGCGATCACCGCGTAGGGCGCGTCCGTGCCGAACAGCGCCACGGGCGAAAGGTCCACGGCCAGGATGTCGCCCTCGATCAGCCGCAGGCGGGGATGCCCGCCCCAGCGCGCCGCGAGGGCCTCGAGCAGGGCTGGATCCAGCTCCACGGCCGCCAGGCGCACGTCGCGGGCCAGCAGGCGCTCGGTCAGGGCGCCGGTGCCCGGCCCGATCTCCAGCACCGGCTCGCCGGGGCGCAGGGCGGCGGCCGCCACGATCGCCTCCAGCACGGTGGGGCTGTGCAGGAAGTGCTGTCCCAGCCGCTTGCCCATCGGGTCGCCCCGCGTTGGTGATGCGCCGGCCGGCGCGTGCACGCCCGCCTGGCCCGCCGCCTTGTGGCTTCCGCATTCGTACCACACTTGGCCGCAGCGCACTCGGCGCCCTTGCGAGCCGCCCGGCCGGCCCTGCCAGCCCCCTTCGCGCCGCAGGCCTGTGCAGCGCCGCGCGGCTGTGGTAGAAGAAAAGTTAACCCCGCGGCGTAGGCATTTCCTTCCCTTCCTTCCCTACCGGAGCGAAGAACCATGACATCCGACTTCCTGGCCACATTCGAGCGCAAGACCCCCGGCTCCAAGCGCCTCAACCAGATGGCGAACCTGGTGACCCCGGGCGGCATCAGCCACGACAGCCGCTTCCACGCGCCCTACCCGCTCTACGTGACGCGGGCACGCGGCTCCAAGGTGTGGGACGTGGACGGCAACGTCTACCACGACCTGTGGATGGCCCATTACGACGCGATCCTGGGCCATGCGCCGCCGATGGTGGTGGAGCGCGTGCGCGAGGCGCTGGAGGATGGCCTGCACGTCGGCATGGCCATGGAGCACGAGGTGACCCTGGCGCAGAAGGTGGTGGATGCCGTGCCCAGCGCGGAGCAGGTGCGTTTCTGCTCCTCCGGCACGGAAGCCACCATGTACGCCGTGCGCCTGGCGCGCGGCTTCACCAAGCGCAACGTGATCCTGAAGATCCTGGGCGGCTGGCACGGCGCCAACACGGACCTCATGATCGACGTGCGCCCGCCCGAATACATCGGGCCGGAGAGCGCCGGCCTGCTGCCCGAGCTGAACAAGTACACGCGCTCGGTGCAGTTCAACGACATCGAGGCCACCCGCAAGGCCATGAACGAGGCCGGCGACGACTTCGCCGGCATGATCATGGAGGTGGCGGTGGGCTCCCTGGGCTTCGTGCTGGCCGAGCCGGACTACCTGCACTTCGTGCGCGAGGAGACGCGCAAGCGCGGGGCCGTGCTGATCTTCGACGAGGTCATCACGGGCTTCCGGCTCAGCTACGGCGGCGCGCAGCAGATGGTGGGCGTCACGCCGGACCTGACCACGCTGGGTAAGGTGCTGGGCGGCGGCATGCCCGTGGGCGCCATCGCCGGGCGCGAGGACATCATGCGCATCAGCGCCGTGACGCCCAAGCGCTCCAAGATGGAAAAGGTGCTCATCGGCGGCGGCACCTACTCCTGCAATCCCCTCACCATGATCGCCGGCGCCACCACGCTGGACATCCTCAAGTCCCGCCAGGGGGAGATCTACCCCGCCCTGGCGCAGGCCAACGAGCGGCTGACCGCCAGCCTGCGCAAGCTGTTCAAGGGCGTGGGACTGCCCGTGCACGTCGTGCAGCTGGGCTCGCTGGTGGAGGTGCACTTCCTGAAGGACGAAGGCCTGCCCGTGCGCAACATGGCCGACGTGATGAAGAACACCTACAAGGACAAGCAGCTCGAGTACGCCACGCGCCTGCGCAACCACGGCGTGTTCCTGCTGCACGGCGGCGCGCTGTCCGTGGAGCACTCCGAGGCGGACATCCAGGCCATCATCGCCGCCCACAAGGCCGTGGCGGAGGAGATGGTGGAGGGCAACTAGCCGCGGGGGACAGCCCCGCCGTGGCGGCACCCGGCTCCGCCTTGGCACGCGGAGCCGGGCGCGGTACACTATGGATTCAGGTGGGCGGACCGGCGCAGCGCGCCGGGGCCGCGCAAGCGACACGAACTCCCGCAGGTGAGAGCCGCGATGGCGTACGAGATCAAGCTGACGGAAAAGGCGGCGCAGGTGGTGCGCGAAGCCTTCCAGGCCGAAGAGGTGGACCCGACCCAGGCGTACCTGCGCGTGGGCGCCCGGCCGGGCGGATGCTCCGGCTTCAAGTTCGACATCGACTACGCGAACGCCAGCCAGGTGTCCGACGGCGACCAGGTGTTCGAAAGCAACGGGGTCAAGGTGGTCGTCAACCGCGAAACCCTCAACGATGTGCTGGGCTCGCTGGAGATCGACTTCCAGACCGGCAAGATGATGGAGCGCGGCTTCAAGTTCCGCCAGCTCCTGGAAAGCGGCGCGTGCGGCTGCGGCGAATCCTTCGCCCCCATCAAGCAGCAGCGCAAGTCCTGATCCGCTCCGCCTTACCCGCCGGCCCCGCCGCGAGTCATCCAGGCGGCGCGCGGCCGGCGTCGCTTCCCCACTCAACGATTGCGGCAACGCGGCCTGAGCCGCTCTTCTGCGGCGCATGCAGCCCGCGGCAGCGGCCGGCGCGCACAGCGGGACGCCGGCGTGCTGGCACGACTCTTTCATGGTGGGCTCTCGGGAAAGGCAGGATGCCACGCCCCGCGCCCGCGGGGCCGACCGACAGGAGTCCCCGCATGATCGACATCGATCCGCGCTGGTATTTTCCCGCCAGCTATATGCTGAACTGGAATTGCCCCGGCTGCGGCGAGCGCGTGCCCGTCACCAACGGCGCGCTCGAATACGCGCACTGCCCCCACTGCGCCGAGCCCCTGGCGCACGAGGCGGCCCCGCACGGCGAGAAGCGGCTGAGCGCCTAGGCCCCGGCACGAAGGGGCGCGGCGTCAGGGCGCGTGCCGCGCTCAGGGTCGGACGGCGAGCAGCGCGCCCACCACCACCAGCAGGGCGCCGACGCCCAGCATGACCAGGGCGTTGGTATTCGAGGAGCCCACCAGCGCCCCCAGCTTCGAGCCGAAGGACTGCTTGGCTTCCCAGCCTTGCCAGGCCACGATCCCTCCCACCACGACCAGCACGACACCGAGCATCCGTTTGACGGGCATTGGCTCTCCGCTGAGCAGGGGCGCGTCTAGCGCCGGGTTCGCGAGGGGGGCACCGCGCCGCTGCGGTCGGCGCGGGCGCGCTGCACCGCGCGCGCCTTGTCCTTGGCGGCGATCAGCACGCTGTGGTTGACGGCGATCAGCGACTGCAGGCGGCCGGCGAGCTGGTCCTCGTAGGGGTCCAGCTTGTCGTCGGCGAAGATGACGCTCCACACCATCGTCAGCACCTCCTGCTTCTTCTCCGGGGAAAAGGTGCGGGCGATGGCGTTGGTGAACGGGAACAGGTCCGTGGCGCGGTCGCGCTCCTGGCTGGACGTGTGGATCAGCTCTTCGGCCTGTTCCTTGTTCAGGCCGAAGTAGGCGCGCAACTGCAGGACGATCTCGCGGAATTCCTCGGGCCTGAAGTCCAGGTCCGCCTCGGCCACCTCCATCAGCACGGCCGCTACGGCGATCTGCTCTTCCGGCAGGCGCTCGCTGATGCGGTCGACACCACTAAGGTCGCTCAGGTACTGCTTGATCTTATCGAGCATCGCTTGAACCTGCCTCAGGCATGGATCACGGCGGCGGCGGCACAGCCGGCAGCAGCGCTCCCGGCACTCCCGCCGCCGTGCGGTGCGGGAAGAATCGTGGGTCCCCCCGGTGGAGCAGCGGAAGCTGACTGTAGCGCACCTAACCGGCTTCCACCACCCGCCAGAGCTGCTCGATCTCCGTCTCGTAGCCGCCCGCCAGGATGGGGAAGCGGCACCAGGTGCGCGGATCGAGGTTCTCGTCGTCCAGGTGGAAAGACGGCGCGATGCGCTCGCGCTTCCACTGCGTGCGGCTCCACAGGCGGAAGAACGTCGCCACGTATTCGGCTGCCTGGTGGGGCTCGATCGGCTGGCCGCCGGGCGGGCGCGCCAGCAGCGTGCGCCACACGTCCACCGGCGCCATGCGGTCGCGGATGGCGGCCTGCTCGATGGCGTCCAGCACGACGTAGGGCATCAGGTCCCGCTCGTCCTCCTGGCGGCTCGCGCTCGGGCGCAGCTCGGCGGTGGGCGCCTGCGCGTTGACGGCCGCCAGCGCCGGCAGCGGGCCCAGGCCGGGCAGGCCCTCGCGCTCCATCCAGCGCAGCCAGGCGCGCAGGAAGGTCTTGTTGGCGCCGGCGATGGGGGCCAGCCCGCCGCTGGTGTCGCCGTCCATGGTGGCATAACCCACGCCCACCTCGCTGCGGTTGCTGGTGCTCACCAGCAGGCGCCCCTCCAGGTTGGCCAGCAGCCAGATGCCCGGGGAGCGCACGCGAGCCTGGATGTTCTGCCGCGCGATGTCGTCCGTCTCCCAGCTCAGCGGGCGGCCGATGGCTTCGGCGGCCAGGGCCTCGTAGCGCTCGACGAGGGGCTGGATGTCCAGCTCCAGGTGCCGCGCGCCGATGGCCTCGGCCACGCCCCGCGCGGCGGTGCGCGTCACGTCGCCGGAGTTGGCGCTGGCCTGGTACACCGTGAGCAGCAGCCGCCGCACCAGCGCGCGCGCCTGCCGCGCCCCATCGGCCGGCGCCGCCTTGCCACGGGCCGTGCGATGGCCCGCACCATTGCCATCCGGCAGATCGTCGATGTAGGGCAGTGCCGCGCGCACGCCGGCCAGCCCCAGCTCCTCCAGCGCGCGCTGGGCCATGACCCAGGTCAGCACGGCCACGCTGGCCGAATCCACCCCGCCGCTCAGCGACAGCGCGAAGCCCCGGCTGCGGCTCTTGCGCAGGTAGTCCCACAGGCCCAGGCTCACCGCCCCGGCGAATTCCGCGTGGGCGTCCAGCGCGGCCAGGATGGGCGCGGGCGCGGCCAGCCACGTGCGCAGCTCCGCCCGGCCCGGCTCGGCCGGCGTGAAGGGCACGGACACCGTGGACTTGCCCGCGCCATCGCGCACGACAGGATAGGAGATGCGGCGCCGCTCCAGGCGGTTGGCGCGCAGGTCCACCAGGGCCGTGAGCAGGTTCACCGGGCGGTAGGAGAAGCGCCGGTTCTCCGCCAGCAGCCGCCCGTCCGAGGCGATCAGCACGGTGCCGTCGAAGATGAGGCGGCCCGCCTCGTTGCCGACCAGGTTGGCATAGATGTAGGCTGCGTGCCCCTGGCGCGAGCCCTCGCGCACGATGCCGCGCACGGTGTCGTACTTGCCCAGTGCGAAGTGGCTGGCGCTGGGATTGAGCAGCAGGTCGGCCCGCCCGGCCAGCGGGTTGGCGGCGCTGGAGCGGCGCGCCCAGGCATCCTCGCAGATCTCGAAGCCGATGCGCACGCCGCCCAGCTCGAAGGTGACGTCGCCGATGGGATAGGGCTGCCCCTCCCACTCGTGCTCGTCCACCGTTTCGGCCGGCCAGGCCTTGAACCAGCGCGGCTCATAGTAGACGCCGTAACCCGCCAGCACCTGCTTGGCGAAGAAGCCAGCCAGCCGCCCGTCCACCAGCAGCGCCGCGCAGTTGTACAGGTTCTGGCGATGGATCAGCGGCAGGCCCACGGCCACGGCGATGCCGCGCGTCTCGGGCAGCAGCGCTTTGAGACTGCGCAGGGATTCCTCCGCCACCCATTCGCCATGGAAGGCGTCCTCGCAGCCATAGCCGGACAGACACAGCTCGGGCAGGCAGAGCACCTGCACGCCCTCGGCCTTGGCCTGGGCAATCGCTTCGGCCACGTGGGCGCGGTTGCCCGGCCAGTCCAGCGGGGTCTGGTTCAGCGCGGCGCCGGCGACCTTGAGGTAGCGCATGGGGACTCCGCTAGCCGCCTCCGCCATTGTCCAGCCCGGCGCGCGCTTCGGCGATCATGCCGTCGCGCAGGCGGTTCAGGTACGGGCTGAGCCCGACGGGATAGATGTGCGGATTCTCGAAGCGCTTGTGTCCGGGGTCCAGCCGTTCCAACTGCGCTACGGCCCGCGCGCGGATGGCGTCGATGGAGGGCGGGTCGTAGACCCCCTCGCCTCCGCGGATGACGGGCACCAGCAGCGGCTCGCGCTGCACCGCCCAGCGCAGGGACTTGGTCTTGGTGTTGTCGTTGGGGTCGAAGATGCGCGGCACCTGCGCGGCATCCTCGGACAGGTCCACGATGGCGTCGGCGACGAACTTGCCGGCGGCATCCGTGCAGCGCTGCACCTGCAGCAGGCCGGGGATGCTGGTCTTGGCCTTCTGCTCGGAGAGCTTGAGCTTGTACTCCCAGTCCTGCTGGCCGGGCCGGCGCACGGCGGTGAGCTTGTACACGCCGCCCAGGGCGGGGTCGCCGAATCCGGTCACCAGCCGCGTGCCCACGCCCCAGGAGCCGATACAGGCGCCCTGGTCCTTCAGGCTGCGGATGAGGTACTCGTCCAGGTCGCTGCTGGCCATCACGACGGCGTCGGCGAACCCCGCCGCGTCCAGCATGTGCCGGGCCTGGATGCTGAGGTAAGCCAGGTCGCCGCTGTCCAGCCGCACGCCCACCATCTCGTGCCCGCGCTCGCGCAGCTGCAGCCCCACCTCGATGGCGTTCCGGACGCCCTGGATGGTGTTGTAGGTATCCACCAGGAACACGCAATTGTTGGGCATGCTGCGGGCAAAGGCCTCGAAGGCCTCGCGCTCGCCGTCGAAGGACATGACCCAGCTGTGCGCGAAGGTGCCCACTACGGGGATGCCCAGCACCTTGCCCGCCAGCACGTTGCTGGTGCCCACGCAGCCGCCGATATAGGCCGCGCGGCTGGCAGAAAAGCCGCCGTCCAGCCCCTGCGCGCGCCGCAGGCCGAAGTCCACCACCGGCTGGCCCTGCGTCGCATAGACGCAGCGCGCGGCCTTGGTGGCGATCAGGCTCTGGAAGTTGACGATGGTGAGCAGCACCGTCTCCACCACCTGCGCCTCCAGGATCGGCCCCCGCACGCGGATGAGCGGCTCGTTGGGGAAGACCACCGTGCCCTCCGGCACGGCGTGCACGTCGCAGGTGAAGCGGAAGCCGGCGAGATAGTCGAGGAACTTGGGCTCGAAGAGCGGCAGCTCCTGCCGGTCCCGCAGCGTGGCCAGGTATGCCAGGTCGCGCGGGGAGAAATGGAAGCCGCGCAGGGCTTCGATCAGGTCCGCCAGGCCCGCCCACACCACGTACCCGCCCTGGAACGGGTTGGTGCGGAAGAACATGTGGAACTCGGCGTGGGTCTCCGTCTTTTCGTTCTTCCAGTAGCCCTGCGCCATGGACAGCTCATAGAGGTCCGTGGACAGGGCCAGCGACGGATCGTCCCGCAGGGCCAGGGCCAACATGGGGCTGCGCTCCGTCGAAGGGCCGCTCTCGGCCCGCGGCACCGGCGCGGCTCCCCACCGGCCGGCATGCAGCGGCGCGCGGCGCCGCTCCGTGCCTCGCCTTCAGGCGATCATGGCCTTCAGGCTATCACGCGCCCCGCGAGGGTGCCAATCGCGCGGGCGCGGGCGCGGGCGCGTCGCGACTCGCGGCGCCCGGCCGCCCCGCTTGACCGCGCCCCCGTACCTGGGCCAGGAATAGGCGCGGGGCGACCTTGGCGTGCGCACCGCCGCGCGGCCACGCGCCGCCCGTCCCGAGGCTATCCGAGGAGAGCAGCGATGACCCGTGTCAATGCCGGCGCCGTGAGCCTGGACTACGAGCTGCGCGGGCAGGGCCCGCCCCTGCTGATGATCAACGGCTTCCGGCGCAGCCGCGTGGTGTGGCTGGAGCCCTTGCTGCAGGCGCTGGAGCGCGACTTCCAGCTGATCCTGTTCGACAACCGCGGCACGGGCCATTCCGACAAGCCCCCCGGCGGCTACTCCATGGAGGCCTTCGCGGACGACTGCGCCGGGCTGCTGCAGGCGCTGCGCATCCCCCGCGCGCACGTGTTCGGCACGTCCATGGGCGGTATGATCGCCCAGCGCTTCGCCACGCGGCACCCGCAGCGCGTGCACGGCCTGGCGCTGGGCTGCACCCACGCCGGCAAGGGCAGCGTGCCGCCCGAAAAGCGCATCGGCCAGTTGCTGCGCCTCATCCCCAACGACACGCTGGACGCGCGCGCGGTGGCCCAGCGCCAGGAGGAGGCGTACGTGGTGGACGCTTTCCGCGCCGCCAACCGCCCGCTGCTCGACCAGTTGTTCGAGGTCGTGAACGCCAACCCCACCCCGCTGCACGCGGTGAAGGGACACCTCGCCGCCATCGACGCCTTCGACGGCTGGGGCGACGTGGGCAGCATTCGCGCGCCGACGCTGGTCATCAGCGGCGCGGAGGACCGGCTCATCCCGGTGGAGAACTCGCGCCGCATCGCCGCGCGCATCCCGGGCGCCCAGCTGAACCTGCTGCCCGCGTGCGCGCACTTCTTCTGGGTCGAAAAGCCGCACGAGACCGCGCAGGCCCTGCTCGCCTTCTTCAGCGCCCTGGGGGGCGGCGCCAAGTAGGCGGGCCGGCGCTGCGGGGGTGGCGGCCGCGGCCTGCTCGACGGCCCGTTGCGCGGGACTCCGCAGGCCCGGGGCCTGGGGCGACGGCTTGAATGCAGGCCCTTGGATGAGGGGCGCCGCGGCGGGGGCGCGGAGGGCGGGGAGGCCCGCTACGCCAGCCGGTAGGGTTCCAGCGCCTTCCAGTTCAGCTCCACACCCAGGCCCGGCCCGCCGGGCACGGTGAAGGTGCCCTTGGCGAAGGCGAGGGGCTCGGTGAAGAGCGGCACGTCCGGATCGAAATAGATGCGCTCGATCCAGCGCGCCTGGCCGGTGTGGGCGATCAGGTGCAGGGTCGCCACGAAGCCCGGCCCGAAGTAGGGCGAGTGCGGCGCCATCTCGTAGCCGTTGACGCGCGCCAGATGCGCCACCTTGAGCCATTCGGCGATGCCGCCGACCTTGGTCACGCTGGGCTGCACGAAGGTCACCGCGCCCTGCGCCATCGCCTGCTTGAATTGCCAGTCGGTGCACCAGTTCTCGCCCGCGGCGAGCGGCACGCCGCTGGTGGTCTGCACCTGCGCGAGCCCGGTGTAGTCCTCCGGCGGCCAGACCGGCTCCTCCAGCCAGTACAGGTTGTATTCGTTCATGGCGTCGGCCATCTCGATGGCGTGGAAGGGGCTCCACTCGCAGTTGATGTCCACCGTGAGCGGCACGTCGGGCCCGATCACCTGGCGGCCCATCCCCACGCTGGGCGCGGTCACCTGGTGCAGCTTGAGCAGGGTGTAGCCCTCACCCATGGCCTTCTCCGCGTCCTTCTGGATCTGCGGGTGCTCCTCCGGGTAGCGCACGAGCGAGGCATAGGCCGGCACCTGCGTGCTGGCCGCGCCGCCCAACAGCTCGTAGAGCGGCTTGCCGGCGCGCTTGCCGGCCAGGTCCCACAGAGCCATCTCCACGCCGCTGATGGCGAAGGTCGTCACGCCGTAGCGGCCCCACAGGTGCGACTTCTGGAACATCTTGTGGGTGAGCGGGGCGACCTGCCGCGCGTCCTCCCCCAGCAGCAGGGGCCGCAAGGTCTCGTTGACCACCGCCGCGCTGGCGCGCGGCACGCCATAGGCAAAGCTCTCGCCGATGCCCACCAGCCCGTCGTCCGTCTTCACCTCCACGTAGACCTGGGCCAGCCGGCCCCACACCCACGGCACGTCGTGGGTCTTGCGCGTGGACGGCACGCCGAAGGCGTGGGCGACGACCTCGGTGATCTTCATGGCGGGCTCCGGTGCGAAATGGCCGAGCGCGCGCGGCTTCAGACGGGGAGGATGCCCAGCCGGCTGTCCCGCTCGCGCAGCCACCATATCAAAGGCAGGGCGCACAGCACCATCCAGGTCTTGCCCACCACCTGTCCGGCGAGGAACTGCAGGCTCCCGAAGGCCAGGTAGAGGAACACCATGCTGTCGATCACGAGCCCCGCCACGCTGCTCGCGAAAACGGCCGTGACCAGCCGGCGCCGCTGCAAGGGCGTATACACGGCAAAGTCGGCCAGCTCGGACAGCGTGAAGGCCACGCCGGAGGCGATGACCAGCGAGGGCGGCGCCAGCAGCGTGGAGAGTAGCGCGCCGGCCGCGATCGCGGCGAGCGTCCAGAGCTTGCCCAGCCGGCGCTGCGCCAGGTCGCGCAGCACGAAGGCACAGCCCACGGCCAGCACGCCGCTGGGCGCCATCAGGCCGGGGAGCACGGGCACCAGACACACCCCGCTGGGCGTGCAGACCGTGCCCACGGCGCCGATCATCCAGTTGGCGAGCGGAATGGTGGCGATGAAGCCGGCCTGGAACAGCCAGCCTTCGGTTCTCTTGCGCGCGTCCAGATTCATCGGGTCAGCTCGACCGGTTGCGGTTGCGGGAGGGAGAGGCGGGCAGGCGCGAGGCAGCCGGGCCGGGGCTGCCTCGGACAGTCGCCCAGAGCGGCTGCAGGGCGCTAGTCGCGTGCGTCGTTCGCCACCCAGGGTAGCACAAGCAGGGGGCGGATGAAGCGCACCAGGCTCTGCAGGTGCGCCGGCGGCACGAAGGCGAGGTTCAGCACGATCAGCAGCAGGTTGAAGGGCAGCAGGCCCCAGGCGATGCCGACGGTCAGGTGCACCCCCAGCGCCAGCACCAGCAGCGGATAGCGCAGCGGGCGCACCCAGATCAGCACGCCGTAGAACAGCTCGAACAGCACGAGCCCGTAGGTAATCAGGCTCGTCAGGTAGGGCGTAGCCTGCAGCGTCTCCAGGGGCACCAGCGCGCCCAGCGCCACCAGGCGCGGGTGCCACAGCGCGCTGCCGGCCAGCCAGTCCGTCGTGAGCTTGCTCAGCGCGGAATGCAGGTAGAGCAGGCTCAGGTGCACCTGCAGCACGCGCACGGGCAGCGCGCACCAGGGCAGCACGGCGTCGGGGGGGCGCGGCAGCTCGTCGGCCAGGTAGGCCAGGTAAGGCGGGTACAGCGGGGCGTCGCTTTCCACCCTGCCGAACACGCCCAGCACGCGCCCGCTGGGCACCAGGGACAGGTACGTCAGGGCCAGGACGAGCAGCCCGTCCAGGCCCAGCAGCATGGCCGGATTGTAATGCGCGTAGGAGAGCTGGAAGAACAGGCTCAGCGCCGCCGTCAGCGGCGTGACCACGCCGGCCAGCAGCGCCGCGGCCACCAGCATCGCCAGCACGTGCATGGCCCACAGCCACCACGTGCCCTGCACCCAAAGGAACACGGAGAACGGCCAGCCGATCGGATCCAGCGCGGCGCGCGTGGCCGGATCGCTCCAGATGGCCTGGCCGACCCGCGCCTCCAGGTCGAACGAGCCCACGAACAGCGCGTAGAGCAGGATCAGCGCCGTGCCGATGCGGATCAGGGCGAGCTGACCATACGGGGCGGGCGTGGGGAACCAGAAGCTCAGCCAGGCGGAATATGCGCGCCGAGCCAACGATTGGGACGGCTTCACTGCCGCTTGTCCTCCTTGGACACGGGTTCCCAGGTGCGCGTGAGGCCGTTATAGTTGCCCAGCCGCCGCAACTCCAGCGTGGTGTCGGGCCCCTTGCCCGGCCAGGGGAAGGTCAAGCTGTTGCGATCCCAGCTCCAGCGCGCGGCAAAGAGCTCCATGCGCACGGGCGGGCTGGGCAGCTGGTGCAGCACGTAGCGCGACACGTAGGCGTGCAGGGCGGGGTAGGGCCCGCTGGCGGCGTTGCCGGCCGTCGCCCAGCGGTCGTAGCGCAGGCGCGGGGCCACCCCCGTATCCGGGAAGACGCCGTCCACCACGCCGCCGTCCTGCGTGTAGATCTTGTAGACGATAAAGCCGTCGGTGCCGCCGGTGGTGTAGAAGCCCAGCGTATCGGGCACCTGGAACAGCGAGGCATAGGTCGGCGCCTGCTCGGCCCTGTAGCCGAGCAGCGCATTGCGCCCGCCCGGAAAGAGCGCCACCAGCACCAGGTGCGCCACGGCCAGCAGCGAGAGCGGCAGGCGCAGCAGCGGCCAGGCCTGGGCCAGGCTCTGCTCGATGCGCCCCAGCAGGTTCAGCAGCGGGTGGCGCGGCCCATAGGGCCCGGGCTCGGCGCGGCGGCGCCGGCCGCCGCCTTCGGAATAGCTGGAGACTCCCAACGTCATGAGGCACGTCCGGATCGGGTGCGAGCGGGCCCGCGTCGGCGGCCCGCGGGGGCGGAACCGGCTAGCGGACGAACGGCCTGGGTTCCACGGACGTCGCGGAAACCTCGATGCAGATGCCCTCGGGCGTATGCCGTTCGCTGACCGGTTCCAGGTGCACGTTGTAGCGCGCCGGACCGGTCAGCCTGCGCAGGTTAAATTGCGCGACCCGCTGGGCGGACGTCAAGGCCTCTTGTGAGGTGCTGCCACAAGCGGCTCCCGTGGCCGTCGCGCCGATCTGGCTGGGATTGGAGATACGGAACTGGTCGTCCTGGATCGCGCGCAGCTCACCCTCGGGCCGGGGCGGCCCACAGCCGGCCAGCAACAGCACCCCCAGCGCCAGCCAGGCGGCGCTGCGCAACGGCAGGCCGGCGACACGCAGGGCGCGAGAGAGCACGGCCAGTGCTGACGCCGGCAGAGCGGGTCGCTGGGCGGGGCGCGGCGGCATGGGCGTTCAGCGTTGCGATGGCGAAGGGTGGCGGCCCCGCGTGGTGATGTCCACGCACGTCTGCCAGTGCGGCCGGAACCCGGTGACCAGCCCGTAGACTTCCCCCGCCGGCACGACCACTTCCAGCGGCTGGGGATCCACGGCGATCTCGCCTTCGGCCAGCGGCAGCAGGTAGACCACCGCGCCGCATTCCTTCACGGGGCAGCGTTGGGGTTTCATGGCCATCTCCCGCGGCTCTATGGGCTCCACGCGAGCCTCGGATCGAGCAGGTAGGGGCGATAGTGCAGGAGCTGCCGGCCCGTCGGGACGCGGTCTCCCAGGCGCAGGCTGGCCGGCCAGCGGAACGCCAGCTTCTCCGTCTGCAGCTCGTTGCAGGCGAGCAGGATCCTGCTGTTCTCCGAAGCATAGCCTGTGCCACCCGGGGTGATGTTGCGGAACTCGAAGGGCGGAAAGCGCGCCTCCTCCACCGTGAGCACCAGGGCGTTGAGATAGAGCGTGGAATTGTTGATCAGCGCCAGCGTCACGCGGCAGTAGCCCTGCTCGTCGCGGGTGGACCTGACGCGCAGAGTGAGGGGTGCGGAGGCGCGCGCGGCCTGCTCGCACACGGCGTCGATCTTGGCCTGGGGGATGTCCACCGAGCGCATCAGTTCGCGGCCCTCCTCGCTGCACAGCTCGATGGCCGAGGCCGGCGCGGGCCGGGCCAGCAGCAGCCCCAGCGCCAGCGCCCATCCCAGGCGCCAGGCGAGCCGGCCGCGGGCCTGGGCACGATCGCCGGCCCGCCCCAGCGCGGCGCACCCCGCCAGGCAAGGCCGCCCGCCCAGCTCCGCCGGCGGGCGGGCCGGCTCCGCCATCGGATCGCCGCGGACGCCTGCTGGCGTGGCCGTTCCGCCCGCTCCCGCGCGCCATGGAAGGCTTGTACTCTGCACCGAATCCGACTAGGTTAGGGTAGGGAGGAAGTCAGCCAGGGCAGCACCCGGCGTGCTGGCCGGCCAAGCGGTTCCTGCGCGTTCACTGCTCATCACCAAGGGCCCCTGTGCTCAAGGTCAATCGCAAAGTCGAGTACGGTCTGGTGGCACTGAAGCACATGCTCGGCAAGCCCAAGGGCGAGCTGACCTCGGTGCGGGAAATCTGCGACCACTTCGGGACCCCTTTCGATCCCGTGGCGCACGTCATGCGCATCCTCAATACCGCCGGCCTGGTCAAGTCCGAGCAGGGCGCGCGCGGCGGGTATCGCCTGCAGGATAACATCCTGGACGTGACCTTCGGCGATTTCATCGAGATCATCGAGGGCCACTCGCTCGCGTTCACCGACTGCCTGCGCGCCGGGGATTGCCGCTGCACCATGATGGATCGCTGCAACATCCTCTCGCCCATGCACCAGCTCCATGATCGCCTGCGCTCGTTCCTGCGCTCCATCACGCTGAACGAGCTGCTCGTGAACGGCACGCTGCCGCCCTTTGCGAGCGAGCAGGGCGATCGCATCCCCGCCTGAACCGAACACGGCGGCCGGCCCCCTTTGCGGCCGGCAGGCCGCGTGGCGCCTCCGCGGCCGGCAGGCCGCGGGGC
>JBGOUY010000070.1:0-16232 GCA_041477795.1 bacterium
GATTGGTACCAAATCCGAGTACAGGAAGTTATTGCGTCATGTCGGGATTGAGACCGTCAACCTCTACGCGGCCTTCCTTGGCCTCGCGGTTGCCTTGACCGAAGAGCATGGAGAGATCATTGCAATCGTTCCGAGAAGCTTCTGCAACGGCACCTATTTCCGGCCGTTTCGCCAATGGCTTTTGGAGCGTACAGCGCTGGTGCACATCCACGTCTTTGAAAGCCGTGCAAAGGCGTTTAGAGAGGACGACGTCCTGCAAGAAAATATCATTGTTCACCTGGAGCGTGGCGGCTTCCAAGATGCCGTGACTGTCTCGACATCCCACGACACTACATTCAGCGACTACGTCGCCCGCAAGGTTCCGTTCGGAGAAATCGTCAAGGAATCTGATCTTGAACTCTTCATTCACATTCCCACGCTGGAGGTGAATGGGTCGGCGCGCCTGTTCTCACATTCGCTTCAAGACATCGGATTAGAGGTCTCGACCGGCCCTGTGGTGGACTTCCGCCTTCGCGATCATTGGTTGCAGAAGCCGAAGGGGAAGGCGGTGCCACTTCTCTATGCTCATCATTTCAAGGATGGGGAGTTCTCTTGGCCTTTTGCACACAAAAAGCCAAACGCGCTTGTGCTGAATGATGAAACACGCAAATGGCTGATGCCGCGAGGTTGGTACACGCTGACGAAGCGCTTCTCTTCCAAGGAGGAAATGCGTCGTGTCGTGGCCTATGTTGTCGATCCTGATAGACTCCCGTCTGACCTGGTCGGGTTTGAGAATCACTTGAATGTGTTCCACATAGCAAAGCACGGCCTGCCGGAGGACCTGGCCCGCGGTCTTGCGTTGTTTCTGAATAGCTCCATGGTAGACCGGCATTTCCGAAATTTTAGCGGGCACACGCAGGTTAATGCGACAGACCTCCGCGCAATGCGATATCCGAGTCGTGCCGACCTAATCGAGTTCGGCAACTGGACGCGGAACCAGCGCGATATGTCGCAGGCCAAAATTGATCTCTTTCTAGAAGAGCATGGCCACTGAGCGAGAAGCGAGAATACGACAAGCGCTCGCGGTGCTGAGTGACCTTGGGATGCCGCGCGCGCAGCGCAATGAGCGATCTGCGCTTTGCTTGCTTGCGCTTCTCAATCTGCCGCCGAAGAAAGCGTGGTCGAAGGCCGGCAATCCGTTGATGGGCATAACACCGATCATGGACTGGGCCCGCGAGCACTACGACAAGAATTACGCGCCGAATACACGAGAGACGGTTCGTCGCCAGACAATGCATCAGTTTGTCCAGGTGGGCATCTCGTTGTACAACCCCGACCTCCCGAGTCGGCCCGTCAACAGCCCTCATGCGGTATACCAGATAGTTCCGGAATGTCGCGCTGTCTTGCGGACATATAGAACGGCTGCATACAAAACTCACCTCGCTGCGTATCTGAAGGAACGCGAAACTCTCACCGCCCAGTACGCGCAGCACCGCGAGATGGAGATGGTGCCGGTGGTCATCGCGCAGGGGCGGGAGGTCAGGCTCAGCCCCGGTGCGCACAGTGAGCTCATCCGGGCGATTTGGGAACAGTTCGGACCACGGTTCGTGCCTGGCGGAATTCTCGCCTATGCGGGCGACGCAGGGGACAAGCGGGGATACTTTGACCAGGAACTTCTGGCGAATCTCGGGGTTCGGGTGGATGACCACGGGAAGATGCCCGACGCAGTCATATACTATCCAGACAAAGACTGGCTCATACTTGCAGAAGCGGTTACGTCGCACGGACCCGTGGACCCGAAGCGCCATCAGGAGCTCATCCAGCTCTTCAAGGACTCTCGACCCGGGTTGGTGTTTGTCAGCGCATTTCCCGAGCAGAGAACGTTTTCAAAGTACGTGGAGATGATTTCCTGGGAAACCGAAGTCTGGATTGCTGACCACCCGAGTCATCTGATTCATTTCAACGGGGCCCGATTCCTAGGCCCCTACTCCGGGTGAGACGGGCGGCCGGCGGAGGGCCTATCCGCCCAGCAGCGCGTGCAGGGCCGCGACGGTTTCGGCGGGAGGCTGGTTGACGCCCACCTGCCGGTGCCGCAGCACGCCCTGGGCATCCAGCACGGTGATGAGGTTGGAGTGGGAGAAGTCGCCGGAGCCGTCCGGCCGGAACTTCACGCCCAGCACCGCCGCCAGTTCCAGCACCGCGTCCGGATCGCTGGTGAAGAGGCGCCAGCGCGCGCGGTCCAGGCCGCGCTTGACGCGGTAGGCGGCCAGGGCGGCAGGGGTATCCCGCGCGGGGTCGAAGGAGAAGAGGGCGAAGGTGACCTGGGCGCGCTCGGCGGGCGGCAGGGCCTGCTCGATGCGCTTCATGTCCTCCACCAGCACCGGGCAGGAGTTCTCGCAGCTTGTGTAGACCATCGCCAGCACCACCGGATGGCCCGCCAGGGAGCCGATGGACTGCGGCAGCGCGCGGTCGTCGCGCCACAGCGAGTCGAGCTGGTAGATGGACTGCCCGGCGCGGGCCGCGGGCCGCTCGTCCGGGGGCAGCTCCGCGCTGCCGGAGGCGGGATGGCCGTGGGCGAAGGCTGCGCCCGACCCGCCCGTCAGAGGCAGCGCCAGCAGCAGGAGCGCCGCCAGGGCGCCGCGCAGCCGGTGGGGGCGTCGTCGCATGTTCGTGCCTCCCTTATCCGCCGCCCTGGGCGCAGCGGAAGCCCAGGCTGGCGGCGGTGTAGCTGGCTTCCAGGCTGCTGCGGAAGGCGTAGCGCATGAAGGCCGCGTAATCGTTCCCATTGACCGCGCCGATGGAGCCCGCGGCGCAGTAGATGCCGCGCTCCAGGCCGCTGTCGCCGCGCGATTCCCCGCTCACCAGCGCCGTGTTGAAGTCGCGCACCCACTCCCACACCAAGCCGTGCAGGTCATACACGCCCCACACGTTGCGGAAGACGCTGCCGACCGGCGGAGGCACGGCGGGCATGGGCCGCGCGTACCAGGCCAGGATGCGCTGGGCGAAGGCGGGGTCGAAGCGGCCGTCGCCGGACGTCTCCGTGGCGCTCGCGGCGTGCTCCCACTGGGCCGTGGTGGGCAGGTGGCCGCCGCGCCACTGGCAGTAGGCCCGCGCGGCGAACCAGGACACGTTGACCAGCGGGCGCTCCGGCGGCGCCTGTGGGCCGGGCTCCAGGTCGCCCGCCCAGCTATTCAGGTACCCCGTATCGGCGAAGATGCGCGCGATGCGCGAGCGCTGCCACTTCCCGTTGCCCCGCAGGAAGGCCAGGTAGTCCGCGTTGGTGACCGGATAGATGTCCAGGAAGAACGGGGCGACGGGAATCTCTCCGCTGGGCGCGGTCGCCCCAGGGTGCCGCTGCGGATTGAGCTCGCTGGGCTTGTAGAGCGGGCGGTACACCCCGGCCGGAATGGCGGCCATGCGGGGCGGCGGCCGCTCCGCCGGAGTCACCCCCGCCGCCGCGGCCGTGGGCTGCGGCGGCGGCAGGGTTGCCTGCACGGCACCGTCGACGGCGCGGTCGCGGGTGCGGTCGACGGTGCCGGCCGGTGCCGCTGGCAGGCCGGCCCCGGGGAGGGCCAGCCCGGCCAGCAGCAGCATTGCGAGGATGCGGCGCGCCATAGGCCTGGCTGCCTCCCGTGCCTACTTCTTGCGGTGCGCGGCCACCTCGTCCGGCGTCACCGTGAGGCCCTTGTTGCCCCAGGTGTTGTAGACGTAGGTGAGCACGTTGGCGATGTCCTCATCTGTCAGTTGCAGCGAGGGCATCTGGCTGTTGAACGGCGTGCCGTTCACGCTGATGGCGCCGCTCAGGCCATTGATGAGGACACTGATGGCGCGTTCCTTGTCTGCATTGAGGTAGTCCGAGCCCGCCAGCGGAGGGAACGCCCCCGGGATGCCCAGGCCGCTCTGCTGGTGGCAGGCGGAGCAGATCTGGTTGAAGATGCGCTGGCCGAACTCGATGCGTTCCGCCTTGTTCTTGGCCACGATCGGCTTGGGCGCGGCCTCGGTGGACTGGATCGCGCCGCCTTCCGGCTTGTAGACCTCGTCCAGCACTTTGCCCGAATACACGGTCTGGCTGGCTTCCCCATCGGCCTTGAGCATGCCCAGCGCGCCCTTGTTGAAGGCGCGGAAGATGGAGTGATCCACCAGGATGTAGGTGCCCGGCACCTGCAGGCGCATCTCCACCATGGCCGCACCGCCCGCCGGAATCAGCGTCGTCTGCACGTTGTGGTTGGGGGTGAAGCCGCCTTCCGGGTACACCGTGTCGAAGATCTCGCCGATCACGTGGAAGGACGAGACCAGGTTCGGGCCGCCATTGCCCACGTACAGGCGCACCGTCTCGCCCACCTTGGCCTTCAAGGCGTTATCGCCCACCATTGCGCCGACCGAGCCGTTGAAAACCACGTAGTCCGGTTGCTCGTGCAGGGCCTTGGCCATGTCGAAGGGCTGCAGGCCCACCTCGCCGTAGCCGCCCTTGGTGTAGAACTCGCCCTGCATCACGTAATACTCGCGGTCCACCTTGGGCAGGCCGCCGCGCGGCTCGACCAGGATCAGGCCGTACATGCCGTTGCCGACGTGCATGCCCACCGGCGCGGTGGCGCAGTGGTACACGTACAAGCCCGGGTTGAGCGCCTGGAAGGAGAAGACGGAGGTGTGCCCCGGCGCCGTGAAGGACGATGCTGCGCCCCCGCCCGGGCCGGTCACCGCGTGCAGGTCGATGTTGTGGGGCATCTTGCTGCTGGGGTGGTTGCTCAGATGCATTTCCACCAGGTCCCCTTCCATCACGCGGATCATCTTGCCCGGTACGTGCCCGCCGAAGGTCCAGAAGGTGTACTCCACGCCGTCGGCCAGCCGCGCGGTGATCTCGTGGGTCTCCAGGTGCACGACGACCTTGGTGTTGAAGGGCCGCGTGATGGGCGGCGGCACCTGCGGCGCGTAGGTCGTGACGGCGTCCTCCTGGCCCTTGATGACGCTGGTGATCATCTGGGCCTGGGCAGTGCCCACGAACGCGGCAGCGACCAGGGCACAGCCCGCGGCCAGCAAGCCGAGTCGGTGGGCGAGCAAAGCGAGAGTCCTCATTTTGTCTCCTTGGGCGATGGCTGGGGAACGGCGCGCTCCCGCACGGAGTCCCAGGCACTCGCCGCAGGGCTGGCTGGCCCGCGGCGGCCCTGGACGGGGAGTCCCTACCGTCAGGGTATGCCGTCGGGGCGGCGCGCCCTATGATTTCGGTCATACGCCTGTGGCCGCCGTACATGGCGCGGTTGCCTGCGGCCACGAGCTGTGGGCGGTGAGGACCAGATGGCAACGCCTTCCTCACCTTGACCTCAATCAATGGTTTCGTCTAACGCGGAGCTGCCCGCTCGGTGGCGCGAGGGGGTGCCCCGCACTGGCTCCAGCAGCGTCGCGCGGCCCGCGTCGGGGCGGTGCCGCTGCCGACGGGGTAGTCGGCGGCCACGGAGCGGCGTATGATGACCGCAATGCGCGGCCGGCTCGCGGCCCCGCCGGCCGGCGCCGCGACGCCCTCATCGGAATCGGATCATGGCCACGAAGACCTACTCGTTCACGCCCGATCTGACCTTCCGCGAGGCGCGCCGGCTCATGCTGGAGCTGAGCAGCCCCGAGCACAAGGGGCACATCGCCAAGCTGATCTGGCAGGATGGCAAGGCCGCGGGGGAGTCCCTCACCTACCTGTGGGACCCCATGGCCGAGCGCTTCGGGCACAACATCGACAAGGAGCCCATCGACCGCGAGATCGTGGACAACCTGGTCAACGAGATCGCCGTGGAGGTGCAGGTGATGCTGCCCAAAGCGCGGCGGGAACACGGGTAAGTGCGAGTACCTTACGTCGAACTTTAGGCGATTGCTTCACCTTTGGTGCGGTCAGCGCAACCAACGCAGCAAGAATCTTTCGCCTACCGCCTACAGACCTCGCGAGTTGAGAAAAGCCAATCTCCTTGGCCTTCGCTGTGACCCCCTTGCAGATTTCGACAGATTCACTGTTTGTCAGTGCGTTGGTAGCTACGCATAACACAGGCTGATCCTTGTTTAGCAGATCAGACCCGGTATGACCCGATTCATCAAAGAAGACTCTTGGAATCACTGTCATGCTGTCTCCCGAAGCTCCGCCTTGCATGGTTGTCCCGAAATTCAATGTCGGCTATGCAACCCGGGCCTTACTGGATGACGCCCCTTCTGGCCATTCAAGCCAGCACCTCCCATCAATCTCGTTTCCCCCCGCCTTCGGCGTCCGGCCGCCCCATTGCTTGAAAAAAAATGCGATCTTCTGCTCTTTGCACTGGTCGCGCAGGGAGCGCAGCCAATCGATCTGGACCGGCCGCGCGCCGGGCCCGCTCTCGCCACCTGTGATCACCCAATGGATGCCAGTCAGGTCGACCTCACCGATGGGTCCAAGCAGTGGCTCGAAGGAGATGAATCTCACGGTTGCAGTCGTGTCTTTCAGATGCCGTAGCCGAACCAACGCATTCTGATCCTCGATGGACATGCCTAGCCAGATGTGGTTGGGAGCAACGCTCGACGAGTAGCGCGCATTCACGTAGTCCCGCATGCGCGGACTGCGCTTGGTGAGCACCTGGAACTCATGCCAGTCGGCCCGCTCCATCGTATCAAACACGCTATCAATGAAATTCCTTGGGATGCCCTTGTGGAACAGGTCGCTCATCGAATTTACAAAGATTCGGCGCGGCGTCTTCCAGCGCAAGGGCTGCTCGAGTCGCTCGGGCCGTAGGGTAAGGTCAAAACCATTCTCGAATGGATGTCCGGGCACTCCCCGGAAACGCTCGGAGAACCGCTCGGCGTAGCAGTGATCGCACCCTTTGCTCACCTTGGTGCACCCCGTTACGGGGTTCCAAGTCGCATCAGTCCATTCGATTGCAGTTCGATCGGCCATGGACTCTCCCCAGCGGTTGCTTGCTTGAATGATTATCCGAACAAAAAAAGTGGTCCAGAGAAAGTTCGTTACGAATCCGAAGTTCAAGAATCCTACCGATTGGGTAGGCGGCGCTGTCGAATTTCGATGAAGAGAGATTGGCGCGAGCATTGGGAGCGGCCCGTGCGCCCCCGCCTCACTTCGTGGGCGGGCGGCGCCGGAAGGGCGCCGCGGCAGGGCCGGGTTCGATCGCCGTGAGGGACCAGAGCAGCGCCACCAGCCAGCCCAGCACCGTCCAGCCGAAGCACACGTCCAGGACGACGATGAGCGTGAGCTGATCGTGGCCGCGGCCGTAGGCGATCAGCACGGGAATGAAGTACGCGGCGAGCAGCAGCAACAGCACCGCCAGGCCGCCCAGCACCGAGGCCACGTCCCCCCACGCGATGACGGCGGTCTGCACGGCCGCGCCCCCTCCGCACCCGGTACCGGCGCGCGGCTTCAGTACGCCAGCGAGAAGCCGCCGTCGGGAATGTCCAGCGCGGAGGTGTCCCCGCCCTGGATCGTCTCCAGCCGCGCGATGGCGGGCGGGAGCAGGTTGCGCACATAGAAGCGCGCCGAGGCGATCTTGCCGCGGTAGAACTGGCCGTCCTGGCTGTCCGGCTCCACCTTGGCCAGGGCATCCTCGGCCAGGGCCGCGCCCTCCAGCAGCAGTTGGGCGATGGCGATCTGCGCCATGGCGGTGAGGAAGGGCACGGCGCAGAGTGCCACCTGCTCCAAGCCGCCCTTGAGCGACCAGTTGAGGAAGACGCCCAGGGTCGCGTTGAACTTCTCCAGGCCCTTGCCCAGGATGCCGGCCTCGGTTCCGAAGCTCTTGCGGGCGGCGAGGGCCTTGACGCTCTTGTGCACCTCCTTGCCGAAGCGGCCCACCAGCGCCCCCTGCGCCTGGCCCAGCTTGCGCCCCACCAGGTCCAGCGCCTGGATGCCGTTGGTGCCCTCGTAGATGGGGAAGATGCGCGAGTCGCGGAAGTACTGCTCGGCCGGGTAGTCCGCCGTGTAGCCCGCGCCGCCGTAGACTTGCAGCGCCAGCGAGGTCACGTGCACGGCCATGTCGGAAATGTGGGCCTTCACCAGCGGGATGAACAGGCCGAAGTAGTCCTCCAGCGCGCTGCGCTCGTCGCCGTCGGAGGCGCGGGCCTGGTCCAGCAGGCGCACGGTGTGGAAGATCAGCGCGCGGCAGCCCTCCACGATGGACTTCATCTCCAGCAGCATGCGCCGCACGTCCGCGTGCTGGATGATGGGCACCGCGCCCTTCTCGCCGCGGCCCTTGGTGATGTGGGCGCCCTGCAGGCGGGTGCGGGCATACTCCAGCGCGTTCAGGTAGGCCGTGGAGGCCACCGCGATGGACTGCACGCCGACGGCCACGCGCGCGCTGTTCATCATGAGGAACATCTTGCGCATGCCCTCGCCCGGCTCCACGCCGGCCTTGGGCTCCCCGCCCAGCAGGTAGCCGATGCACCCGCCGTTCTCGCCGAAGGCCAGGGCCGCGGTGGCGGAGGCATGGATGCCCATCTTGTGCTCGATGTGCGTGCAGACCACGTCATTGGGCTGGCCCAGGGAGCCGTCCGGCTTCACGCGCACCTTGGGGATGATGAACAGGGAGAGCCCGCGCGTGCCGCGCGGCGCGCCCTCGATGCGGGCGAGCGCCAGGTGGATGATGTTCTCCGTGATGTCCTGGTCGCCCCCGGAGATGAAGATCTTGTTGCCGCTGATCTGGTAGCTGCCGTCGCCATTGTGCACGGCCTTGCTCAGGCTCAGCCCCACGTCCGAGCCGGCGTGGGGCTCGGTGAGCACCATCGTGCCGCCCCACGTGCCGTTCTCGATCTTGCCCGCGAAGAGCTCGCGCTGCTCCGGCGTGCCGAAGGCGCGGATCACGGAAGCCGCGGCGTTGGAGAGGCCCGGGTACATGTGGAAGGCGGTGTTCGCCCCCGTCATCATCTCCGCCACGGCCACGGACAGCAGGCGCGGCGCGCCCTGGCCGCCCTCGGCTTCGGGCATGTCCAGGGTGTTCCAGCCGGCCTCGTAGTACTGCTTCCACAGCTCGTGCAGCGGCGCCGGCACCTTGACGCCCTCGGGCGTGAGCTGGCAGCCGGCCTGGTCCGTGGCGCGCAGGGTTGGCCCGATCACCTCCGTGGCGAAGGTCTGCGCCTCCTTGAGGATCAGCCGCGCGTCCGCCTCGGAGAAGTGGGAGAAGGCCTTGCTGGCGAACAGTTCGGTCAGCCGGAACTGTTCGAACAGCGCGAATTCCAGCTCGCGCAGGTCGGACTTGAAGAAGTTGACTTCGGCCATGGCTGCTCCTTCGGAGGAGATCGCTGCGCGGGGTCGCTCGCGCGGGCCCAGCGCGGGGCCGCTGGGCCCGGTGAAGATCAGGGCGTGTACAGGTAGGACAACGCCCGTTTGATCGCCATTCTACCCCGAACCAAGCCGTTAATCAGCAGGAACGCATACAAATAGGGCAGCATCGGCCGGTGCAACGCCCACCAGGCGCTGGGGGCAAGCCCCGGCAGCACGCTCGTGCCGTGCCGGAGCTGGGCATAGCGTTCCAGGCCGGAGAGCACCAGCAACGCCACCACCAGCCACCACGCCGCATCCAGCACGCGCGCCGCGTTGAGGGCCTGCCAGTTGAACGCCGGCAAGCGCCCGCGCACCCGCCACTGCGCCACGAGGGTCTCCCCGCCGCGCAGCGCGCCATCCACTCCGCGCACGGCCAGGGCGATGGCCAGGGCGAAGCCGGCCAGCGCGTGCACGGCGCGCAGCGTGGGCGCCGCAATCAGCGTGTCGCGATAGTCCACCCAGCGGATCGTTTCCCCGGAGACGATCAGCACCGCCAGCGCCCCGTAGCTGACCCACTCGGCCGCGTGGGTCACCACGCCGTCGAAGGGCGCCAGGATCGCCTGCACCCAGCGCCAGATGGCCTCGCGCCTGCTGATCCTACTGAACGGCATCGGTGGTGCTGAAGGCGAAGGAGTGGACGATGCGGGCGGCGGTGCGCTGCGCGCCCGCCTCGCTGAGATTGAGCGGCACCTGGTTGAGCGCGGTCTCCAGGCTGCCGGCCTGCTTCTGTTCGTCCTGGGGCGAGCCGTTCCAGGTATTGGCCGTCACGATGTCGTAATGAACGATGCGTCCCCGCTGCAGGATCAGGCGGTGCTGCAGGGCGCCCGCGGGCGCCTCGAGCAGGGCCAGCCCCTCGCCGCTCACGCGGAACGGCGGGGTCTCGTTGAGCACGGTGGGCTGGGCCGGGTCGATCTGGTCCAGCAGCGTCTCGGCCCGCTCCAGCAGCGCGCCCAGCTCTCCCAGGCGCGCCAGCAGGCGGCCGGCCACCGTGTTGCCGCGGCGGATGGAGACGCCCAGCTGCTGCTCCAGTTGGTCCACCAGCTCCGGGTGGGACATGCGGGCGCCGGAAAGGTAGGTCACCACCAGCCGTGCCAGGGGCCCGGTTTCCATGGCCTTGCCCTGGTAGCGCGGCGCCTTGATCCAGCTGTACGCGCCCTCCTTGTCCGGCTGGGGCACGGTGACCGTGCCGCTGGGATCGCCCTGCGGAGCGACGCGGTAGAACGCGCTGCGGATGGACTCCGTCGCCACGGGCGCGAAGGGCTCCAGGCGGTCCGCCAGCAGCACGCCGGAGGGGAAGAGCGCGCCCTCGACCGCCGCCTCGTCCTCCCCGGAGCCGGTGCAGAGCAGGTCCGGCACGCCTCGCCCCAGTCCCTTGAGCACCGGATAGCGCTTGACGATGAGCAGCCCATCCTCCAGCGTCTGCTCCTCCAGGAAGCGCCGCACCTCGGCCAGGTAGCCGCGCAGCTTGAGCAGGGTCTGCGCGCTGAGCGAGATGTTCATGCCGCCTGGCACGAGGGACATGGCGACCGGGTACTTGCCGCCCAGCAGCGCCAGCATGTGCTGGAGCAGCCCCAGTTGCCGCACGGCGTGGGCGCGGTGCTCCCACAGCTGATTGCGCTCCGCATCGCTGAACGGATGCTCGAAGCCGGCGCGGGTCCAGTCCTGTCGCGGCTTGTCCTTCAGCTCCGCGCGCAGGTCCTGCAGCACCTCGGAAGGCCCGGCGTACGTCTCCAGGGAGCTCCAGGGCAGGTAGTCGGGCAGGGCGGTGAGGTAGAAGTGGCGCAGGTGGGCGTGGGCCAGCGAGAGGCCATGCAGCAGCTCGCGCAACTGGCGCCCGTTTTCCGCCACGGGGATGCGGCCGGCGTGCTCCCAGGCCGTCAGCGCGGCCAGGGCGTGGCTGATGCCCGCGTCGGCCGAGATCTGCTGCGTGAGGAACACCGCCTCCAGCGGGCCGCGGCCGATCAGGCGCGGCTCGAAGCCGCGCGGCGGCTGGCCGCGCAGGCGCACCTGGCCGTCCGGCCCCTGTTCCAGCAGCAGGCCGCCCTCCACGCGCGTGAGATGCAGCGAGGCCGCCATCTCAGCCCTCCCCGCGGCGGGAGGGGGCGGTCGGCGGCCGCGCGTCCGCTGGCCGTTCGGATGGCGCAGCCGGCGGCCGGTCGGACGGCGGCCGTGCGGACGGCGGCCGTTCGGACAGCGGAGCCTTCGGCCGCAGCGGAGGCAGCAGCCAGCGCCGCAAGGATTGCAGCAGCAGGCCCGCGCCGGCCAGCCCGGCCAGCCCGTAGCCGATCTGCTCGACCACGCCCCACAGCACGGGCCGCGCGCCCTCCGCGCCGCCGGTCAGGCGGCCGTAGAGGCCGATGCCGCCGTGATCCGGGTAGCCCGGTTCCGAGCACCCCGTGCAGGGCCCGCCGGCGCCGACGCACCAGTTCTCGCCATTGTTCCAGCGCGCGGTGCTGCAGGTGTTGTGCGTGACCAGCCCCTTGCAGCCGAGCTTGAGCAGGCAGCCGCTCTCGCCGAAGGCCAGCGCGAAGTGCCCGGCATCCAGGTCCGCCCGGCGCTCGCAGGTGATGCAGACGGTCTCGCCGTAATAGAGCAGCGGCCGGCCGGAGGCGTCCAGCGGCGGAAAGCCGAAGAACTCCAGGTGCGCCAGCAGCCCCACCAGGTGGTGCGGGGGCGGCGGCACGCCGGGCAGGCGGATTAGCGGCGTCTTGAGCTGCCGGCAAACGCCCTCGAAGTGTGCCACGCGCGCCGGATCTTCCGTGAAGCCGCCGTAGCACGCGTCCGTGCCCAGCAGGATGGCCGCCTTGGCCGTGGCCAAGCGCGCGGCCAGCGGGCTGCCCGCAGCGGCGTCCAGCGCCTCCGGCGGCGGCAGGCGCTCCACCACGAAGATCGGCGCGCCGGGCAGCTCCAGCGTGCCCAGATCGCGCCGCGTGGGGAGCACGGCGTCGAAGGCCTGCACGTTCCACTGCAGTGCCACCAGCTCCAGGAAGTGCGGCACCTGCTGGCCCAGCAGCGGCAGCAGGCTCAGGTCGTCGCCCCCGTCGTTCAGCCAGAGCAGGATCGGGGGATTGGGCTGGGCCGTGAGCGCGGCGGCGAGCCGCTGCGTGCCCTGCAGCAGCGCGGCGCCCGAGGCGGCCGCCGCGATGAGCTGGAACAACTGCCGGCGGGATAGCTGCATAGTCATCCCTGACACACTCGCATTCCCCCGCGGCTATCCGGTCCGATGTGGCGATGCAATGGCGCTTCCGGGAACGTAACTTTTTTCTTGCCAACCAATTTTTGGTTGTGTTACGTCAGAGGCAGGACGGCCGGCCGCAGCGCGGCAGCAAGGATGCAGCCGAATCGGTCCACAGGGCTGTAAGTCCACAGGGCGATGCAAGGAAGCGCTCCGGGTGCGCACGACGCGTGAAGGACCATCGCCCGCCCCAGCGCGGCAGCAGGGATGACGCCGCGCCGGGCCTTTTATCAACCGCAAGCATGGCACCAAATGGCCACCATCGCCAGCCTTTTGAAGGAGCGCATCCAGGCGCTGGGCTACAGCGACATCAAGGAATGCGCGCGGGATTTCGACCTGCCTTATGAGTTGCTGCGCAAGGTGATCTCCAGCGGCCACCTGCCCAAGGACAAGACGCTGCTGCTTTACGCGGAGAAGCTCGGCATGGAGGCCGAGGCGCTGATCCGCTCGGCCTACCGGCAGAAGGCGCCGGGGGGCATGGAGCACCTGTTCGCCGGGCGCGCCGTGCCCCGGCCCGGGGTGGAGGGCGACACGCGGATGGCGCCCGTGCTGGGCCGTGCGGCGTGCGGCGCGTGGCTGGAATCCTACGCGGTGGAGCCCGACCAGTTCGAGCCGGTGGAATTGCGCGATCCGGATGCGTTCTTCATCGTCGCCGAAGGCGAGAGCATGATCGGTGGGCACATTCCGCCCGGCGCGCTGCTGCTGGTCTCGCCCGCGGCGCCGGTGACCAACGGCCAGATCGTACTGGCGCGCCGGGGCGAGGAGGAGTTCACCGTCAAGACCTTCTACCGCAAGTCCGACGGCACGACGATCCTGCAGCCCATGAACCCGGCCTTCGAGCCCATGCTCGTGGAGCCGGACCAGCCGCTCAGCGTGATGCGCGTGTCGGAGATCCGCATCAAGCTCTAGGTCGCTGCGCCTCGGCCGGCGGCTGGCGCACGCGAGGCCGCCGCCGGCTGCGCGTTGCGGCTCGCGCACGCCGCGCATACCATCCCGCCGCGGGGCTCCGGTAGCCGGCTGATCCGGCTGGCGATCCGCCGCTGCCCCCTCCCCGCTGCGCGCCGTGCCGGCTTAGGATTTCCCTTCCAGCAGTCCGCACCGCGAAGTCAGGTCCCCCGCTTGAAGAAATGACTTGAAAGGCTGATCCCGCTCCTGCTATAAGATTGTGACATCAGTGACATGCCCCGCGCACTGCATGCGGGAAGGGAAAATGGATGATCCCCTGGCGCAGAGGCAATGATGCCGAATCTGCTCGCCTTTGAACCCGCCCAGTTCCTCGGGTTCCTCGTGATTCTCGGGCGCATCTCCGGGTTATTCATTTCTGCGCCCATCCTGAGCGACCAGAACATTCCGCTCCAGCTCAAGGCCGCCTTCGCCTTCATTCTGGCGCTGGTCTTCTTCCCCGTCGTGGCCACTCCGCGCGTGGGGGCCGATCCCAACGTCGTCTCCATGGCGCTGCTGATGGCGCGCGAGGTGGGCGTGGGCGCCATGATCGGCTTCACCTCGCGCCTGCTGCTGACCGGCGTGTCGCTGGCGGGCGAGGTGATCGGCTTCCAGATGGGCATCGGCATCGCCAACGTCTTCGATCCCTCCTCCGACACGCAGGTGCCGTTGATCGGGCAGATCCAGCTTATCTTCACGCTGCTGCTGTTCGTGATCCTGGACGGCCACCACCTGCTGATCCGGGCGCTGCTGCTGAGCTACCAGACCATCCAGCCGGGGGAGCTGGTGCTGACGCAGTCGCTCTTCGAGCATTACATGAAACTGGCCGCCAACATCTTCGTTGTCGGGCTGCAGGTGGGCGCGCCCCTGATCGTGGCCATGCTGGCGGCGAACTTCAGCATCGGGCTGGTGGCGCGCTCCGTGCCGCAGGTGAACGTGTTTGTCGTGGGCTTCCCCTTCACCATCGCGCTGGGGATTCTGCTGCTGGCGCTGGGCTTCCCGTACTTTGTCGAGGCGGTGCAGGCCCTGATCGGCCAGCTGGAAGCCGTCCTGCTCCAGGGGTTGGGCCGTGGCTGAAGCCGGTGCACAGGAACGCACAGAAGCGCCGACCCAGAAGAAGCGCGAAGACGCGCGCAAGGACGGCCAGGTCGCCTTGAGCCGCGAGGTCGCCTCGGCGGCCCTGCTGGGCTCCGTGCTGCTCTACTTCCTCGTGCTGGGCCGCGCCGGCCTGGTGCAGATGGAAGGCTACTGGGTGCAGAGCTTCCGCGACCTGCGCATGACGCAGGACCTCACCATCCCCTTCCTCTATCGCCACCTGCGCGACGGGCTGTGGGTGATCTCGCTGATGCTGGCGGGCCTGTTCATGACGGTGTTTCTCGTGTCCATCTTCTCCACGCTGGTGCAGGTGGGCGTGCACGTGAACCCGCTCCAGTTCCAGGGCAACCGCATCAGCCCGCTCAACGGCCTGCGCCGCATCTTTTCGGCCAACGGCATCGCCGAGCTGATGAAGGGCCTGTTCAAGATGGGGGTCATCGGCTACATCACCTGGATTTCGCTGAGCGGCCAGGTGGTGGACCTGATGTCCTTGTCCAAGCTGCCCCTGTCGGGCATCCTGGCGTTCAACTTCACGCTGCTGGCCAAGCTCTTTGGCCGCGTGGTGGTGGCCCTGGCGGTGCTGGCCATCTTCGACTACCTGTTCCAGCGCTGGCAGTACGAGCAGCGCCTGAAGATGACCAAGCAGGAGCTGCGCGAGGAGCTGAAGCAGACCGAGGGCGACCCGCAACTGCGCTCGCGCGTGCGCCAGATCCAGCGCGAGATGTCCCGCGCGCGCATGATGCAGAACGTGCCCAAGGCGGACGTGGTCGTCACCAACCCGACCCACTTCGCCGTGGCGCTGCAATACGACCGCGAGATGATGACCGCGCCCAAGGTGACGGCCAAGGGCGCGGACTTCGTGGCCGAGCGCATCAAGGCCATCGCGAGCGAGAACAACGTGCCCATCGTGGAGAATCCCCCGCTGGCGCGCGAAATCTACAACTTTGTGGAGATCGGAGACGAGGTGCCCGAGCAATTCTTCCGCGCCGTCGCGGAAATCCTCGCCTACGTGTACCGGCTGAAGGGCAAGACTGCGACACCCACCGGCTAGCCGGACAGGCGCCGGCGGTTTCGCCGCGAGCGCAGGTATGCTAGTTTATCTGACGGTCGCGACGCCTCGGGGACGCAGGTTTCAGTGACGCCACGGGGGCCCGCGAGCCACCCGCCGCAGCCAACGCAGTGAAGCGACCGACCGGCCATGGCCACTCAGACGTCTAGAGCGCCCGTCCTCATGCGCGCCTCGCGCAATACGGACTTCGTGCTGGCCATCGGCGTCATCAGCATCATCATGGTGCTGGTGCTGCCGCTGCTGCCGATGCTGCTGGACATTCTGCTCTCCATCAGCATCGCCGTCTCGATCCTGATCCTGTTCGTCTCGCTGTTCACGCTGCACCCGTTGGACTTCTCCGCGTTTCCGACGGTGCTGCTGATCTCGACCCTGTTCCGGCTGTCGCTGAACGTGGCCTCGACCCGCTTGATCCTGGCCAACGGCAACCAGGGCCTGGGGGCGGCGGGGCAGGTGATCAAGGCCTTTGGCGGCTTCGTGGTGGGGGGCAACTTCGCGGTCGGCATCATCATCTTCCTGATCCTGGTCATCATCAACTTCGTGGTGATCACCAAGGGCGCGGGGCGCATCGCCGAGGTGGCGGCGCGCTTCACCTTGGACGCCATGCCGGGCAAGCAGATGGCCATCGACGCCGATCTGAACGC
>JBGOUY010000285.1:0-5602 GCA_041477795.1 bacterium
CCGCGCCGCGCGCACGCCCATCAGGCGGTCCCACAGGCGCTGCACGCGATAGATGTGGCGGAAGCCTTCGGAGTCCGGCTGCAGGTCGCCCCCGTGCTCCACGCCGCGCAGCGTGTCGAGCAGATAGGCCTGGTGCGGCGGGACGGTCTCGTCCAACTCGCCCAGCAGCGCCCGCACGTCCGCCGACAGGTCGGCCGGGTGGTCGGCGCGCACGGCATCGCGCTCCGCGCGCGTGGCATTGACCCCGTGCAGTTCCAGGTGCCGCTCGCGGAAGAGCAGGAACAGGTCGCGATAGATCGCCCAGGGGAAGCCCCAGTGCGTGTACCAGTCCGCCTGCTCGAGGAAGGTCAGCTCGTCGGAGCGCCCCTGGCGCCAGTCCTCCAAGGCCGCGTCCGCCGCGGGCGGGAACATCTCCAGGGCCACCACGACCGGGCGGCCGCCCATGGCCAAGCGCGCGAGGAGCTCGCGCTGGAAGGCATGGCTGCGCGGCTCCGTGTGCTGCTCGCCCAGGAAGAGCAGCCGCACGGACGCCAAGCGGGCGGCCATCTGCTGCGGGGAGAGCGGTTCGCCGCGCCGCAGGTCAAAGGTGACCTCCGGCGGAACGGGGTAGGCATAGCTGAGGATGCGCTCCGGGCCGGGCCCCGCCGGGCTGCAGCCGGCGGCCCATAAGCCGAGGGCTGCGCCAAGGGCCGCCAGGAACGGCAGGCGCTGCCTCGCGTGGGGCGAGCCGAACCGCCTGCGCGGGCGGAACGCGCTCCCGTGCCGCACCCGCCCGTCGCTCACGCGCGTCTGGCCCCCAGGTCTGTGGCCAGGGCCATGGGGCGGAGCAGCGCGGGGCCATTGGGGGCGGCGGCCAGGGCCGTGCCCGCGCTGAGCGTCTGGTAGCGCAGCAGGGCGATGCCGCGCCGCTCGCCGTCCACCGGCAGCCGCGACAGGCTGGTGACGTGGCCGACGCTCTCTGCGCCCTCGTACAGCTCCGCGCCGGGCCGCAGCGCTTCCGCTTGCGCCTCCGGCACGCTCAGCGCGCAGAGCTTGCGGTTGACGTGGCCGCGGTGGTGCAGGCGCGCATGCACCTCCTGCCCCACGTAGCAGCCCTTGCTGAACGAGAGCCGGTCGTACAACGCCGCCTCGGCGGGCAGCAGGTCGCGGTCGAAGTCCACGCCGAAGCGCGGCACGCCGGCGCGGATGCGCATCTCCTCGTAGGCGTCGAAGCCCACCAGCCGGGCCGCGGGCAGCGCCGCCAGCAGTGCCTCCAGCCAGGGCCCGGCATGGGCGGCGGGCAGCAGCACCATCGCGCGGGGCAGGGCCCCCAGCGGATAGTCCAGCGAGAGCAGGGGCGCGTTGCGATAGCTGCCGATGGGAGTCGCGCTGGAGTGGCCCAGCGCGGTCAGCCCCGCCTCCGCCTGTGGCCCCAGCAGGTCCAGCCGCACCAGCGGCACGCGGCCGAGCTCGAGGTCCTCGCGGATGTGGTAGGCGTCCAGGTGCGCCGCCACGCCCTCCAGCTCGCCCGGGCCCGTGACGAGCAGGTACTGGTCGGGCTTGAGGCGCACGACTTCCAGCGCAAAGAGGATCTTGCCCTTGTTGGCGCAGAGCAGGTCGGGCTGGGCGCGTCCTTCGGCCAGGCGCTTGACGTCGTTGGTGGTGAGGCCGCCGAGGAACTCCGCGGCGTCCGGCCCGCGCACAACGATGACGCCGCACGCTGCCAGGTCCAGCACGCCCAGGCCCGTGCGGATGGCGGCCACCTCCCCAGCGAAGTCCCCGTAGCCCAGCGGCAGCGGCACGCCGGCGACCTCGCCGAAGCGCGCATGGTGCGCCGAGTGCAGGGCTTCCAGGGTCGGATTCATCGCTTCCTCACCAGGTCGGCGCCCGAGGGGCGCGGCTGGCCGCTCCGCAGGCGGCCTGCGCTGAGGCTACCATGCCCGGGCCCACCCGGCCAGTTGCCGCAGCGCCAGCGCGGTCGCCGCTGCCTATCATTTGGGCAAGAAGCTCTTGGCGCTGCCCGTCGATCGTGCAGCCACCCGTCCGAACGCTGCATAGCTGAGCAACGATTCCCTGCCATATCAGCGTACTGGGGAATTCCATGGCCCTGGCATCATTCCTGCGATGGGAGCGCAGTTGACACGAATTGTGCTCGCGTGGGGAACCGCCCCGTTCGCGTGCTGACCGAACCAAGGAGCGACGTCCATGGTGAAAATTGAGGCGATCATCAAGCCTTACACGCTGGAAAAAGTGCGCGAGGCCCTCAACAAGGTCGGGGTGTCGGGCATGACGATTTACGAGGTCAAGGGCTTCGGCCGGCAGAAAGGCCACAGCGAGCTTTACCGCGGGGCCGAGTACACGGTGGATTTCCTGCCCAAGCTGAAGATAGAGACCGTCGTGTCGGCCGACAAGGAAGACGCCGTCGTGGATGCCATCGCCACGGCAGCCGGTACGGGCAAGATCGGCGACGGCAAGATCTTCGTCTATCCGGTGGCAAAGGTGATGCGGATCCGGACGCGGGAGCTCAACGAGGCGGCCATCTGAGGCCCGGCAGCGGCGTGGCCGTGCGGGTGGGCGCCGTGGCCGGCGTCCTGGTCACCTTTGCCGCGCCCCTGCTCGACAAGCTCAAGCTGGACGACCCGGTCGGCGCGCTTTCCGTGCACCCCGTGAATGGAGACTGGGGCACGCTCGCCGTCGGCATCTGCAATCCGGCGGTGCCCGTCATGGACCAGCTCACCGGCGGGGTGCTGGTGGGCGCATTCACCTGCGGCGCAAGCTTCAGCGTGTGGCTGGCCGGCAAGGCCAGCTTCGGTCTGCGGATGACTGAGCAGGAGGAAGTGGCAGGCATCGACCGCCACCAGTTCGGCAGCCAAGTCTGCTCGTTGCAAACGCAGTCCTACCCCGTGCAGTCGTCGCATCCACGCACCCCCCGTACCCCGCGGCGGCGCCGGCCTCCCCATGACAGGGCCGGTGTCGCCGCGGGGCCGGACCTTCCCCGTTCGAGCCGATGCGGCGCAACGGCCGCTAGTCGGCGTGGCCCGCCTGCGGTTGCACGGCGGGCGTCTGGCGGGCCTGCGCACGGCCGGTGGGCGCCGCAGGCCGCCGCAGCAGCGCGAGGCCCAGCCACGGCTGGCGCGTGAGGAGGGCCGTGGCGCCCTGCAGCGCCCCCTGCACGCCCCGCGTCAGCCCGGCGGGCCCGTTGCCCGGCCCCTCCGCAGCGCGGCGGCGCACATCGATCAGGTCGCGCACGGCGTCCGCTTCGGCCAGCAGCTCGGCGAAGCTGCTCTCGCCCGGCGTGCCTTCGCGGGCCGGCGTCTCGGGCTTGGTCGCGAGGGGGGCCACGGCCTGCGGGCGGCGCACGGACGGTGCGGAGGACGATGGCGCTGCAATCGGGCTAGGCATGGCGAGGCTCCCCGCTGGAATGACTGGCGACCCGGGCCGGCCGGGTTCCCTCGTCTGCTGTAGCGGCGCCGCGGCGGAAAACTTGAGCGCGCGCCGCGGGCAGCGGCCGGCCCCGGTTGGCGCACCGTTCGTGGCCGGGCTGGGCGCACTGCCGCGGGCGACCGCCCAGCCTCCGCCGGCCGTCCGGCACAGCAAGGGCGGCCGGGGCGTGCCTTGACCCCTTCGGCTGCGCTGTGCCATGCAGTGGGATACCACACCAGCAGCCAGCTCCATTGCGCCGCGCGGGAGGCTTACGCGCCGGTCACTCGACGGAAGGAAGACCCCATGCACTTCGAATTCAATGACAAGACGAAGCGGCTGATCGAACAGGTCACGCGCTTCATGGACGAGTACGTCTACCCCAACGAGAAGGTGTACGAGCAGCAGGTGGAGGCCTCCGGGAACAAGCACTGCCATCCTCCGATCATGGAGGAGCTGAAGGCCAAGGCCCGGGCACAGGGACTGTGGAACCTGTTTCTGCCCGATGCCCGTTACGGCGCGGGCCTGACCAACCTGGAGTATGCACCGCTGGCCGAGAGCATGGGGCGCAGCCTGATCGCCTCCGAGGTGTTCAACTGCAACGCCCCCGACACCGGCAATATGGAAATCCTGGCCGAGTTCGGCACGGATGCGCAGCGCAAGGCCTGGCTGGAGCCCCTGCTGGACGGCAAGATGCGCTCCTGCTTCTCCATGACCGAGCCGGAGGTGGCCGGCTCCGACCCGACCCTGCTGCGCACGCGCGCCGTGCGCGAGGGCAAGGACTACGTCATCAATGGCCACAAGTGGTTCACCTCCAACGCAGCGCACCCCAACTGCAAGATCGCCATCGTGATGGTGGTGACCGATCCCGAGGCGCCGCCGCACCGCCGCGCCAGCCAGATCCTGGTGCCGCTTGCCACGAAGGGGATGAACGTGATCCGCCCCGTGCACGTGTTCAACGACAACGGCGGCCACGGCCATTGCGAGGTGCGCTACGAGAACTGCCGCGTGCCGGCCAGCAACCTGCTGGGCAAGGAGGGCGACGGCTTCCCCATCGCCCAGGCGCGGCTCGGCCCCGGCCGCATCCACCACTGCATGCGCGCCATCGGCGGGGCGCAGCGGGCGCTGGACATGATGTGCGAACGCGCCCTCAAGCGCGTCGCCCACGGCTCGCCCCTGGCGGACAAAGGCGTGATCCAGGAGTGGATCGCCAAGTCCCGCATGGAGATCGAGCAGGCGCGCCTGCTGGTGCTGTATGCGGCCTGGAAGATCGATACCTATGGCAAGAAGGAGGCCCGCCATGAGATCTCCATGATCAAGACCGTGGCCGCCAACATGTTCCAGACGGTGGTGGACCGCGCCATCCAGGTGCACGGCGCCCTGGGCACCACCAACGAAGTGCCCCTGGCCCGCCTGTGGGCCTATGCGCGCATCCTGCGCCTGGCCGATGGGCCGGACGAGGTGCACAACATGGTCATCGCCCGGCGCGAGCTGCGCCGCGTCAAGGATCGCATCGCCCTGGCCCAGCCCGTCGCCGCTCCCGTGCACAACTAGCGTGCTGGCCCAGAGATAGCTGCAAGAATCCGGGGGGACCTATTCCCCCGACCCCCCGCGGGGGCGCGGCTGCGGTCGTGCGCTGGGCCCGCGTTGCAGTGATCGGTCGGCTGGACTTGCGGGGTGGTGCGGTGCGGCAAGAGTGACCGTCAGGCCATGGACTTGACGACCTCGCTGATGGTGTCCATCACTTCCTTCTCGTAGCTGCCCCACTCCTCCTTGGCCAGGATGAAGATCTGCCCCCCCAGGCGCTGCATCACCTTCTGGATGAAGTCCAGCTCCAGCTCGTGGGGCACGCCGTCGGAGAGGGCGACCGAGCACAGGGTCTTGAGCAGCAGGTGCTTGGCTTCGCTGCTGGAAAGGGAGGCCAGACCCTTGGCGAGGCTGAGGTTCTGCTTCACCATGTCCGCCTTTTCCGCCTCGGTCAGCTTCATGGCCTCGGCGTAGCGGGCGAGCACCTTCTTCTCCCACACGGCGAAGTCGCCATCGATCTTGGCGATGTGGATGCCGAGCTGAAGGATGGTCTTCAGGTCGTCCCGGGTCAGACCGCTCATGGCACTCGCTTCCTCTTGAGGGGCAACCGGGTGACCCGTGGCGCGTGCCCGTCCGGCGGAAGTCACGGGCGGCGGGCGGCGGGGATGGCGATCCG
>JBGOUY010000094.1:0-13931 GCA_041477795.1 bacterium
CGGCTCGGTGCCTGTCATCAAGATCATTGAACCCATGAATTGATCCGGGCTAGGCACCAACACATGTGGTGGCTCACCGTCAAATCGGGAGCGCCCATAGTCCTGCGGGCGAATGACCACCGTGACGACCGCGAATATACCGACGACCAGCACCATGTGCGCGCGCGCGCCCAGCGGTAGCATTTCCACCAGCAAGACGATCACGAGTGGGGCGAGAGTCAGCAGTCCCACCGCGTACCGGAAATTTCCGAAGATCAGGAGCCAGGTCACGTAGCTGAACACAAAGACGGCCAGCACCAAGCGCGCAGGCCGCTCCAGCCGGCGACCCTGGCCCGGCTTCGTGCGCCGCGCCAGCCGGTAGACCTGGACAATCAGCACGGCCCCGATCAGCAGCAGCACCACGCACAAGCGCAAGTCGAGTACAGGCACCGAACCGCCCACGTTATAATGGAAGGCGAGCCGGAACGGATAGGTGAGGAACTCCCACAGGCTGTGCTGGCGAAAGGTGTCCGTGTAGTCTGGACCAAGCGGGGACCCGAAGAACCTGTTGTACAATGGGAAAATCGGGTTCCCGGCCACTTGCCAAGCCCACCACCACCACACTCCAGACGCGGACAGCATTCCCGCCAGCACCCCCAGCGAAAACGCCGTGAACGACCGGAGTATTCTCCATCCGTCCAGAGCACAAAAGGGAATCGCCGCGGCAATCCCTACCGTCCAGTATCCATTCACGAGTTTGAGCCCGGCGGCGATCCCCACCAAGAATCCCGCCAATATCACCCACAGGACTTCTCCCGCCGATGAGCCAATGGGTCTGTCACGCTCCAGCGCCACCACCAGAAGCAGAATCGCCGCCAAGGGAAGGCAGAATAGAAGACTATCGTAGAATGTAGTGCCGAGGATACCGATGCTGATCGCATTGAACGCTCCGACCAGTGCAGTCAGTAGACCCAAACAGACTCGCTTCCATGACTCATCGAATGGAAGAACCCTGATCGAAAGCAATCCCAGCAGGACGACCGTGATGCCATGCATGGACCCAAGAACGAATGCTAGTGTCTTCGGAGAAATGTTAGACGCGAGTTTATAGTATGCTGCGTCCAAGTAAGAATTTGTCCAGAAACCGTCCTCTGACGGTTGCATATCGATCTCGTATCTGTTTTCCCAATACGCATATCCGTTGTACCAGTGATACATCTTCAGATCGAAATTTGTGTCCCTTCCTAAACGGACGGAATAAAAACCCAGACCGATCAAGACCACCGCAAACGTGCCAAGTAGCAGAAACCATTGTTTCTTCTTTAAATTGAAGGACGATCCCATCATGCAACTCCGGCTAGGACAGCGAGCCAATGATTCACGAATCGAATGGACTCAAGTTGATCTGACGACGAAGGTTCTCTGGACCGGCGGATTTCTCTTGACCTGGTTGAGCTCCCGCTGCTCCGCCACCGATGCCTCATTGCATGGCGGGAGCGGCGTCGGGCAACTCGATGAGTCCGTTCATGATCTGAACGCGTGGTTCGAAGAATTCATAAACGAAGTACTTGGTACCCGGTGGAAGGTCACTCAGCACCGTCTTGATCGGCGTGTTGACGTCCGAGAGGTAGAAGACGCGGAAGTAGTTCGGCATGCCGGCACGCAGCATTTGTCCCAGAAAGGAATCCCCATAGGCAACGGTCGTCGGCAACGCCTCCCTGACTCCCTCCGGCAGGCGTGTCGCCAACAGGTAGTTGGGAATCTTGCTATCGATGGCCATGGGGCGGGTCGGCGTGGGAATGTCCCACGGGCGGAGGAACCGTGGACCAATCTCGATGATCGGATGGAAAAGGGGCAACTCTCTCGATTCTCCACCGTATAATTTGCCCGGGGCCACATCGAGAGGATCGCGCCAATAAGGCACGGGCCGTCCGTCCAGGCGCGCGATCGTGTCGACCAGCGCTCTCGACACCTCGTAGTTTCCGATGTCGTTCCAATGCCAGTCCGTCTTGTTGTAGACCGCACGCTCTTGGGCGATGGGTGCCAGAAGCAGCATGGGGTCGATGAACAACGGCCCGAAGCGCTCCGTCAGCGCCTTGCGAAAGGGGATCATCTTAGACTGTGCGGGCGGCTGCGGGGCATCGCTCGGAACACTCTCCGGATGCATTCGTTCCATGATGGGTGCACAAATCAGGATCAGCGTGATGCCCCGGCGCGCCAGGTAGTCCCGCAGCCGCACCAGCGCGGCCACCGAGCTGTCCAGATCGCCTTGGGACATCGCCTCGATGAGCGGAATGTTCCTGTCCAACACCTTCTTGTAGTGCATCCAGTCGCCCGTCCCCAGATACAGCCGATCCGAGGTGCGGAATACCCGATAGTCGAATTCGGTCTTCAGGCGAATCAGAAAGTCGCGAAAGCCATAGTGGTCACTGAACCAAGCCTCGCTCACCTGATAAGCCGTGGAAGCGCCGGAGGCGAAGTCACTCAGCGTCGGAAGCCGGGCGCGATTGCGGTTCTCGGAGAGGGGCGCGATCTTTACGAACGTCGTCGCCATTTCCACGATCGGCAACCACAGCAGAAGCGCAAAGATCACGACCAACATCCGTCTCATGACCCGCCGCTCCTGATGCAGTGACGTGAACCTTCGTCCAATTGCAACGACAACGCGACGATTCGTCCTATCAGTCGGCTCGTTGTTGCCGTGCCGAATTGCGCTATTGGCCCAGCTCCCCGGCCGGCCAACAGCCTGCCTGCTCAAAGAGCCGATCTGCGTGGGGCGCCATGCGGAGCGAAGATGCTTCCCCCGCGCTCAGCGAGGCGACCTCTGCATGCGCGAACCCGCGCTCAGCCATTGCGCCGCTTCAGCATGCCCGCATAGGCTTGGCGGAGAGGGGCGGTGGGGATTTCCCACACCACTTCGGCGCCGGCTTCGGCCCAGGTTGCGTGCAGCTCGTCGAGTCGCTGATAGTGAAGCCCCCCGTCAGTGATCCTCCAGTACACACTCTTGATCGCATGCAGGAGCCGATTGTCGGACTGCAGCGGTTCGAACAAGATCACCCGCGGGGCGATGCGCACGGCCTCTTTCACCGTGAGGACGATGTCCTTGCGGTCGGTAATGTGATGAAGAACGTTGCGGATGATGCAGAAGTCGAATTGGTTGTCCGGGTGCTCGTAGCGGCCGCCATGATAGTACTCCCACTTGCCGGTGGGGTAGGTGCGTCGACAGTAGTCGACCATGTGATCATTGTAATCGGAGCCCGCGAATTCGATCTTGCGGCGGCGTTGCTGAAACAGACGGAAATGGTTCCCGTCGCCACACCCGATCTCGTAGACCTTGCTCCCGTCGGGAATCTCGCGCAACAGAATCTCGTCGGCCGAGAAGCGGTTGTGCATCAACGTGAGGGCAATTGGCCGCGCCAGGACGGCGATAGCAGTGATCTTCGCCCTGTAGAGCAGTGGGGAATCGAAGATGCGGTCCATCACGGTAGACGGACGCTTTTTCACGTCCCCCCCAGGCTGCGACTCGGCGGGGGACTGATGGAATCCCTTGTCACTCATCGTAAGTTGCTCCTCTCCAGCGTGTAGATTGTGTGTGCATCGATGTCGCTTTGCGGGATCCCGGGTCCAGTGAGGCGCTTCAACTCGCCATCTGTTTGCGCGCATCGACGATGAAGTTGGTCGCCGCGATGGAGTGGACGTAGCCGCCCAAGGTCGCTTCCGGGCGGCCCGCGGCGATCCTGTGCAGATAGTGGGTCAGATAGCGGATGCTCGTCGGCTCGAAACCGTGTCGGCGCAATGATTTGGCGATGGCGAACGGGGAGCGAAGAATCGTCGCCGTTGTGGGCTGCCGCACCAGACGGAGCATGCGGCGCAGGACGGAGTGGGCATTGAGCGTGCTCACCACCAGGCGTCCGCCCGGCTTGAGGATGCGCGCGAATTCGGCCAGCACGTTGTCCACCTCCGGCAGGCACTGCAGGGTTTCAATGCAAATCACGAAGTCAAAGGAGCCGGTCGCGAAGGGCAGATGCTCGAGATCACCAGACAGGCGGCCCATCGACTTTGGTGCGATTCGCCGCAGGACGGCAACGCTAAAGTCGAGGCACACGACTTGATTGCTCGCGAAATAGCGGGTGGAGATCTGCGCTTCGCCGGACCCGGCGTCCAGGATCCGCAGGTTTCGCACGTCGCCGATCACGGCCTGCACATTGCGCCGGATGAATTCCGCATTGGCCGGCGAGCGCACGCCGACCATCTCGTGTTCAGGGCTGTTGCCCTGGGCAAGCTGGTCAAAGACCGAGCGCCAGTGAACTTTGTACGGATTCACCAGTAATCCCGTGAGAAACGGATCCGTCAGTTACGCAAACGGAATCTGCTTGCGAGTGACCGGTCCCAGCCAGTTTGCGATGGGCAGTGGCAGGCGCATCCACATTCGCTGCTTGAGGGACAGGGTATTGCGCATTTCGGCGATACCGGGGTCAACGGGCCTGCCGGGCGCCACGTAGTAGTGGTGCGGCACCGGGCTGTCCTCGCCGTGCCACTTCTGCTTGAAAAAATGGTTGCCGCTGTGGGGGGTGCTGCGCCCCATGTCGAAGACCTGCACTCCCCCGATCTCGGCAGCGTCAGCCATGGCCGTCCAATAGAGCAGGTAGTTCGGGTACTGGGGCTTGTACGCGTCGAGCACGGATGCATAGAGCGGGTACCACGAGGTGGTGTCATTGATGCAAAGCAGCCCGCCCACGACTTGCCCTTGCCGCTCCACCAAGTACAGACGGAAGTGCGCATCGAGGTGTCGGCGCATGGCATGGAACAAATCTCGCCCCGTCACCGGCGTCCCCAGATCGCGCATGTTGGTGGCATAGACTTCATAGAACGCGTCGATGGCTGCGTCATCGCGCCGGACGGAAAACGAGGCTTCTTCGGCGAGCCGGATCGCCTTCCGTGTCTTGCGCGGCAACGACTCCAGCCATTGCGCCGCGTCCGGTTGCACCCGCAGGCGTGTGCACACCGCATTCACAGCCAGAGTCGGTTGGGCGGATGGGAAGGCGCCACCCTTCACATAGAGGTAGCGGGCCTTGAGGCGGTCGCGCAATCGCAGCGCCTCGTCAAAAAGAGCCTCGGCAGCCGCCGGATCGGCGCAAACCGCGCCGCCATACATGGAGGCCAGGTGGGGCCCCAACAGCAAGCTCTTGCTGAAGTACAGAGGCAAGATGCCTTGCACCGCACCTTGCGTATCCACCGCCCGGAGGTAATAGGGGACGACGGCGAAGCACTCCTTCAGGATCGTGTGCCACCCCGCATGGTGATAGGGGCTGATGTATGGCAGATGCCTATCTACAAAGGCCTGCCACTCCACGAGGTGTGCTTCGTCAACGACTTCAACACGCATGATTTTCTCCAACCGGGATCCGGCGGCGTGCGCCGTCACCTTCAACATCCGCCGCCCCCGGTGGGCATGGGCCTCATGGTCGCGGGATGCCGGCGGCCCTGCGCGGAATGTGCAAACACCGTCGCCAGATTGCGTCCACGGCAGGGATCAAGCCGACAGCCAAATAGCTTCCTGTGAATAGCAGGTGGGTACCAAAACCTAGCACGGCCGCATCCGCGGAGTCTATTTGCAGAATCCTGAGGGCAAAGTACCAGCTGGCATGATGCGATCCAATGCTGGCAATGCCTTTGACCGGAAGGAAAGCAGCCAAGTCCAACAGGACCGACAGCAGGAGCACCGACATTGCCGGAATCACGAACGCCAGCGCGCGGATGGCCGCGAAGAAGAAGAAATACATGCAGGTCCACATCGCGGCTGAGAAGAGCACGGCGGGAACGAGCGTATGGCGGGCCAGCACTGTGCGGAGAGCAGCGCGGAACAGTTCCCCATGACGGCGCAGCGCTGCGCCGAAGCGCAAATTCCCCACGCGGGCGCTCCAGTCCCAGCGGGCCAGTACCAGCATTCCGAGCGCGACCAACAGCAAGCCTGCCCCGAGTGCGCCGATGACGACGAGCACCTCCCAGGGCCAGTTGCGCCATTCGAAGGCCAGGGCCAGCAGATAACAGGCACACAGCAGGGCCACGTCGATGTAGCGCGCAAAGACCACGGTCGTCGTGCCGAGGTGCGAGGTCACCTCGTGACGCGTGCGGATCAGGTAGATCAGCGCCAAGTCGCCCAGGCCGAACGGAAGGATCAGATTGAGGAAGGTCTGAATGCACAGCGTGTTGAACAGGTGCCAGCGCCGCGCGCCGCCGATCAACGCCTCGGTGCGAAGTGTGCGAAAGACCTGGAATCCCAGAAAAGCCGCAAACATGGCTCCCGCCCATGGCCAGGACAAACCTCGCAGCACGCCGTCCAACTGCTGCCAATCCAGGTAGGACAGGGTCAGCGCCAGCAGCCCGATGGATGCCACGAGCGAGAATGAGACCTGAAACGCACGACTGCGAATGATCCGAGAGAGCAAGATAGTCTGCGGGATGGGGGTCTAAGGATTCAAGCAGCGACCGGTTGTGTTGGAACCCTTCAAACACCACGTATAGCCCTGAGAACGGGCGTTCCGTCTACACGCGGGCGTTTCCCGCGTGGACTTGGCCCTCACTGAAAACCTTGCCTGGCGCGTCCACCACCTCCGTCCGCCAAACAGTTTGCCGCCCGGGATGTACCCAGAACCTGGCCGTCAGGCTGTCCTCGATCCGCTCGTCGATCCAGAGAGGGCTCCCAGTCTGCTTGACGCGCCGCTTCTAGAATCGGAAGTAGATGAACGGCGTGAATCCATTCACGGACATCTGCATCGCCGAAAACAGGAAGAGCATCGTGCAGAACGCCGCCTCCAGCGACAAGTAGGCGGTCCGGTTGAATCTCTCTGTCCGGATCGCTTCAAACGGAAAGAGCGCAATCAGGGCGCCCAGCACCATGTAGACAGCCTTGTCTGGGGCCAGGATCGCGAACAGATGGGTCAAGGGTGGAGCGGCCGCGTTGCCGAGGAACATGACCCGAAGGTACGCCACCGCTCCGTGCAGCGTCTCGGCACGGAAGAACACCCAGCTGATCATCACCGCAAAGAGGGTGTAGGCCCAACCGAGGAATCCATGCGGTGCGACTCCGGCCCAGCGCGAGGTGAGGCGTTCGGCCACCAGCAGGCTCCCGTGCAGCATCCCCCACACGATGAAGGTGTAGGCCGCCCCGTGCCAGAGACCGACGAGGAGGAACACGGCGAACAGATTGGCCAGGTTGCGGATCAGCGTCACCCGGTTGCCGCCCAGCGGAATGTACAGATAGTCGCGAAACCAGCGCGACAGCGTCATGTGCCAGCGGCGCCAAAATTCCGTCACGCTGCGAGCCCGGTAGGGCTGGTCGAAGTTCTCCGGATACTTGAACCCCAGGATGCTGCCCAGCCCGATCGCCATGTCCGAATACCCTGAGAAATCGAAGTAGATCTGCAGGGTATAGGCGGCAACGCCTACCCAGGCCAAGGCTGAATTGAGCTCGACCGAGGGCGTACCGAAGGCGTGGTTCGCCACGATCCCCAGATTGTCGGCGAAGATGCACTTCTTCCCCAGCCCGATGCAGAAACGCACGATCCCCCGATGGACCTTGTCCAGATCGATCTGGCGTTGCCGCACGCTATTATGGATTTCCTCGTAGCGAACGATCGGGCCCGCAATGAGCTGAGGAAAACAGGAGTGGTACATGCCGAAGTCGATCAGGTTGCCGGCGGCCCGTATGCGCCCCCAGTAGGCGTCCACGACGTAGGAAAGGGCCTGAAACGTAAAGAAAGAAATTCCGATGGGGAGCGGAATAGCGGGGCGGGGAATCGACCAGTTCGCACCAAGGAGGTGCGCCGCATCGTTCGCCGTCTGCACCAGGAACTCGGTGTACTTGTAATAGAGGAGAGGCGCCAGATTGATCACGACGCCGACGATCATCCAATTGCGTCCGTTGCGGCCTGGGTTGCGCTGTATCCACAGGGCTACGTAGTAGTTCGCGACGACCGATAGAACGAGAATAACCGTCAGCTCCTTGCTCGTGGTGAAATAGAAGAAGACGCTTCCCGTGAACAGAACCAAGTTGCGCAGCCACATGGGCGACGCAAGATAAACCAGCAGGAATACCGGCAGAAAGGCGAAAAGGAAGATTGGCGAGTTGAAGAGCATTCGTCCCGATTATCGCGTGTTTCCTGAGGGTGGAGCATGAGCGCAGCGGTCGCGGCCCCGCCGCCAATCCCAGCCGAAGGCCGGTACGCACATCCAGGGTGAGGACACCGGGCCGTTGGAGAAAGCGTTCAAATTCGCTGCGCCGAAGCGGCTGCTCCCCGTCCGATCAATACGCGGCCTTGGCGGTACCGCAGTACCTGCGGCGATGCGTGTACGAAGGAGCGGAGTTGAGGATTCACCTCGCCCCATACCTTGTGCCATGCTCCTGACTCGCCAAGGCAATCATTCTGGAGACCAATTCGACTTGGTTTCCCCCGCGTGCGAATTTTACCTGCCGAGGCCTGATCTTGGAATGCCCCTGACCTGCTTACGGTTGGCGAATCACAATGCGCCGGACGGCAAGCCCCAAGACGCGCGGATCACTGCCTGCGCCCACTGACAAGGGAGAATGGGCGTCGGGCAGGCTCAACTCCACCAGGAACGGCGCTTTCGCAGCGATCGTATCTTGGGGGAGGTTGAACGTGATCCACCCTTCCTCAGGCCCCACATGGATTGACCCGATCCGCCGACCATTGACCTTGAGCTCCAACCGCTGGTGGCTGCCGGCGTTCGCATACGCGTGGCAATACACAGCCAATTCAAGGTGCCCTTGCTTCGGGACGTCCTCCAGCATCAGCTTCAACATCGCGGTAGGTGCGTCGGTCCACCGCCCCCATTCCTCCTGACCACTCCATCCTTGCGCAATGTACAGTGCGGAATCGCCCCCCGCCGCAAAGCGAATCTCCAGGGGCAGGTGTGACTGGGCCGAACGGACGCCGGGCGCATGCAGTACGTACAGATACTCCGAAACGGGCCGTTCCAGACGTTTATAAGGGAGCAGCAGGCCCGGTGTGTCAGGTTGGTAGAACCAGCGATCCCGCCAATGTTCCCCATTGCTGAGCAGCCGATAGGAGGTATGCAATTCGTCAAGTGGGGTAACCGTCAGCGTGCTCTCAATTTCCGCGGGCGGCGACGATGAGAGCAACAGCACGCGGGAGAACGCTTTGTCCTTGCCTTGAGAAAATATGCGCGCGACCACGGTATCGCGCGTGACCGGAGAAGAATCGGGAGCCTGAAGCGGAATTGCATTGCGATTGAACCACGTGCTGGTTTCGGCCAGCGCGACAACGCCCGCTCCGAAGCCGAGATCCTGCCCGGCCATATCCGTCAGGATCAGGTCGGGCGACGTGGTCAGGTTCGCCAATCGTTCAAAAATCTCCGGATCCGCTTCCCCTTCCGGCCAATGAAACGCGATCCCGGCGAACGTGACCGAGTAAGCAAGGGCAAGGGCCAGCATCGAAAGACCCAGGCGCCGCAGCCAGCCGGAGCGGGTCAACCAGTCGGCCAGCACGATGCTCGCAAGGATCAGCGCCGCAGGCAGCACCTCGCTGACCAGGAAGCGCGACTGAAAGTACAGGTACAGGCTCGCGTAGTTGACGCTGAGCGTGAAGATCCAAACGCTCACCAGGAGCAGCGACAGAAGACGGATTCTCGGATCGCGCACCAAACGACTGAAGGGCATCCCCACCAGGGGGACGATCAAGAACGGAGAGAGCAGAAGTACCAGTCTGTAGGAGGCGTGGTACCTGAACAAGAGTGGATCTGAAGGCAGATGTACGAATTTGAAAAGCAGGAATGTCGGATTGCGATACCAGCGAATCAGCGATGGAATAGACATCAAGACGACAATCCAGAACGAAAAATCCGCAATTCGATCGCTGCGGAGCAAGACGCGGTGGGTTACCCAGTGCCACAGTCGATCACGACGACGGACGATCCACAGGGTCATGGAAAGCCCGATGGCAACGGAAATGATCAGTGCCAGCCATCCTGGCTGGAAAAGAAGGGCGATCCGCCTGATGGCCGCATCTCGTATCGCCATCAGCGGTGGAAAGCGAAGATACTCCAGGTAAAACAGACCATCGAGACCGATCAAGACAGCCGACAGGAGCAGATACGCAACGACCCACCAGCGCCGCGGAAAGGGTTGATGCCATGAAGGCACGATCGCGGCAAGGAGCAGGATGCCGCCCACCGGGAGCATCATCACGAAGGTGTGACGCGCCAGTGGCAGCGCCGCAACCAACACCAGGGATGAGCAAAACTGGAAACCTGCGACCCGGTTTGACGGCTCCCGCATACCGCGCACCAGTTCCACCGCCATCCCCACCCCCAGGGCCACCGCGAGGGTCTCGGAAAGGGGAAACTTTGCGAAGAATACCAGTGCCGGATTGAGGGCAGCCAGGAACAGGGCAATCCGCGCCGCCAGGACGTTTCCGTTCGTGAGCAGCCGCGTCAATTCGTGGATGGCGGCCAGGCCCACCAGGGACATCGCCACCACGGCCCAGGTGTGGAATCCCGGGCCGAACAGCCACCGCGTCACGGCCATCCATGCCGGGTGCAGCGGGTAGAACGGGATCGTTCGAAACGCGAGATTGGCAGGTTCCAACGTGATGCCTGGAATATACTCGGCTCCCCCCCAAATGGGCCGTTCCGGCCCCAAGACAACGATGTCCGGCCCAAGGAACGTCGTGAGCGGTTGGATGAAGTTCAGGGCATGATGGCGCAGGTACATCTCGGCCATGGCGACATACAGACCCTGGTCCTGCCCGCCAAAGTAGTGCGTGGAGGGAAACAAGCGAAAGAGAAGACCCACCAGCAGGCCCCCCGCGAGCCAGCGATCCGCGCCTGGCCAGGTGAACCTTGGCCGCACGCCGGCCGCCCAGCACAGCAGCGCCGTCAACAGGGCACCCACCCCAAGCATGGCCGGCACATAGAACAGGCGCAGGGTCAGCAGCACCACCGCGCCGACCGAGGCGAATCCAATGAACGCCAGGAGACACGACAGCGCATTAATGGTCGGCTGTTGGCCCTTTGACTCCGTATCCATTCGCGAATTCTCTGTGTTGTACCGGCGCGCTGCCGCTCCCCTCGCGGCACTGACAGGATCGGTGCGCCTCGCATCCCAAGCGTGGCGACAGAGCGGGCGGTTTCCTCCCGATCTGGCCGTTCCGCTTGCCGTATTCTATGCCACGCTCGCGCTGGTTTTCGGCGGGCACGGAAGGCGCCTGCCGAATGCGGGGGAAGGACGGAAGCCTACCCGTGTCACAATCTTGTCGGCGCCCGGAGCTGGCGGCCTGCGCGCCTATGGCGGGCAGCATCCAGTGGGCCGGATCAGATCGGGCCGGGACTGCCGTCCTCACTGCGTGCCGATCGCTGCGTGCCGCCGCGCCTGGATTGGCGCCAGGAACGCAGGCGATCCAGCGCAGCGAAGCCCAGCGGTACCAGGGCGAGCAGGCTTATGCAAGCGGTCATGATCAGGTGCGTTCCTGTCGCGATCAGGGCCGCGGTGCACGCGTCGACGTTCAATACCCGCAACGCCAGGAACCAGCTGGCGTGATGGGTCCCTGCGTAGGCCACTCCTCTCACCGGAACGGCCCACACGAGGGCGATCAAGGTGTGCACGAATACGAAGGACAACACATCGAACGAGAATCCCAGGGTCCGCACGGAACTGTAGTAGAACCCGAACATCACGACCCACATCGCGATTGAAAGGGCTCCCGCCCTCACCAGGGCCCTTCGCGAGAGCACTTCAATCAACGCAGCGCGAAGAATTTGGACGTGGCGCTGAACGAACGCCAGAGCGGCCGATTTCGTCCTGCGCTCAAACGCCGAGAATCGTAGCGTGGCCCACAGCGCAACGGTGCCGACGAGCAGCAGCAGCAACAGGCTGCGGACAATCAGCTGAGCCTCCGGCGGTTGGGAATCCCGCGCCAGCAGGAACACGATCAGGTAGAGCCCGCACACCGCCATTACGTCCAGAACGCGGGAGACGATCCACACCGCCGTACCCCGATGCGGCCCAACCTGGTGGCGGGTCTTCAGCAGGATCACCAGGCTCGCTTCGCCCAGCCCCATGGGCAGGACCAGGTTCAGCAACGCTTGCGTACAGGTGGTGTTGAACAGGCGTGCCGTCGGCAGGGGAGTGCCGACCAGTGCCGCGATGCGGATAGCCCGCAGGAATTGGTACACCACGAGCAACGACATCGTCGCTCCCAGCCACACCCCGTTCACGTGCGCCATCGCATGAACCAGGTCCCGCAAGTTCAGGTATTTCAGCACCAGGGCAAAGAGCGCCAAGGTCAGCAAGGTCGAGCCGATGACCTTGAGAAGCTGGCGGAACGGCGGTCGTTTCATCGCGAGGTCCTGGAGTTTCGCCCCAAATGTTACGTAGGGCGCAGCCGACGCGCGGCACCCTGGGGCGGCTGCAAACGTCGGCGGATCGCTGCTGACCACAGGACGCCCCAAGAACGTGTGACGGCCCTCAGCGAAGGGTCACCGAATCTCGTGGTTGGAGGCGGCCTGATGCGCTTGTGACGTTGCCCTGCCTGGTTTCTGTCCAGGGGTTAGGGCCGTTTCGCCGCAGCGGCAGCGCAGCGATGGCGACGTCTACTCCAGCCCCAGCCGGGTCCGCACCTCTGGGGTGAGAACTCCGGGCTGCTGCAGGAAGCGTTCGATTTCGCTGGGCGTAAGCGGCCGCTCCCGGTCCGATCGATACGCGGTCTTAACGGCGTTGGATGACGTGCCGGGATAGGTATACGCCGGCGCGGCGAAGAGATTTCGCAAGGCCGGTGTCACCACAAAGTAGCGGCCCAGATCCAGGGTGTGCCCCACTTCCTCATCGGTGTTCAGCTCCTCCCAGAGCTTTTCCCCCGGCCGCGCTCCGATGACGCGCACTTCGACGTCCTCCGGTTTGCGTCCGAATTTGGGCGCAATCAGGCGGATCATGACGCGAGCCAGGTCGGCGATTCGCACGGTCGACATCTTGGAGATGAACACCTCTCCTCCGATGGACAGCATCATGCTGTCCAGCAGGAGGTCCGCCGTGTCGCCCGGGGTCATCACGAATCGGGTCATGCGCTCGTCGGTCAGGGTGAGCGGCAGCCCCGTCGCAATCTGCTGGCAGAACAGGGGCACCACCGATCCGCGCGAGCCGGCGACGTTGCCGAAGCGGCAACTCGTGAGCAGGCAGCGCTCCGCACTCGGCGTCAGCCAGTTGGAGGCGGTGAAGAGCCGCTCGCCCATCAACTTCGAGGCGCCCAACACACTGGTCGGGTTGACCGCCTTGTCCGAGCTGCTGAACACCACGGCGCGCAGTCTCGCGCTGATGCTGGCGTTGATGACGGACTGCACTCCCTGGATGTTGGTCTGGACGACGGTGAGCGGGCTCTTCTCGCCCAGGAAGACGTGCTTCAGCGCGGCCAGGTGAAATCCCACGTCCATTCCCGCGAACACGCGCTGCACTTCGGACTCGCTGCGCACGTCGGTGAGCAGGGTTTCCACCCGATCGTCCCCGCTGTAGCGCTCCGCGAGCTGAAACAGACCCATCTCGTTGTTGTCGATCACACGGATGCGGCGCACAGGCAGGCGGTGCAGGCACCCCACCAGGTATTCGCCGACGCTCCCCGCGCCTCCGGTGACGACGACGCTGCTGTCCGCGAAGAACCGCTCCTGTTGTTCCATTTCATCCGCTCGCAAGGGTACCGCCGGCGCCGGGCTGCGCACTCAGTGCGAGGCACGGAAGTCCGGCTGGCCGATTCGTATGCCTGCTGGCTGCAATGCGTCGCCTCGGCGCTGCCATCGCAGGTGCCCGCCTAGGGCAGCGGTCCGCTGACAAGACTGGATACGAAGGTCGCGTCATTGGCCAGCGTCCCCAGCGCCTGGGCTTGTCCAGGGCGCAACAGCGCAAGGAGCTTCTCAAGCGTGTTGGC
>JBGOUY010000356.1:0-3900 GCA_041477795.1 bacterium
CCATCATGATATCCGCCCGCCCCGCCGCCACCAGGAAGTGCCCATAGCAGTCGCCCCAGCCGCGCGCGATGCGCACCCGGCGCTGCATTTCCAGGAAGCCCTCGGTCATCCCGAGGCGGTGGATCTGGGCCGAATCGGTGAAGGCGAAGGTGGCCTCCTCCAGACTCGCGGTGTGGCGCACGTGCACGGGCCGGCCGTTGACCGTGGTGCCGCGGCCCTTGGCGCCGATCATCAGCTCGCCCGTGGCCGGCAGGTGGATCACGCCCAGCACCGGGCGCCCCTCCTCCAGCAGGGCGATCAGCGTGCCGAAGAGGGGCACGCCGTGCACGAAGGACTTGGTGCCGTCGATGGGGTCCAGCACCCAGCGCCGCGCCGCGCTCTCCGGGCCGCTGGAGCCGCTCTCCTCGCCCAGCACCTGGTGGTCGGGATGGCGCTGCTCGATCATGCTGCGCATGAGCGCTTCGGCCTCCCGATCCGCCACGGTGACCGGGGTGGCATCGGCCTTGCGCATCACCTCGGGTCCCGCGCCGCGCAGGGCCTGCCGGTAGTAGTCCAGGATCAGCCGGCCGCTGGCCTGCGCCAGCTCCGTGGCAAAGTCGATCAGCTCCTGCATGTGCGCTCCAGGCATGGATGAGGGCGGCTGCCAATGCCGCGCGGCGGCTAGGGCGCGGCCACGAGGCGGAAGATGCGGCCGCCGCCATGGTCCAGCACGTACAGCTCGCCCGCGGCATCCTCGCCGAAGGACGAGATCAGCAGCCCGCTGGCCAGCAGCGGCTGCGGCGCAGTGAGGGTGCGCGCGTCGGCCGGGATGCTCCAGATCGTCCCTGCCACGTAGTCCCCGAAGACGTAGCGCCCCTGCAGGCCCGGCAGCGCGCGGCCGCGGTAGACGAAGCCGCCGGTGATGGAATGGCCGTCCGCGTGCGTGTACTCGCTGATGGGCAGCTCGAGCCCCGTGCGGTCGCAGCCCGTGGGAGGCCGGAAGCAGTGCGTGCCCTCCATGATGTTCCAGCCGTAGTTGCCGCCGCGCACGATGCGGTCCACCTCCTCCACCTCGTCCTGCCCCACGTCCGCCAGCCACAGCGTGCCCGTGGCGCGGTCGAAGCTGAAGCGCCACGGATTGCGCAGACCGTAGGCCCAGAGCTCCGGCCGGCTGCCGTCGCGCGCCTGGGCGAAGGGATTGTCGGGCGGAATGGCGTAGGCGCGGCCGCCCTCGGCGCGGTTCACGTCAATGCGCAGCAGGCTGCCCAGCAGCGTGCGGCGGTTCTGGCCGTTGCCGTGGGGGTCGCCCCCCGCCCCGCCATCGCCCAGGCCCACGTAGAGCATGCCATCGGGCCCGAAGGCGAGCTGCCCGCCCTTGTGGTTGGAATAGGGCTGGTCGATCTCCAGCAGCACCTGCTGGCTGGCCGGATCGCCCACCCGCCCCGGTGCCGGGGCACGGAAACGCGCCAGCACCGTGCGGCGCGGCCCGGCGGCGCTATAGTAGACGAGGAACGTGCGGTTGCGCGCGTAGTCCGGATGGAAGGCGATGGAGAGCAGGCCCTCCTCGTTGCCCGCCGTGCTGACGCGATCGCGCAGGTCCAGGAACACCGTGGCGCGCGCCGCGCCGGGGGCGAAGCGGCGGATCACGCCGCGCTGCTCCACCACCACCAGCTCGCCCGTGCCGTCGGGCACCTCGGCCAGGTGCAGCGGCCGCTCGAGCGCCTCGCCCGGCAGCACGCGCTGCAGGGCCATCCGCGGCGGACCGGTCTGGGCCTGCACCGCGGACGCACCGCCCGCCAGCGCCAGGAGCGCCAGCCCGAGGGCCCGCAGCCCCAGCAGCGACCGGATCGGCCAGCGTGACATCGTCCGCATGCGTCGCTTCCCCTCAATGGCCCGAGGCCGTGCCCACGGCATCCGTGACGCGGGCGAAGCCGTCCCGTGCCAGCAGGGCCGCCAGCTCGCGCCGCATGCGGCGGAAGAGCCCCGGCCCCTCGTACACCAGCGCGGTGTACACCTGCACCAGCGAGGCGCCCGCGCGGATGAAGGCGTAGGCGTGCTCGGCCGAGGCGATGCCGCCCACGCCGATCAGCGGCAGGCGCCCGCCCGCCAGGCGGTGCAGCGTGGCCACCGAGCGCAGGGCGAGCGGCCGCAGGGGCGCTCCGCTCAGCCCGCCGGCCTCCGCGCGCGCGGGGCTGCGCAGGCCCGCGCGGGCCAGGGTGGTGTTGCCGGCGATCAGCCCGTCGCAGCCCGCCGCCAGGGCCACCGCCACCACGTCGGCCAGCGCCGCCTCGTCCAGCTCCGGCGCCACCTTGATCAGCAGCGGCACGCGCGGCTGGCCCGCCGCGACCCGGCGCGCCCGCGCGGCCATCACGGCGCCCACGGTGGCCTCCAGTTCCGCCCGTGCCTGCAGCCCGCGCAGGCCGGGCGTGTTGGGCGAGCTCACGTTGAGCACCCCGTAATCCGCCCACTCATACACCGGCTCCAGGGCCGCGACGTAGTCCTCCGCGGCGCGCGGCAGGGGCGTCTCGCGATTCTTGCCCAGGTTCACTCCTACCACGGCCTGGGGCCAGGCGCTGCGCAGGGCGCGCAGGCGCGCCGCGAGGGCCTCGGCCCCGGCGTTGTTGAAGCCCATGCGGTTGATCAGCGCGCCATCGGCGGGCAGGCGGAACAGGCGCGGGCGGGGGTTGCCCGGCTGGGGGCGCGGCGTCACGGTGCCGGCCTCCACGAAGCCGCAGCCCAGCGCCAGCAGGGGCCCCAGGGCGATGCCGTCCTTGTCCAGCCCGGCCGCGATGCCGAGGGGATTGGGGAAGGTGTGGCCCCACAGCGCCACCTGCAGCGCCGGATCGGGCCGGGCCGCCAGCGCGCGCAGCAGCGGCCCGCTGCCGGGCACGCGCGCAGCGGCCGCCAGGCCGTGCAGCACGGCGCGGTGGGCCGTCTCGGCCGGCAACGCGAAGAGCAGGGGACGGAGCAGGGAATACAGCGGCATGGAGGCGCCGGTGGGCGGGCGGGGGTCAGGCCCCGGGCGCACCGCCCTCCACCACCTCGATGTAGCGCAACTGCAGGCGCTGCTTCTGCGCGGCGTAGTCGTCCTGGGAGACCTTGCCCGCGTGGAAGGAATCCTCCAGGTCGCTCATCGCCTCCAGCAGCGCGTCGCGCTCGCTGAAGGCGTCAGCGGGCAGGTCGGGCAGGTCGTAGGGCTCCAGGCGCTGGAGGATCAGCGGCGCGCTGATCACACCGGCGGCCAGCAGCAGCACCAGCACGGAAACGGCGAACATCCACATGGGGCAACGCTACTCCTCGGTTTCTTCCTCGAAGCGTCGCAGGTCGCGCTGGATGCGCGCCTGCTGCTCGGGCGTGAGGGCATCGGCCGCCTGGGGCGGCAGGTCGGCGCCCGGGTGGCGGTGGTTACGGTAGAGCCGGTAGCCGATCAGGCCGCCGGCCAGCAGCAGCGCCGCTCCGGGCGCCAGCCACAGCACCAGGCCCAGCCCTTCCTTCTTGGGCGCGCGCAGGATCCACTCGCCGTAGCGCGAGACGAAGTAGGCCTTGATGTCCTCGTCGGACTGGCCCTCCTCCACCATGCGCCGCACCTTGTCGCGGATCTGGCGCGAGAAGGAGGCCTCGGAATCCTTCACCGAGATGCCCTGGCAGGTGGGGCAGCGCAACATGTCCGTGATGGCCTGCACCCGCTCGTCCAGCGCGCGCTCCCGCTCCGAGAGCGGCGCCGAGTCGACCGGCGGCGCGGCGGCGGTCTGCGACGCGGCATCCTGCGCCCAGGCGGACGGGGCCAGCGGTGCCAGCAGGGCGATCGGCGCGGCCCCTGCCGCCAGCGCGAGCAGGCCCGCGGCGAGCAGGGCGCGTCCGGCCCAGCGCAGCCCGCCGGAGCCCACGCCGTGACCGGAACACCGCGCGCCCGCCGATCCG
>JBGOUY010000219.1:0-7622 GCA_041477795.1 bacterium
AGGGAGCAATGCCCCCTGTACCCCAAATGGAAGTAGCACTGCCACTGCACCGTCACAGCCGCGAATCCCAAAATGGGTGCGCGAGGGAGCCCGCTCCCTCGCAGCAGTTGCTTTTCGCAGTTGTTCAGGCGGCCACGCGCCGGGCCTCACTCGATGCAGCTCAGGCTGTTGAAGCCGTAGTGGTCGTCGTAGCGCCAGGGCGCGGGCAGCGGCCCGGCCACGGAGACCATCGTCTCCTTGCCCGTCCCGGCGCGGCGGTCGGCCTGGATCGCCTTTTCCGGCAGGCCGATCACGCGCTGCACCGCCGGCACCTCCGGCACGCCCAGCGTCTCGTTCTTGAAGAAGCTCGTGCTGACGATGGCGTCCGCCTCCGGCAGCGGCTCCAGCATGGTGGGCGCGCCGTCGGTGGAATCGTCCTCGCTGGTGAGGAACACCGTCTTGATGCCCAGGCGCTCGCAGGCCTGCACGGTGCGGATGACCTCGATGAACTCGTTGCCGCCCGCATCCCACGTCACGATCGCGCCAGCGGCCCCCAGCACCTGCGCCAGCTTGGCGGTCTGGTTGGCCATGAGCTGCTTCTCGTGCTGGGTGGTCCACTCGGTGCGCAGGATGATGTCGCCCAGGAAGCACCAGTCCTTGCCGTGGCGGCGCAGCAGGTCCAGGTGCAGCGGGTTGTTGGCCACCGTCCAGGACATGGCGAAGGCCGTGCGGTAGGAGGCGGTCAGGGCGCCATCCAGCACCTCGTTGGGGTGCAGGTACCAGGGCGGCGTGAGCTGCGTGAGGCCGTAGGTGGTGGTGCCGTAGGCGCTGGGCGAGCCGCTCATGGCCTGGGGCGAGTGCACGCACCAGAGGTAGACCACCTTGGGCAGCGCCGGGTCCACCGGGCCCAGCGCGAAGGTCTCGCGCTCCGGCGGGGTCAGTTCGCGCACGGCTGCGGCCAGCGCGTCGCTCACGGTGAGGGCGGCCTTGTGCACCGTGTCGTTCTTGGCCTCGCTGCCCAGCGCCGGGTCCGCCTCCACGACGAGGCAGACCAGGTGCAGGCGATGGTAGGGGTACATCTCCGCGTAGGGGCCCTGCATATCGAGGAAGGTCTCCACGAAGTCCCCGCCCGCATCGTGCCAGTTGACGCTGGAGACCTCCGCCACGCCCACGCCGGCCAGGCGATGCGTGCGGCCCGTGCCCACCGTGTCGATGGGGCGGCCGCAGATGCCCGGGTAGCACACGCCCGGCCCCGAAACCTTGACGCGCGGCTCGATCACGTCGCGCACGGGCCAGATGCGCACGGACTCGCCCGGCGCGGCCAGCTCCAGCGAGGCGCCGGTCACGCGCGGGTCCTCGCGCACGGCGCGCAGGATGGCCTCGCGCTCCACCTCCAGCGTGCCGGCGGCCCAGCGCGTGCGCGGGCCGAAGGTCACGCGCTGCACAGGGAACGTGCCCAGCTCAAGACGCATGGCGTGCCTCCGTCTGTAATCTAACACCGCCCGGCGAGCGGATCGAAGAGCGTCGGCCCCGGCACGTCGCGGCCCAGCGCGGCCAGGGCCGTGCGCACGATGCGCAGGCCGTAGGCGTAGTCCTTCTCCGGCCCCAGGTGCGGGTCGCCGCAGACGTGTTCGATGCGCGCGCCGCGCACCACGCGGTTGGCGCCCGTCGTCAGCGCCAGGTCGTAGATGGCGGAAATCATGGCCACCGGAATGCCCACCCGCTCGATTTCCTTGGCGATCGTTGCCCCGCAACGATTGCAGGTGCCTCAGGTGGCGACCAGCAGGGCGCCCGTCACGCCGCCGGACTTGAGGTCTTCCGCGATGCCGCGCCCCAGCCGGGTGGCCATGGCGACGGGCGTGCTGACGCCGGGCAGGGCGTAGATCCACTCGTAGACCGCGCCGATCTCCCCCGCGCGCTCCAGCTCGCGCAGGAAGTTCAGCGGCAGGATGTAGTTGGGATTGCTGTTGACGATGTGGTTGAAGTAGCCGGCGTGGAAGGCCTCCCAGTCGTCGCCGCTGAGCGCCTCCAGGTCCTTCACCGAATGGCGATGGTAGCGCGTGGCATGGGCGGCCACCTGCTGCTCCGGGTTGCCCTTGCGCACCAGCCCGCCCGTGGTGACCATGCCGATGCGGGCCTTGCGCAGATCGGCCAGGGCCGGGGCGGGGGGCACGCGCTCGGGCGTGTAGATCGGCACCTCGGTGGCAAAGGGGCGCCCGTGCAGCTTGGCCAGCAGCATGTCCAGCGCGCGCTGGTAGCCGGGCCGGCCGCGGTCGTAGACGCGGCGCACGCCGTTGGAGATGGTGCCCTCCTGCTCCGCCGGGCCCAGCGCCTCGCCGCGCTGCAGCTTGAGCCCGACGCGCACCATGGCGGCCAGGGCCTTGGGCATGTCCGCGGGGGTCTCGCCCGTGGGCACCAGCACCAGCTCGGCGCGCGCCCCCGGCACGGCCGGATTGTCCCGGTGCATGCCGGAGACGGCCGGGATGCCCAGCGAGCGCGCCAGCCGGCACACCTGCGCGCACGCCAGGCCGTAGCGGCCCGCGGCAAAGGCCGGGCCGGCCACCAGCAGATCCGGCCGCAGCTTCTGCAGGTGCGTGCGCAGCCCCATCAGCACGTTGTGCGTGTCGTCGTGGAAGCGATTGTCGCCGCAGATCAGCGTGGCGACCACCTGGCCTTGCTCGCCCAGCGCCTGCTGCAGCGCGCGCCCGGCGGCGACGGGGCCCTCGTGCACGCTGAGCTTGACGCCGGCGTGCTCTTCCCCGCCGACGCCGCCGAAGAACTGGTTGAGGTAATGCACCACGCGAACGGTCATGACGGCACCCGACTGGCTGGCTCACACGGATGGCGCAGCGGCCCCCCGGGCCCACGGTGACACGAGCGGCACGGGCCGCACGAGCGGCGCGGCTGCGCGCTCCGCACGGGCGGAATCCGGCGCGCCCGGCGCGTCCGCCAGTGGCTCCGGTGCCTATCCTCTACTGCGGCCCCTGCCCGTTGACAAGCAGGGACCGTTCACGAGCAGGGACCGTTCACAAGCAGGGAGCGGGCGGAAGGTCGGCGCATCGCTGCGCGGATGGGGGAAGCCGGAAAATGGAGCGTGCCGATACAGGATTCCCCGCGGTGGGCACGACCCCCAACGACACGGAGACTGCGGGCGAGCCAGGTAGGCGGGCTCTGGAGAGGCAGCGGGTTGCCATCCTTGGCAAAGGTTAAGCGTCCTTGTTTACCCGTTGCCCGAATGAGGAGAGTTGCTTCTTCCTGTATCGGCACTCTCCGCGCAAACTTTAGGCAGATTCCGTTCGTCAGGTCCAGCACTATTTTGCATGGCGCGCGGAGGTCCGCGCAGCGCGGCTTGGCGCGGAGGCCCGCACCCGCCCGGAATGGCGGATGGTGAAAATCCGGTGCAATCGGGGGAAATCGACGCCCGCGCGGTGGGCAGCGGGGGCAGCGGGGGCAGCGGGGTGCCGCCCCGCACCCGCCGCGTCAGTCGGCAAGGTGGGAGATGACGTACTCGGTGAAGGGGTCCACGCCCGCCACGCGCACGCGCGCATCCACCACCTGGCAGCCCTGCCCCTCCTCCATCAGCAGCACGGGGTTGAGATCCAGCTCGCGGATGTGCGGGTGATCCTCGACCAGTTGGGAGAGCCGCAGCAGGGCGTCCTTGAGCGCCGCAACGTCCCGCGCGGGCTCGCCGCGATAGCCCGTGAAGATGCGATGGGACTTGAGGCGGGCCAGCATCCGATCCACATCCAGATCGGTGACCGGGTGCAGCGCGAACTGCACGTCGCGGAACAGCTCCAGATAGACGCCCCCCAGCCCGACCATGAGCACGGGGCCGAAGTGCGGATCGAAACTGACGCCCAGCACGGCCTCCAGGCCCGGGCGGGCCATGGGCTGCAGCAGCACGCCGTCCATCTCCTCGCGGCGACCGAGGGACTGCAGGGTCTCCTCCAGCTCCATGAAGGCGCCGCGCACCTCACGCCCGGAGCGCAGGTTGAGGCAGATGCCGTGCACGTCGGACTTGTGCAGGATGGTCGTGCTGGAGAGCTTCATCGCGAGCGGATACCCCATCTCGCCGGCGCGCTGCACCGCCTCGGCGGCCGTGCCGGCGAAGTGCGTGGGCAGCGTGGGGATGCCGTAGCATTCCAGCAGCCGGTAGCCCTCCAGGGGCGGCAGCCAGACGGGCTCGCGGCCCGGATCGTCCCCCGCATGGCGGCGGATCAGCTCGCGCGCCGCCTCCACCTGCACATTCGGGAAGCGCACGATCTGGCCACGCTCCTGGTGCCGCCAGTTGCGGTAACGGGTGAGCTGGGCCAGGGAGACCACGGCGTCCTCGGGGAAGCGGAAGGTGGGGATGCCGGCCTGATCCAGGTCATCCAGCCAGAGCGCGCGCTCGCTTTCGCCCATCATGCAGGCCACGAGCGGCTTGCTGCCGTCCGTGGCGCGGCGGGCCGCGATGACCGCGTTGGCCACGTCCGGCGCGGCGGTCACGAGCGGCGGAATGAACAGCACCAGCACCCCGTCCACCTCGTCGCAGGCCAGCAACCGCTCCAGACAGGCGCCGTACTGCGCGGCCGTGGCCGAGGCGATCATGTCCACGGGGTTGAGCGTGCTGGCGGAATCGGGCAGGTGCGGCCGCAGCGCCCCCTGTAGCGCATCGGAGAGGCGCGGCACGGTAAGGCCTTCCATCTCCGCGCGATCGGCGCTGAGGATGCCCGGGCCGCCGGCATTGGTGAGCACGGCCAGGCGCGGGCCGGCCGGCAGGGGCTGGGTGCTGAAGACCTTGGCCGCATGGAAGAACTGCTCCATCGTATCCGTGCGGATGATGCCGGCCTGCTCCAGCAGCGTCTCCACCACCACGTTGGAGGCGGCCAGGGCGCCCGTGTGCGAGCTGGCCGCGCGCGCTCCGGCCTGGCTCGTGCCGCTCTTCAGCACGACGATGGGCTTGTCGCGGCTGACGCGGCGGGCGATGCGGCTGAACTTCTTGGGGTTCCCGAAGGACTCCAGGTAGAGCAGGATCACGCGCGTGTCCGGGTCGTGGCCCCAGAAATAGAGTAGATCGTTCCCGGAGATATCGGCCTTGTTGCCCATGCCGATGAACTGCGAGATGCCCAGGCGCAGCTCGCGCGCCAGGTTCAGCAAGGCAATGCCCAGCGCGCCGCTCTGGGAGCTGAGGGCGACGCGCCCGGGAGGCGGGAACACCGGGGCAAAGGTGCCGTTCAGCCGCACGCCCGGCTCCGTGTTGAGGATGCCCAGGCAGTTGGGCCCCACGATGCGCATGCCGTGGCGCCGGGCGATCTCCAGCACTTCGTCCTGCAGGGCGCGGCCCTTGGGGCCGATCTCCGCGAAGCCGGCCGAGATGATGACGAGCGCGTAGACGTGCTTGGCCGCGCAATCGCGCACCACCTGCGGCACCTCCGCGGCCGGCACGGCCACGATGGCCAGGTCCACGTCGCGCGCCACATCGCGCAAGGAGGCGTAGCAGGGCACCGAGTGCACGACGCTGTGGTGCGGGTTGATGGGGTACACCGGCCCCGTGTACTCCTGCAGGATCAGGTTGCGCACGAGGGCATAGCCGATCGTGCCCGGCTTGTCGGAGGCGCCGATCACCGCCACCGCGCGCGGCCGGAACAGCCGCTCCATGGAGGCCACGTGGGCGGCCTGCTCCCGGGCGAAGCGGCGATCCTGCGACAGCTCCGTCTCGCGCACGGTGAACTCGATGTGCACCACGCCTTCGCGCAGGCTGGAGGTGATGACGAAGCCCATGTTGCGGAAGACCTGCAGCATCTGCTGGTTTTCCGCGAGCACCTCCGCCTCCAGCACCTCGATCTCCGCCATGCGCGCGAAGGGAATCAGCTCCTGCAGCAAGTGCGTGCCGATGCCCTGGCCCTGGTACGGGTCCTCCACGGTGAAGGCAACCTCGGCGTGGGTGGGCTTGGGCAGGCGCACGAAGCGCCCCACGGCGACGATCAGCTCCCCGCCCGGCTCGCCCTCGGCCTCGATCATGCCCACGATGGCCATCTCGTCGTCGAAGTCGATGTGCGTGAAGCGGCGCACCTCCTTCTCGTCCATCCGCGTCATCATCGTCATGAAGCGGCGGTAAATGGTCTGGGGCGAGAGGCGATAGAAGAGCCGGATCATGCGCTCGTCGTCCTCGGGCATGATGGGACGGAGACGCAGCGGCGTCCCGTTCGCCAGGATGACGTCCTTGCTCCAGCGGGGCGGGGTTAAGGTGGCCATGCGGTTGGACGGGCGATGGGATGGGAAGACACAGGCCGAGCCGAGCCGGGGGCGCGCTGCCCGCGGCGGAGCCCCGCGCTGCACGAGGCGGCGCGGGCCGGGGTGCACGCGGCCGCTCCGCCAGCACCCTCAGCCTAGCGCAGCGGCGCCCCCTGGGGAATGATGCGCATCAAGGCCGGGGTCGCCGCCGGCCCCGGGCCGGCCGCCACCCACCGTGCCGAGCGCCGGCCATGCGGAGGCGGCGCGTCCCGCGACACGGCGCAACGTGGCCGGGCGCATTCGGGCGGGCCAGGCCTGCAGGGCGACCGCATTCTGGCTGAGCGGAGCCACGCCAGCCTCGCGCGAGACCCCACCCCGCACGGCGCCGGGGGCGCCGTGCCGCCCCTCCCCGCTAGGCAGGGAGGGGCTGCATGGCCCATTCCAAGCGGATCCGCGCAGCCAGCAAGCCCCCCTGCTCTGCCTAGCGGAGCAGGGGGGCTGGGGGGATGAGGTCCCGCACGCTGCCGTGCACCGCGCCTCCCAACTCTACTTTGCGGTTGCCCTGGCAAGGCCTGGCGGACGGATTCCCTTCCCGGCCGGATTTGGCCATAATGACAGGCACAGCCGGCGTCGCCGGCAAGTCTCGATCCATGCGCAGCGGAACGTTCCCGGTTCCGCGAGCTTGTCCGCCGCCGTGATGCCCGATTCCAAGCCACCACTCAATGACTACGGCACTCAGCTCGCGGCCGTGCTTCGGCGCTTCCTCGACTATACGATCTATTATCTCGTGAACTGGGTTTCCTTTCTCCGCAACAAGACCGAGGACACGCGACACCAATTGAAGGAGGTGTTCTACTCCACCTCCGACCAGGTGCTGGAGAAGGCGGAGGAGACTCGCAAGTCCGTCAAGCTGCGCATGGCGATCCTGGAGATCGAGCACCATCTGAACCGGCTCTATCCTCAGATCGGCAAGCTCACCTGCGATTTGCACGCGCAAGGCAAGGGGGACTGGCCGAACGACGCGGACCTGCGCGCGAAGATGGACCTGGCGGAGGAGTATCGCAAACGACTGGATGCGCTGCGCACCGAGCTGGCGGAACACCAGCAGCGCACGCGCGGTCGCCGCGCCTGAGCCCGCCGGGCTGCGGGGCTTGAAGCGCTGGGGCTTGAAGCGCCGGGGCGGTCCCGGTATACCTGACGGACCTTTCGACATCGCCCCGTTGCCGACGTGGTGGAACTGGCAGACACACCAGCTTGAGGGGCTGGCGGGAGCAATCCTGTGGGAGTTCGAATCTCCCCGTCGGCATGCAGCACTACCCCGCATCACACGACAACTAGTGGTCCGACAGCGCTTGATTTTGGGACTGGGCGGAGGAGGGAGGCGCTGCCTCCCTCCTCCGCACCTCCTCCCACCGGCAGGGGCCAGC
>JBGOUY010000361.1:0-3852 GCA_041477795.1 bacterium
ATCGGTGAGGAAGCGCTGCTCGAGGGCCTCGGCGCCCACCTCGCGCAGGGCCGCCTGCACCGAGGCCGGCCCCGCCCGCGCGCCAGCGTGAGGAAGCGACGCACGGTGAGGGGCAGCGTGCTGTCCACGTGCATGCGCTGCGGCAGGTAGCCGATGCGCAGGCCGGGCCGGCGCCACACCTCGCCCGCCGAGGGGCGCAGCACGCCCAGCAGCGTGCGCACCAGGGTCGTCTTGCCGGCGCCGTTGGGGCCGATCAGGGTCACGATTTCGCCCGGATGGACGGCCATGTTCACGCCGCTGAGCAGCTCGCGCGAGCCGGCGCGCACGGTCAGCCCGCGCGCCTCCACCAGCGCCTGGCCCAGCGCCAGGCGTTCCGCCGGCCGGGCCGCGGTTTCCGCTGGGGCGGGGGCCGCTCCCCCCGGGCTCACTGGCAGCGTTCGCATGTGCCCAGCACCTCCACCATCTGTCGTTGCACCTGAAAGCCGGCCTCCCGCGCCGAACGCACCACCGCCTCGCTGACGGCATCGGCATGGATCTCGCGCACCTGTCCGCAGCCGTGGCAGATCAAGAACTGGCCCTGGTGCGTGCGGCCCGGTTCCGCGCAACCCACGAAGGCGTTGAGGCTCTCCAGCCGGTGCACCAGTCCCTGCTCCTGCAGGAACTGCAGCGCGCGGTACACCGAGGGCGGCTTGGCGGTGCGGTGCGGCTCGCCCAGCCGCTCCAGGATGTCGTAGGCCTTGACCGCGTCGTGGCCGCGCCAGACCTCCTGCAGCACGCGCCGGCGCAGCTCGGTGAACCGCGTGCCGCTGTCCGCGCACAGGCCCTCGGCGCCCGCCAGCGCATCCTCCACGCAGCGCTGGTGGTCATGCTCGCTGGCCTGCGCTGCGCCGGCATCGCTCACGCTATCGCTCACAGGAACTCCCTCCTGGCTGCCCGGGCCCGCTCGGAGGGGGCAGCCTCGTCTGGATTGACAATTGAGTTATGTTATAACATAACATACAGGAGAGTCCAGGCCCGCTGGCGGCGCCTCCCACTGGCACCGCCCGCTGGCAGCGCCGTCGGCAACTCCAAGCCCAAGGTGTCCAATGCGACGTTATAACCTTGCATTGCTGCTGGCAATGGCGCTGCTGCCGGCGGTCGCGGCGCCGGGCCGGGCCGCAGCGCCGCGGGTCGTCGTCACGATCAAGCCCGTGCACTCCCTCGTCGCCGCCGTGATGGAGGGCGTGGGCACGCCGGTGCTGCTGCTGAAGGGCGCCAGCTCGCCCCACTCCTATGCCTTGCGGCCCTCGGACGTGCGCGCGCTGGAAGCGGCCGGGCTGGTGGTCTGGGTCGGCCCGGGGCTGGAGACCTTCCTGGAGCGGCCGCTGCGCGCGCTGACCCGGCGCGCGAAGGTGCTGGAGCTGGACCGGGCCGAGGGCGTGACCCTGCTCCCGAGCCGGGAGGGCGGCACCTGGGAGCCCCACGCAGACGAGGGCGCGCGTCCCGGCGCGGCCGCGCCCGATCACCCCGCCCCGGAAGAGTACAATTGGCACCTGTGGCTGAGTCCCGCCAATGCCCGCGCCATGGTGCAGGCAGTGGCCCGCGCGCTCAGCACGCTGGACCCGGCCGACGCCCCGCGCTACGCCCGCAACGCGGCGCAGGCGCTGCAGGCGCTGGAGCGCCTGGACGCGCGCCTGCGGGATCGGCTGGCGCCCGTGCGCGACCGGCCGTTCGTGGTCTTTCACGATGCCTATGCCTACTTCGAGGCGGCCTACGGCCTGCGCGCCGTCGGCTCCATCACGGTGAGCCCGGAGCGGGCGCCGGGTGCGCGGCGCGTCACGGACCTGCGCGCCAAGGTGCTCCAGTTGGGCGCGATCTGCGTGTTCCGCGAGCCGCAGTTCGAGCCGCGCCTGGTGAACACGATCATCCAGGGCACCCAGGCCCGCACGGGCGTGCTGGATGACCTCGGGGTCGATCTGCCGGAGGGGCCGGGGCAATACGCCCTGCTGCTGGAGCACCTGGCCGACAGCCTGCTGGCCTGCCTGGCGCCGCGCTAGAAGAACGGTCCCCAAATCCAGGGCGTGTGCGGCACCTCAGCCGACCCGCTAAGGGCGGTGACAAGGCGGCCCGCTTCGACTAAGATCGCCGGATGGCCGCTTGCTGCCAGGGCGCTTCCGCTCCGGCGCGCGCGGGCCGGAGCCGCTCATGCCGCGATTGACGCAGGGATTCCAGCGCTGGCTGCGCACAGCCGTGGCGCTGGCCGCGCTGGCGCTGCAACCCGCCCTGCTGCCCGCCCCGGCGGCCGCCCATCCGCACGTGTTCATCGATGCAGTCACGACCTTCCGCTTCGACCAGAAGAAGATCACCGGGGTCGAGCTGCGCTGGCACTTCGACGACCTGTACAGCTCCGTCCTGATCCACGACTTCGACACGAACCACGACGGCGCCTTCGACCCCGCGGAGGTGGAACGGGTGCAGGCCGGCGCTTTCGTGGCGCTCAAGTCCAGCGGCTACTTCACGCACCTGTGGGTGGACAACACCGAGCGCACCATCGAAAACGTGCGGGAGTTCCAGGCCTACATCCTGGGCGGCCGCGTGTTCTACCAGTTCGTGATCGAGGTGAATCCGCCCGTGGACCCCGTGAAGCACCGGCTGACGGTGGGCGTGTTCGACCCCGGCTACTACGTGGCGTTCGAGATGGAGCCGCCGCGGCCCGTGCTGTTTGCCGGCCAGCCGCGGCCCTCGTGCCGGTACAAGGTGTACCTGGACGAGGAGCACCCGATCTACTTCGGGGCGGTCTCCCCCCACGCGATCCGGCTGAACTGCGTCGATGGCTAGCCCGTGCACGCGCCGCCGCTGCGGCGGGAGGGTTGCGTTGCCGTGGCTGCTGCTCCTGCTGCTGGCGCTGGTCGGCCCGGCTGAGGCGTGGGCGCAGGGCGATCCGTTCCGGCAGGCCCCGCCCGCCGCGGGTGCCGTCTCTGCGCCGGGTGCCGTGCAGGGCGCGCCCGCAGGCGCCGCGCCGGCCGGTCTGCCTGGCCTCGCACCGGGCCTCGCTCCGAACCCCGCGCCGGGGGATGGCGTGCCGGGCGTGCGATTCGCGCTGCCCGTGCCGCTGATCCGGCTCGTGGTGCGGATCGCCGAGGCGCAGCGGCGCTTCAACGCGGCGCTGAGCCAGCAGATGCGGGCCGTGGGCCAGGGCGGGTCGTGGCGCCCGGCGCTCGCCATCGTGGGGCTGGCCTTCCTCTATGGCGTCTTCCACGCCGCGGGGCCCGGTCACGGCAAGGTCGTCACCAGCACTTACTTCCTGGCGCGGCGCGCCCGCATTCTGCACGGGGTGCTGGTGGGCGGGATCATCGCGGGGGTGCAGGCGGTGACCGCCATCGTGGCCGTGCTGCTGCTGGCCGAACTGTTGCAGGTGAGCGGCACGAGTCTGCTCATCCAGTCGGTGTACCTGGAAGCGGCCAGCTACGGGCTGATCGCGCTGATCGGCGTGTTCATGCTGGTGGGCGCCGCGCGCGGCAGGCACGCGCACGCCGGCCCCGGGCACGACGAGGCCGAGGCTCCCGCGCGGCCGAGCGGCGAGCTGCTCTCCGCCGCCGTGGCCGCGGGCCTGCGCCCCTGCAGCGGGGCGATCCTGGTGCTGCTCTTCGCCATCGGCCAGGGCATCCTGCTGATTGGAATCGCCGCGACGCTCGCCATGGCCGTGGGCGTGGCGCTGACGGTCACGCTGATGGGCATCGCCGCCATCCTGCTGCGTCAGGGCATCGGCACGGTGGTGCAGCCGGGCGCGCGCATGGCCGCGCTGGCGCACCGTGCCGTGGCGGTGGCCGGCGCGCTGGCCATCATCGGGCTGGGAGTGTTGCTGCTGATGGG
>JBGOUY010000429.1:0-2572 GCA_041477795.1 bacterium
GCACCTCCCGGGAGGCGTCGTTGCGGAGGCGGAGGGGATCGGAATGGGCGACGGGTGCGCCGGCGCACCCCTCTCCGGCCCCCTTGTCCCATCCGCGTGGAGGGCGCAAGGCGGGGGCGGGCGGTGCAGCGGCGCGCGGGCCGCCCGCCTCAGCGATAGGTCATCAGGTGATACAGCAGCACCGCCGCCGCGGCGGAGGCCTCTCTCCGGCTGCCTCACGGCAGCCACCTCTCTCCCGCAAGGAGAGAGGAACGGCCCGCAAAGGTGCGGGTACGTGACAGCCTTCTCCTCCTGGAGAAGGAGGAGCCGGCGTCAGCCGGCGGGGGATGAGGCCGCCGTACGCCCGCCTCAGCGATAGGTCATCAAGTGATACAGCAGCACCGCCGCGGCGGCGGAGACGTTGAGGCTGCCGGTGCGCCCGCCGCCGGCTGCCGCGCCGCCGGCGGCGTTTTCGCCGGGCAACGGAATCGTCAGGTGCTGATCGCAGGTGCGCGCCACCAGCGGGCGCAGGCCGCGCCCTTCGTTGCCCAGCACCAGCACCAGCGGCCGGTCGTGCGTGTAGCCCGCCAGAGGCGCGCCGCCCTCGGCCGTGGCGCCCACCACCCAGAAGCCGCTCTGCTTGGCCTGCTCCAGGAAGCGCGCCAGGTTGGCCACGGCGTGCACGGGGAAGCGTTCCAGCGCGCCGGCCGAAGCGCTCGAGGCGACCGCGCTCAAGGGCGCCGAGTGGTCGCGCGGCACCACCAGCCCCGCCGCGCCGAAGGCCGCCGCGGAGCGCACCACGGCGCCCAGGTTGCGCGGGTCTTCCACCTGATCCAGCGCCACCAGCAGCGGCGGCGCGGCGGCGCTACCCCGCGGCTCCCCCGCCTGCGCAGCCCTTGCCAGTCCCGCGCCCAGCGCCAGGGCGCTGCGGTCGTCCAGCAGCGGCAGCGCGCCGCACTCCAGCACCACGCCCTGGTGGTGGCCGCCATGGGCGAGCAGGTCCAGCTCGGCCGGGGCGTGCTCCTGCACCGGCAGGCCGAGCTCGTACGCCCGCTCGCGCAAGGCCTCCGAGCGCTCCGCCCCGGCGCGCAGGTGCAGCGCGCGCAGCACGCGCCGGCGCGCCTGCAACGCCGCCTCCACGGCATTGAGCCCGAAGAGCACGCCCTCGCCCCCGCCGCGGCCGGGCGGCCCCGCCCCGCCCGTGGAGCGGCTGGGCGGGCCGTGGGCGCCCGTGGGCGCGGGGCGGCCCGGCCTGCGCTCCGGCGCGCGGCGGGTGGGGCGGCGGCCGTCCGGGCGACGGCTCTCCGGGCGGCGGGCACTGCCTTGTTGAGGATGGGATCGGCTCATGGCATGAATAGCAGTCACCGGTTGCGGGGCACAGGAATTGATCCTGGTCAATTTGTCTCGCCGGCCGCGTGCTAGACTCGCATCATGGCGAGAAGGCGCCTGCGGACCGGCCCTGCGCCGAGCCAGCGGGCCCGACGAAGATTCGAGTGCTTATTCAATCATGCCCGATCCAGGGCACACGGGAGGCTCCCATGCGTGGTTTCACCCAAACCGCGGCCCTTGCGGCGGCTGCCCTGATGGGCTTGGCGCTCCTGGCGACGCCGGTGCGCGCGGCCGGCGATTCGGCCATCAAGTCCTTGATGGGCGACAACTTTCAGAACATCCAGACGATTCTCTACAATCTGGTGACGGCCAAGTACGAGAAGCTGGTGCCACAGATCAAGACCATTCACGATCACGCCCTCGAACTGTCCAAGAAACCTCCGGCCGCGGTCAAGACGGACCTCGAAAAGCGCACCTTCGTGACCTACGCCTACCAGTTGGAGAGCAACACCGCCAACATGCTGACGGTGATGGATGCCCTCTTGCAGCACGACAAGACGCCGACGGAAGCGGGCAAGCTCAACATCGACTACCTGCGCGTGGTGGCGGCGCGGCAGTTCGGCGAGATCGTGACGACCTGCGTGCTGTGCCACAACCAGTTCCGGCGCTATGAAGTGAAATAGGGGGCGCCAGCCCCGCTCCCCGCGGCTCCGCCGCGCGGAGCACAGGCGCGGCGGGCTGTGGCTTGGGGCCGCCGCGACCGCACGCTTTCCCGCCGTCCGCCGGGCTGTTACGCTGATGGGATGCGGGCAGTCAGGCCCGCATCGCCCCCACCGCGCACGCGCGGCGGGAGCGGGCCAGGGAGCACCGGCCGGCCCGGAACCGGCCCCCGCTGCGGGAAGCGATCATGCCGACGTACGACTACGACCTGTTTGTCATCGGGGCGGGCTCGGGCGGGGTGCGCGCAGCGCGCATGTCCGCCCAGTACGGCGCCCGCGTGGCGATCGTGGAGGAGCGCTACCTGGGTGGCACCTGCGTCAACGTGGGGTGCGTGCCCAAGAAGCTGCTCGTCTACGGCGCCCACGTGCACGAGGAGCTGGAGGATGCCGCCGGCTTCGGCTGGAGCATTCCGCCCGCCACGTTCGACTGGCCCACGCTGATCCGCAACAAGAACGCGGAGATCAAGCGCCTCAACGGCGTCTACGAGAATCTGCTCAGCCAGGCCGGCGTGCGCATCCTGGACGGGCGCGGCGTCGTGCTGGAC
>JBGOUY010000067.1:0-16398 GCA_041477795.1 bacterium
CGCCGAAATTGCCAATCGCGAATTGCTACCCGCGCCGGTGCCGGGGGTAAGCCAGCAGATGGATACAGAATTAAGTCTGGCGGAGGCGCCAATTCAAGTCAGCGCCGGTCTCGAAAGAAGGTAACGGCTACTCCTTGAAGAACGCGTCGGCGGAGTCCTTCGGCTCCCAGCCCAGCGCGGCCTTGCTGTGCTTGAGGTCGCGGTAGCCGTAGCGGTTGTTGGAGCAGCCGAACACGATGTCGTACTTGAGCGCCGGGGGCGCCACGATGGCCGCCTCGAGCAGGGCGCAGATGTCGCGCTGGCTGCACCACACGCTGCGCGTGCGCGCGTCCCCGGCGCGATCGTCGCCGGTCACGCGGCCGATGCGGATGCAAAGAATGGACATCCCGCTGGTGTCCGCCGTGCTGCGCGCCAGCGCCTCGCCCCAGGCTTTGCTGCAGCCGTAGAGCCCGCGCGGGCGGATGGGCGACTCGTGGGTCAGCATCGGCCAGGGCTTCTTGAGCGCGTCGTACTTGCCCGTCACGAGGGACTTGTAAGGCTCGTCCGCCTCGTAGCCCGCCACGGCGGCGCCGCTGCTGGCGAACACGACGCGCTGGCAGCGCTCCGCCCGCGCCGCCTCGAACACGTTGTGCGTGCCGCGCAGGTTGAACTCCAGCATGTCGTCCAGGGCGACCTCCTTTCCTCCCGCGGAGACCAGCGCCGCCAGGTGCACCACCACCTCCTGACCCTCGAAGGCCGGGCGGATCGCGGCCGCATCCCGGATGTCCGCGCGGTGGCAGCGCACGCCGCTCACCGCGCTACGATTCAGCGCCGTCAGCTCGTAGCGGCCCTCCAGGTGCCGGCGCAGCGCGCCGCCGATCAATCCGCTCATGCCCGTGATGAGCACCTTCGTCTTGGCCATGTCGCTCCTTGGTGGATGGGGTGGCGCGGCAAGGCCGCTGGGAGGGTGCGGAAAAACCATCGAACCGCAGATTTCACAGATGTTTCAACTTGCCTGACGGGCCTTGTAAGGCCTCTGCGATCTGCCGAAACGCCCGGCGACAAGGTGCGACGCAACCTGCGGCGGGGTTTCTGCAGCCTGCTCTGGAAGCCGGTTTGCGCTCAAGCGTCGCGGTATTGAGTCGCCACGCGGTGCCGGATCGGCAATCGCAAAAGAGAATCTGTGTCATCTGTGAAATCTGCGGTTGCAGTGGTTCCCGTTCGTGATACCGGCGTATTTCCACAACCTGTCAGGCTTCGCCGCGCTGGGAGAGCTTTTCGCCCAGGATGGCGTTGCCGATGACGTTGCGCAGGGTCTGCGCCGTGCCGCCGCCGATGGTGAACATGCGGGCGTCGCGCACCATGCGCTCCAGGGGGAAGTCGCGCGAGTAGCCCCGCGCCCCGAAGATCTGCAACGCGTCGTTGGCGACCTGGATCGCCGCTTCCGACGCATAGACCTTGGCGATGGCGGCCAGCTCGCGGTCGGGGAAGCCGTTGGGGTGCAGCGCCGTGGCCGCCCGGTGCAGCAGCAGCCGCGCCGCATCCAGCTTGATGCGGGCGTCGGCCAGCATCCAGCGCAGGCCCTGGAACTGCCCGATGGCCCGCCCGAACTGGCGCCGCTCGCGCGCGAAGTCCAGCGCCAGCTCGTAGGCCCCCTGCGCCACGCCCAGGGCCACCGTGCCCGCGCCCACGCGCTGCGCGTTGTAGCCGCTCATCAGCTTGCCGAAGCCCGCGGCCACCAGGTGTTCCGCCGGCACCAGGCAGTCGTGGAAGTGCAGCTCCGTCTCCGGGATGCCGCGCAAGCCCATCATGAGGGCGCGCCGGCCCACCTCCAGGCCCGGCGTGCCCTGCTCCACCAGCAGCGCCCCGATGCCCTTGTCCGCGCCGTCCTCGCTCAGGCGCGCGAAGACCAGGTGGATGCGCGAGATGCCCCCGCCCGTGATCCAGCTCTTGCTGCCGTTGATCAGCCAGGCCCCGTCGCGCTTGACGGCCTGGGTCTTCATGGCCGTGGCGTCCGAGCCGGCTTCCAGCTCCGAGATGCAGATGGCGGGCTTGTCGCCCTGCAGCACCCAGGGCGCGCAGCGCCGCTTGAGGGCCTCGCTGCCGTAGCGCATCAGCAGGCCGATGGCGCCCATGTTGCCCTCCACCACGATGCGCCCGGTGATGCCGCAGACCTTGGCCATCTCCTCCACCACCAGCAGCGCATCCAGCAGCGAGTGGCCCGGCCCGCCGTACTCGCGCGGGATCGTCATGCCCATGAAGCCGGCGTCCACCAGGCGCTTCACGTTCTCCCAGGGGTATTCCTCCGTGCGGTCCCAGTGGGCCGCGCGGGGCGCGATGTGCTCCTGCGCCAGGGCGCGGGCGCGTTGCTGCAACGCCTGCTGTTCGGGGCTGAGGGGGAAGCTCATGGGGACTCCAGGCCGGCCGCCTGCGCCGGGGTCATTCGTGTGGAGGTGGCGCCGGCGGCCATTTACAACGCGGCGACGCTCCTCTAGGGTTGAGCCGCGGAAACGCCATCCGCGGCCGGGCGCTCCAGCGCGCCACGGCCGCCGCCCGCAGCCGCTCGCGGCTCATGGCCTGCGTTCGCAGCAACTACCGGGAACCGCAGGGCGCCCGGTGCGCGCCAGCGGGACTGGAACCATTTGATGGAAGCTACTGTCTCTACCCGGCCGGTGCAAGGTGCCGGGGACTTCGCCTGGCTGCTCTGGTTCTGCGCGGCGCGAGCCCTGTTCTCCATGAGCACCCCCACCTATTCCGCCTCGCTGCCCCTGCTCAAGCAGGACTGGCACATGAGCGCGCAGCAGGCCGGGCTGATCTCCTCCGCGTACTACTTCGGCTTCCTGATCTCGCTGTTCGCGGTGGGCTTCCTGTCGGACCGCTTCGGGGCCAAGCGCACCTACCTCAGCACGAGCCTGGTGGCGGCCGTGAGCGCGCTGGTTTTCGCGTTCCTGGCGCACGACTTCCTGTCCGGCTTCGTGCTGTTCGGGCTGACCGGGCTGTTCGGGGGCGGCTCGTACACGCCGGGCATGCACATCCTGGCCGAGCGCTTCCCCTCGCTGGGGCGGGGCCGCGCCATCGGGTTCTACATCGCCGCCTCCTCGGCCGGCTATGCGCTCTCGCTCGCGCTCAGCTCCTGGATGCTGGCCGTGAGCGGCTGGCGCGCCGCGTTCATCCTCACCTGCTCGGGCCCGGCGCTGGGCATGGTGCTGGGCGCCTGGGTGCTGCGCCCCGTGTCCAACTTCGTGCCGCCGCCCAAGCCGGGCCTCCACGAGCAGAACATGCTGCAGGCCGTGGTGACCAACAAGCCCAGCATGCTGATGATCCTGGCCTACACCTTCCACTCCTGGGAGGTGCTGGGGCTGTGGGCCTGGTCGGCCTTCTACCTCTCCTACGTCTTTTCCGGCGGCGCCGCGACGGCCGCCGGCGCCTCCCTGGCCGCCGCCGTGACGGCGCTGGCCTACGTGATCAGCGTCACGGGCTCCATCTCCGGCGGCATGCTCTCGGACCGGCTCGGGCGCACGGCGGTGATCGGCATCATGTCCACGCTCAGCGTGCTCTGCTCGTTCAGCATCGGCTGGCTCGCGGCCGCGCCTGCGCTGCTGGTGGTGGCGCTGGTGTTCGTGTACCAGTTCACCGCCATTGCCGATTCCCCCGTGCTCTCCACGGCGCAGACCGAGCTGGTCACCCCACGCTACCTGGGCGCCAGCCTGTCCCTGCGCTCCGTGCTGGGCTTCGGCGCCGGCTCGATCAGCCCGTGGGTGTTCGGCCTGCTGCTGGACTGGGGCCGCGCGGGCACGGGCGGCACGAGCACGCTGGGCTTCGGCTTGGCCTTCTCCGCGCTCGGGCTGGGGGGGATGCTCTGCCCGGTATTCATCGTCTGGCTGCGCCGCCTGCCCGAGTCGCGGCGCATGGCCGGCGGCCTGCGCTGACGCCGTCCCACCCGCTGCCCGAACGGTCCGCCAGGTGCGCCCGATGCGTCCACCCCCTCCGCCCAACTCCGATCCCCGCGCGGCGGCGGAATGGATCGAGTACTATTACGCGCGCGGCTGGAGCGACGGCCTGCCGCTCGTGCCGCCCACGCGCGAGGCCGTGGACGCCATGCTGGCCGCCGCCGCCCTGGCGCCGGACGCGCTGCTGGGCGCGATCGCCGAGCGCAACGCCGTGCTGCCCGCGGAAAAGGTGGCCATCAACGCCGTCATGGCGGGCTGCCTGCCGGCCTATTTCCCCGTGCTGGTGGCGGCCTGCCGCGGGCTCTGCCACCCGGACTTCTTCTACCACGGCCCGGCCACCAGCACGGGCGGCTCCTCCATCGCGCTGATCGTCAACGGCCCCATCGCCGCCGAGCTGGGCATCAACGCGGAGCACAACGCCTTCGGCCCCGGCTGGCGGGCCAACGCCACCATCGGCCGCGCCCTGCGCCTGGTGATGCTGAACGTGCTCAACACGCGGCCCGGCCTGCTGGACCGCGCCACGCTGGGCACGCCGGCCAAGTACAGCTTCTGCTTCGCCGAGCACGAGGCGGACTGCATCTGGGAGCCCTTCCACGTCTGGCGCGGCTTCCGCCGCGAGCAGAGCACGGTGACGCTCTACGCCAACAACAGCCTCTCCGGCATCTACAACCAGCTCGCCGCCGAGCCCGAGCCGCTCCTGCTCCAGCTCGCGGACGCGATCTGCAACCTCGCCACGCCCAACGTGTACGGCTTCAACGAGACGCTGCTCGTGCTAGCCGGCGAGCACAGCGCCGTGCTGCGCCGCTCGGGCTGGAGCCGGCGCCGGGTGCAGGAGTTCCTCATGGAGCACGCCCGGCGCACGGTGGCGGACTTCAAGCGCGCGGGACGCCTGCCCGGCGCCCTGGCGCCCGCGGACGAGCACACCTGGCGCCGCACGATCCAGGCGCCGGAAGACCTGCTCATCGTCTGCGCCGGCGGGCCCGCGGGAAGCTGGAGCGCCTGCCTGCCCGGCTGGGGCAACCGCTGGACGCGCAGCGTCACGATCCCCATCCAGCGCCCCGGCGAGCCGCCCGCGCTGGACCCCCGCGAGTCGCCGCGCTAGCGGGCGCACGAACAAACACAACAGCGCGCGGGGGAACACGTCCCCCCGCACCCCTCGGATGGAATTGCACGGTTGCATGGCAGCCGTACCAATGCTTGCTCGCAAAGAGGGTACAGGGAGCCTCGCTCCCTGTTGGGGGTACGGGGGCAAAGCCCCCGTGCCAACTGGCCCGTCCTTGCCGATGCTAAGCTGCCGACGCGTCCGCGATGACGGTGCAGACGATGCTGCGCCCCTGGCGCGGGCCGTCGAACTCGCAGAAGAACACGTTCTGCCAGCGCCCCAGCGCCAGCTCCCCGCCGATGAGCGGGATCGTCTGCGACGGGCCGAGCAGCCCGGCCTTGAGGTGGGCGTCGCCATTGTCGTCCTGCCGGTCGTGCAGCCACACGCCGGGCGGGACGAGCCGGCGCAGCAGCGCCACCACGTCCGTGGGCACGCTGGCGTCCGCGTTCTCCTGGATCATCAGGGCCGCCGAGGTGTGCTGGCAGTAGAGGGACACCAGCCCGTCGCGCACTCGCGAGCGCGCCACGATGGCGCGCACCTGGGCGGTGATGTCGATGAGCTGCTCGCGCTGCTCGCTGTCGAGGCGGATCATCTCGCGCATGGGCGGAGTGGGGGCACGGGTGGCAGGGGCGGCCGGCAGCGACCACTGGGATGCTAGTGCCGCCGGCCGCGCGCAGGCAAGCCGGGCAACCGCATTCTAGCGTTGGGAGGCGCGGTGCAAGGGTGCGCGCGGGGACCTCATCCCCCCAACCCCCCTGCTCCGCTAGGCAGAGCAGGGGGGCTTCCTGGCTGCGCAGATCCGCTTGGAATGAGCCATGCAGCCCCTCCCTGCCTAGCGGGGAGGGGCGGCACGGCGCCCCTGGCGCCGTGCGGGGTGGGGTCCCGCGCGAGGCTGGCATGGCTCCGCTCAGGGCAGAATGCGGTCGCCCTGCAAAGGCAAGCCGGCGGGCTGGCGCAGCGGCGGCGGCTGCGGTAAGCACGCAGCAGATGCCGGCCACCCGTGCTGCGTGCCGGCTTGCCTTCCAGCGCCAGGATGGCCGCGATGCCCACGACGATCTTCTACTTCCCGCCCGAGCCGCTGCAGGCCTCCGTGCGGAACGTGTTCCAGGCCAGCGGCTCGCCACCGGAGGAGGCGGCCCTCATCGCGCGGCGGCTGGTCAAGGCCAACCTGACCGGGCACGACTCCCACGGCACGATTCGCGTGCACCCCTACCTGGAGCGCCTGCGCAAGGGCATGATCCGCCCCGGCCAGCGCCTCACGCCCCTGCGTCAGGTGGGCCCGACGGCCGTCTTCAGCGCCAATCGCGGCTACGGCCAAGTGGGGGCGACGCTGGCCATGGAGCAGGCCATCGCCAAGGCCCGCACGGCCAACGTGGCGGCGGTGGGGCTCACCGACGTGAACCACATCGGGCGCTTGGCCGACTACGCCGTGCTGGCCGCCGAGGCAAACATGATCGGCCTCGTGCTCACCTCCAGCGGCGGCGCCTCGCGCATCGTCGCCCCCTTCGGCTCCACCGAGGGCCGCCTCGGCACCAACCCGATGTCCGTGGCCTTCCCCTCCGACCGCGCCAGTCCGGTGGTGCTGGACATGGCCACGAGCGCCTGGGCCAACGGCAAGTTCAAGGTGATGATCGACAACCAGTGGCAAGCGCCCGAGGGCCTGCTCTTCGACAAGCAGGGGCAGCCCAGCACCGACCCCTCGGATCTCTACGAAGGCGGCGCCATCCGCCCGCTGGGGGCGGGGCAGGGCTACAAGGGCACGCTGCTGGGCGTGTGGGTGGAAATCCTGGCGGGCCTCCTCACCGGCGGCGGCACGGTGGGCAGCACCGATCCGGGCGGCATCACCAACAACACCACGCTCATGATCGCGCTGAACGTGGCCGCCTTCCGCGAGCTGCCCGCCTTCAAGGCCGAGCTGGAGCGCCTGATCGACTACCTCAAGGCGACCCGCCCCGCGCCCGGCCGCGAGGTGCTCTGGCCCGGCGAGCTGGAGGCGCGCGTGGAGGCCCAGCGCCGCGCCGGCGGCATCCCCCTCGCCGCCGAAACCGTCGCCGGCCTGCAGGAGGAGCTGACGCGCTACGGCGTGCCGACCCGGCTCGCGTCCCTCGCCCTGCGCAGCGAAGCCGGCGCCAACCCCAGCCTGGGCTAGCCGCCACGGCAAGCGACCCGACGTAGGCTGGCGGGGGCGCTGCCCCCGCACCCCCGGCAGGGAGCACGCCCCCTGCACCCCCTCCACGTCAAGCATCTGCGCGGCTGCAAGGCAGCCGCGCAGATCCATAAGGGGAGCGCGAGGGGGCCTGCTCCCTCGCTGCTTGTGGCTGTGTTGTTACTTCGACTTGCCGAGCGGCACGAACGCGTCCCCTTCCAACTCGATCTGCAGGGCCTCCAGCACGCGGCAGACCATCTCGTAGAAGCCGACGACGACGGTGAGCTCGACGATCTGCTCGGCATCCAGGAAGGCCTGCAGGGCGGCGAAGGTGGCGTCCTGGGCGCGGTAGCGGCGCGAGACCTCGTCCGTGTAGGCCAGCACCGCGCGCGCCTGCGCGTCGAAGCGCGGCGAGGTGCGCCAGTCGGCCAGGGCGTCGAGCTCGGCCTGGGGGATGCCGGTCTCCCGCGCGATGGCGACGTGCTTGCTGAACTCGTAGGGCGCGCGCGCCAGGTGCCCCACCCACAGGATGGCGTATTCGCGCAGGCGCGGCGGCAGCTTGCCCTGGAAGAGGATCTTGTTGCCCAGCCGGATGAAGGCCGGGCCCACCTCCGCGCAGTGGCCCACCGCGGCGTACAGGTTGAGGAGCTGGTGGCCGTTGGCCTCCATCTTGGCGAACATCTCCGCCACCTTGGGCGGGGCGCTGCGGCGGGTCACGTAGGGCACGCGGGCCATGGCTGGGCTCCTGTGGGGTGCGTTGGGTCGGGCTGTGTGGATTGAGGGCGGATCGGCGGCGCGCGCGAACGCCCGGGCCCCGCGCGCGCTCAGCCGATCTGGGCGCTCTGGCCGCCGTCCACCGGCAGCACGACGCCCGTGATGAAGCGCGCTTCGTCCGAGGCCAGGAACAGGGCGGCGTGGGCGATGTCCCACGCGCTGCCCATTCCGCCGCGCAGGGGCACGCGCGCGTGGCGCTGGCGGATCAGCTCCTGCTTGTCCAGGCCCAGCTCCTGCGAGATGCCCTCGATGGCCATGGGCGTGTGAATCAGGCCGGGCATGATGCAATTCACCCGCACGCCCTTGGCGGCCGCCCCCATCGCGATGGCGTGCGTGAGGGCGTTCACGGCCGCCTTGGAGGTCTTGTAGGCCACCATGTTCGTGGAGCACACGGCGGCGATGGAGGAGATGTTCGTGATGGCGCCGCTGCCCTGCTTCACCAGGTAGGGCATCACGGCTTGGCAGCTCAGGAAGACGGACTTGGTGTTCGTGGTGAGGATGCGGTCCCAGTCGGCTTCCTGCAACTTCGTCAGGCCGCGGTCGCCCCCGCCGATGCCGACGTTGTTGTGCAGGATGTCGATGCGGCCCCAGCGCGCGCAGCAGGCCTGCGCCATGGCGCGGCAATCGGCGGCGCGCGTGGCGTCCGCGGCGAAGGCGAAGGCCTCGCCACCCTCCGCGGCAATGAGGGCCTGGGTCTCCTGGGCGGACTCCAGGCGGCGATCGACCAGCATCACGCGCGCGCCTTCCCGCGCGAAGAGCAGGGCGGTGGCGCGGCCGTTGCCGATCGTCTCGCCCGGCGTCTGCCCGGCACCCACGACGATGGCGACTTTGTCCTTGAGGCGCTCTCCCATGGCGGCGATACCTCCCTCGGCTGGGCTGCGGGATGCGGGTGGGGCGCCGCGCCGCGCCGACCCGGCGCGCGGCGCTGCACTGGCTGCATAGCCCCGCCGGACGCCCGCGGTCAAGCGGTGCGCGCCGGAGCCGGCAGCGCGCCTACTTGGAGTCGGAACTCTCGCCGGGCAGATACTCGTAGAGCTTGCCGTCCGGCCCGATCTGGCAGGCCTGGCGGTAGAAGCGGGGGTTGCACTCCAGGTGCGTGGCCTTGAAGCGGCGGATGGGCTCGGAGGCGGGATCGTCCGGGCTGCCGTGCTCCGAACAAGCCGCCAGCGCGGCGCACACCGCCGCCGCGACCAGGACGGGCCGGAGGAGCGGGGAGCGAGGATCCATCCGTGTCAACGCGAAGCCGGGGTGCCGGGTGCGCTGCGGGAGCGCGTGCGCGGCCGGCCCTCCGACGGGCCGCCGCAGCGGTGTCCGGCCAGTCTAGCGCGCCACCGCGGCCCGCGGCAACGCACCACCGCGCCAGGCGGGCGTCCCAGCGCCGTCCGTACCCGCCCGGGCCGCACTGCGGCGAGCGCAGCCGAGGGGATAACGAAGCGCCCGCCGATCTGGTAGCGTCCGAACTGGTAACGGCTGAGCTGGTAACGGCTGAGTTGGTTATGGCTGAGCTGGTAACGGCTGAGTTGGTAACGGCATAGCGAAGGGGCGGCGACGCACAGCGGGAGGCATGGCATGGCAGCGACGTACGACGGGATCGTCATCGGCGCGGGCGTGATGGGCGCCAGCAGCGCCTTGCAGCTGGCCGCGGCGGGCATGCGCCGCGTGCTCGTGGTGGAAAAGGGCCCGGGCGTCGGCTCCGGCTCCACCGGGCGCTCCACCGCCATCATCCGGCAGACCTACAGCAACTACGAGGTCTCGCTGATGGCGCACGAGGCGCTGCGCGTGTTCCAGGGCTGGGCGGACTTCGTGCGCCTGCCGCAGACGCGCGCGCACTTCGTCACGAGCGGCGTGATGTTCCTGCTGGGCCAGGGGGAAGCGGCGCTGCCGCAGATCCTGGCCATGCACCGCCGCGTGGGCATCCGCTCCAGCGTGCTGGACGCGCAGGAGAAGCGGCGGATGTTCCCGGACATCGACTTCTCCGCCACGCCGCCCGAACTGCTCGCCGCCGGCCGCGAGGAGGCGCACGAGGCCGAGGCGCTCTACGAGCACGAAGGCGGCTTCGCCGATCCCATCGGCACGGCCACGGACCTGCTGGAGGCCGCGCGCGCCCTGGGGGCCGAGGCGCGCTTCCGCGCCCGCGTCACCGCCATCGGCCAGGCCGGCGGCCGCGTCACGGGCGTGACGCTGGTGCAGGACGGCCGCGTGGAGGAGATCGCGGCGCCGGTGGTCGTCAATTGCGCCGGGCCCTGGGCCATGGCGCTGAACGAGCAGGCGGGCCAGCCCCTGCGCCACGAGCTGGTGCCCACCCGCATCCAGATCGTCACCAAGCAGTACGGCGAGAAGCTGAAGGGGCGCCTGCCCATGATCGCCGACATGGTGAGCGGCTTCTACGGCCGCCCGGAAGCCAGCGGCGACCAGCTCATCCTGGGCTCCGTGCTGGAATCCGACGAGCGCGAGGACGTGGCCGACCCCGACCACTACAACGAGGTGGCCGACGCGCCCTTCCGCGAGCGCACGCTGCGCCTGCTACAGCACCGCGTGCCGGCCCTGGGCACGCGCGGGCGCGTCTCGTCCTATGCCGGGCTGTACACGGTGAACCGCACGGACTCGCACCCGATCATCGACCGCTCCGGGCTGGCGGGCTTCTTCTACTGCAACGGCTTCTCCGGGCACGGCTTCAAGCTGTCGCCCGTGGTGGGGATGCTCGTGGCGCAGCTCGTGCTGGGGCAGTGGGGACGCGGCCAGACGGCCGTGCCGCTGAACTTCTTCGCGCACGACCGCCAGCCGCTCATCACGCACTGGGGCGGCGTGATCGCGTAGCAGGCAGCACCCAAAAACAAAAACATGCGAGGGAGCATGCCCCCTGTGCCGTTGGCGCCTCGCGCAAGCGTTCGGCGCTGCTCCCCGGATGGACGTGTGCGGCTGCATTGCAGCCGCACAAATACCTGATCTGAAAGGGGTGCAGGGCTGGTGCCGTTGGCGCTGCGGGCAGGCCCTCCGCGCTGCTCCCTGCCGTGAGCCCCGCTCGCGGGGCGAACCAACTGCACGGGTGCGGGGGCAGCGCCCCCGGATGCCTTCAACGACTTTCAGGCGCTCGCCGCGGCGATGGCGGGGGTGGCGCTGCGGGCGGCTTCCCAGGCGAGCAGGAGCTGCTTGCGCTCCGCGCCCCACTTGTAGCCCCCCGGCACGCCCAGCTTGCGGATCACGCGGTGGCAGGGGATCAGGTAGGCGATGGGGTTGTGCCCCGCGGCTTGGCCCACGGCCCGCGCGGCCCCGGGCCGGCCGATCTGCGCGGCCACGTCCTGGTAGGTCGCCGTGCCGCCGGCGGGGATGCGCAGCAGCGCCTCCCACACCTTCACCTGGAAGTTCGTGCCGTGCAGCAGCAGGTGCAGCGGCGGCGCGGCCCCGTCCTCCGCCCCACCCTCCACCGCGGCCGCGCCGCCGAAGATGCGCTCGACGGGCGGCCGCGTGCGCGGTGCGTCCTCGTGCAGCGCGGCGCGGGGCAGGCGCTCGCGCAGCTCGGCCAGCGCGGCCGGGCGCCCCGCCGCGCCCACGAAGGACAGCCCGCAGATGCCGCGCTCGGTGACGGCGAGCAGGCACTCGCCGAAGGGCGTGCGGTGAAATCCGTAGGCCGCCCGCAGGCCCTCGCCCTGGCGCTTGTACTCGCCGGGGCTGACCGCCTCGTAGGTGACGAACAGATCGTGCAGACGGCCCGGGCCCGACAGCCCCAGCTCCAGCGCGGCGTCCAGCACGCTCTCGCGCCCGGCCAGCAGCCCCTTGGCGTGCTGCAGCGCCAGGACGTGCAGGAAGCGCCCCGGGCTGATGCCCGCCCAGCGCGTGAACAGGCGCTGGAAGTGGAAGCGGCTCAGGCCCACGCTGGCGGCCAGCTCGTCCAGGCTGGGCGAATCGCGGTAGTGCTGCTCCATGTACTGCATCGCCCGTTCGATGCGGCGGTAGTCTTCGCTGTGCATGGTCGGCCCATCCGTGCAGGTTCCCGGCGGCGAGGGGTGCTCCTCGCAGGATGCTTTCAAGCTAGCCGTCCCCGCCGGGCCGGGCCACCCGCTCCTTGCTGGCGGGGGGTCCGGAGTGCGGGCTGCGCCTGCGGCCGGCAGGCGCGCCGCTCTCCGCCCCGCCGCAGGCGCCCCCGCCGCGCTTTTCCCAGCCCCGCCATTTTGCGCCCATGCCGCGCTTCCAGTATAGAGAAGGTACCAAATTCCAAGGCTCCGGGAGAGTGGCCGCGCCGCGGTCGGGTTCCGGTCGAGCCGTCCCCGCTCCAGCCGCTCGTGGGCCCGCGGCTCCGGAGTCCGCGCCGCGCTCCCCATGCAGATTGCGCAGCCGGGTGTCGAGCCGCGCCGCTTCTGCGAGACGGTGCGTGGCGCTCGCCGGCGGGTGCGGCTGCCGAGGGACGACGGTCCGAGGCCGGCTCCTGGGGCGAGCTCAGCTCGCCCCGCTCCCTTTGCGCCGCAGGGAACGCACCATGGATCTCCGCTTCGTCTACATGACCGCCGCCACGCGCGAAGAGGCGCGCCGCATCGGCCGCGCGCTGGTCGAGGAGCGCCTGGCCGCCTGCGTCAACATCCTGCCCGGCATGAACTCCCTCTACTGGTGGCAGGGGGCCGTGCAGGACGAGCAGGAGACGGTGCTCATTGCCAAGACTCGCGCCGCGCTGGTGGAGCGCCTCAGCGAGCGCGTGCGGGCGCTGCACAGCGCCAGCGTGCCGTGCGTGGTGGCGCTCGCCATCGAAGGCGGCAACCCGGCCTTCCTGCAATGGATCGTGGACGAGACGGACGCTCCCTAGCCCGCACCGTAGCCCGCCCCCGGCGCGGGCCGCCCCCTGCCGCGCGCAGCGGCGCTACCCCCGTCCCCGCGAAGCTGCTAGGCTGGGCCGCGAACCGTCCACCGCCGTGCAAGCGATTCACCCCCAAGCCGGAGCGCCGCCGATGGCGTCCTTTGCAACCGCCGACAAGCCGGGCGCGGAGCTGTACAAGTACCTGATCGGCACCGTCGTGCCGCGGCCGATCGCCTTCGTCTCCACCCGCAGCCGGGACGGGCACACGAACCTTTCGCCCTTCTCGTTCTTCAACGCCATCACGGGCCATCCGCCCACGCTGGCGTTCTCCGTGAACGACCGCGGCGCGGAGATGAAGGACACCTCGCGCAACATCAGCGAGCACCCGGAGTTCATCGTGCACATCGTCGGGGAGGCCATCGCCGAGCAGATGAACGTCGCGTGCGGGGACTACGGCCCGGACATCAGCGAGTTCGCCGAAGCGGGCCTCACGCCCGTGCCGGGCACGAGGGTGGACGTGCCGCGCGTGGCCGAGGCGATGGTGGCCTTCGAGTGCAAGCTGCTGCACCACCTGCGGCTGGGCCGCGAGAACGCCCGCACCAGCCACATCATCGGCGAGGTGGTGTACTGGCACCTGGACGACCGCATCATCGATCCCACCGCCCGCAGCCCCATCCGCACCGACGTGCTCAAGCCCATCGGCCGCATGGGCGCCGTGGAGTATTGCCGCACCACGGACCGCTTTTCCATGGAGCGCCCGGTGATCCGCCCGGAGGACCCGCGCTCCATCCCCTCGCGCAAGGCCGCCCTGGCGGCACAGGCCGCGCCGGCCCGCCCCCCCACCGCGGGGCGCTAGGCGCGGACCCAAGCCCTATCCCGTCGCCTGCCCGGGCGCGCCCGAGCGCTTGGCGAGCTGGGCCAGGCGCGCCAGCTCGTATTCCAGGTGCGTGCGGCGCGCCAGCAGGAACTCGCGCAGGCGCCGCTGGCGCATGAAGAGCAGGAACACGCGCACGTTGTCCAGCATGCGCACGCGCTCGCGGGAGACGAACAGCGCCAGCATGGCCGCGGGCAGCAGGCTGGCCGCATAGAGCGCCGCCGCGCCGCCGCCCAGGTACGCCCACACCAGCGCCGTCTGCCCGCCCCAGAACGCGCCGAAGATGCCCAGCGACATGCCGATGCGCGCCGTGTCGTACTGGTAGGGGCCCTGGGCCACGCGCGGGGTCAGCGTGCCGGTGAGCCAGGCGGGCAGCACGGCGTTGAGCGCCCCCCACAGTCCGAGCGGCAGCACCACGCACAGGGTGAGCAGGCTGCGCAGCACGAAGCGCGTCACGAGCCAGGGCGTGTAGCGCAACTGCACCTGGTAGTCCCGCACGCCCACACGGCGGCAGATCCGCTCGAACTGCTCCAGCAGCAGATGCACGCGCGCCACCGGTTCCGGGTGCTCGCGGCGCAGGCGGCGGTGCGTATCGGCCAGGCGCTTCAGGCTGCGGAAGCGCTGGGAGAGGTTGCGCTGGCGGGCAAAGCCGCGCCGCAGCACGTAGAAGCGCTCGATGCGCCGCAGCAGGCGCAGGTCCTGCCAGCTATCCAGGTTCAGCGTGACCTGCTCCAGTGCCGCGCGCAGCTCGGCGGTGACGCGCTGGACGGCCGCCTCGGGGGCCTCCCCGGGCCGCGACGCCACCGCCAGCGGCGCGCCGACGTTCACCAGCACGCTGCCGCGGAAGCGCCCCAGCTCGGAGAAATTGATGCCGACGGGCAGCACCGCCGGCGCCCGCCCATTGCGCTCCAGCGCGCCCAGGACGATGCGCGCCGCGCCCGTGCGGAAGGGGCGCAACTGCGAATCGGCGTGGGTCTCGCCTTCGGGGAAGATCAGCAGCACGCCGCCCGCCGCCAACCGCTCGTAGCAGCGCTCGAACAGGTCCACGTTGCGATCGGCGGCGCCCGCGACGTCCTGCCGGCGGTACACGGGCACCGCGCCGATCAGCGCCAGCAGCGGCCGCAGGAGCGGGTTGCGGAAGAGCCCGCTGCGCGCCAGCGGGTGGATCGCGCGCGGCAGCACCGCCTGCAGCACGAGCGCATCGGCCAGCGCGCTGGGGTGGTTGGCGCAGAGCAGCACCGGGCCCTCGCGCGGCACGCGCTCCAGCCCCTGCACCTCGCAGCGGCGATACTCGAAGCGCACCGTGGCCCGGCAAAAGGTGCGGAAGGCCCCCAGCAGCGGCGCCGTCAGCCGCCCGCGCAGCACCGCCCACATCGTCCGCACGTTCCCCACGTCGCGCTCCCCGGTCTGTGGCCACCCTGGGTGGGAACGATCCCTCGTGCACCGGCGCTGGCCGGGCGCGAGAGCCGCAGCACCTCCCGCCCGGCACCCCCTGCGGCGACGGCGCTGTCAGGGCGCCCGCTCTCCTTCAGCCGAAGGCCCTCGCCGCGTCCGTGGCCAGCATACGCCCTGGCACGGGAATTTGCGCCGGGCCCCGCTCGACACCGCCCCAGCCGGGGTACGCAGGCGCGGGGCGCCGGGCAGCCAAGAGGGCAGGCCGCCCGGCGCTTACCGGCGCGACGGCGCCACTCCATCCGGGAAGTGGCGAGGGGACTTGCTCCCTCGCAGCCTGCTAGCCCGCCAGCCCGGCGGCGCGCAGGATCTCCTGCTTGGACTGGCCACCGATGCGGAAGAGCGGGCGCGGGCTGTCCGAGACGGCCACCGCCACCACGATCTCGTCGCGGCGCGGCGCATCGGGCAGGCAGACCTGGATCGTGTCGATCTGGCTGTAGTCCCAGGCGTCGTTCTTGTTGTGCAGCGGCACGTCGATGGGCGTGCCCATCCCGCCCTGCTTCTGGATCGCCGGGATGATCTCCGCGCCCTGGCCCACGGCCTCGCGCAGGGGCTTGCCGAAACGCGGGTGGATGATGGCCGCGGTGTGCTCCAGCTCGCCGTCCTCGCCCACCAGCGCGGCCTTGCCGTAAGCCGTGACGGCCTGCGGGGCGCAGCCCAGCGCCGCCACGGCGCGCTGGCCCAGCTGGCCGCCCAGCTCCTCGCCGATGTCCTTCAGCGCATCCAGGGCGTCGTCGAAGCGCCCGGCATACGGATTGGCAATCACGGCCACGGCGACGGCTTTGCGGCGCGGCGGCTGCACGGGCCGCCCCAGCACCTGGTGCACCTCCTCCACGCTGGTGATGAGCTTGCGAATGCGGGCGTGCGACATAGGCCTCCCCTCAGGTCTGGCGGATGTACGGCGACGGCCGGAGGCACCCGGCCACCCATGATCGGCGCGACGGAGCCAGCCCGCTGCGGAAGACGGGACGAATTGGGTTCGCGGGGGCGCTGCCTCCGCACTTGTGCTGTTGGTTCGCCTCGCGAGCGGGGCTCTGTGTTGTTGGTTCGCCCCGCGAGCGGGGCTCACGGCAGGGAGCGTAGCCCACTGCACCCGTTTCACCTCAACCGTTTGTGCGGCTGCAAGGCAGCCGCACAAATTCATAAGGGGAGCAACGCCGAACGCTTGCGCGAGGCGCCAACGGCACAGGGGGCCTGCCCCCGCGCAACCGGCGGCTTTTCCGCAAGCTCCTAATACTGCTTTGTTAGTTATTACTGGACCTTTGCCATTGCCTTGAGTACCCTGCCATCGCACCTTTGCTCAGGGAGGAGCGATGGCGATTCCAAAGGCAGGAG
>JBGOUY010000202.1:0-8330 GCA_041477795.1 bacterium
GATCTGAGGAGCGGAATAACGACAAAAACTGTTAACCATGTCCCCGCACACCTGTAAGCCTTGACTCCGGTCTGAACAACCCTGCGGAGAGGGGGAGACCGGCCCGGCCGTTGCCCCTCCCCGCCGGGTGGGGAGGGGCAGCCCCGCAGGATGCGGGGCGGGGTGAGGTGCCGCGCCGATTGACCCCTCGCGCGCATCCACGTTAGGCTCGCGCACCACCGCGCCGTGGACAGCACCGCCGCGAGCACTGGCGCCGGTCGCGGCACCGACCGTTGACAAGGCGCAGCCCCCGTGATTTGATGATAATCATTCTCCATCGAGAATGTTTCGCCTAACCACAACGCCCCATCCACCCAGCCAGGGAGATCCGATCATGGCCCAATTGAAAGGCTCGCAGACGGCCGAAAACCTGAAAGCGGCATTTGCCGGTGAATCGCAAGCCAACCGGCGCTACCTGTACTTCGCCAAGGTGGCCGACGTGGAAGGCCTTCCGGATGTGGCCGGCCTCTTCCGCGACACGGCGGAGGGCGAGACCGGCCATGCGCACGGGCACATGGACTACCTCAAGCCCGTGGGCGACCCGGCGACGGGCGAGCCCTTCGGCGACACGGCGAAGAACCTGAAGTCCGCCGTGATCGGCGAGACCCACGAGTACACGGACATGTACCCAGGCATGGCCAAGACGGCCCGCAGCGAAGGCTTCAACGAGATCGCGGACTGGTTCGAAACGCTGGCCAAGGCCGAAAAGTCGCACGCCGGGCGCTTCGGCCAGGCGCTCAAGAGCCTGTAGTCGCGCGTTCATCCCGCAACCCCCGCACCCGGGGCCTGCCGCTGCGCAGGCGCCCGGGGGCATCTCCCGCAACCCCTCGCCCGGCATCGCATTGCCCATGACCCGCATCCATGCCCAGCCGACGGACGGGATCGCCTACAGCCCGCTCGCGCCCCACTACTACGACGCGGACAAACTGCAGCCCGAGCTCCACCGCGTTTTCGACATCTGTCACGGCTGCCGCCTCTGCTTCAATCTGTGCCCGTCCTTCCCGGCCCTGTTCCAGGCGGTGGATGGGCATGGCGGAGACGTGAGGAACCTGAGCGGGGCCGAGACCGATCGGGTCATCGACACCTGCTACCAGTGCAAGATCTGCTACGTGAAGTGCCCCTATACCCCCGACGACGGGCACGCGTTCCAGGTTGACTTCCCGCGCCTGCTGGCCCGCGCCAAGGCGATCCGGGTGCGCCGGCACGGCCTGGGCCTGCGCGAACGGCTGCTGGGCAATCCGGACCGGCTGGGCAAGCTGGCGGGCCTGACGCCCTGGCTGGCGAACCTGGCCAACCGCCTCAAGCCCAACCGCTGGCTGCTGGAAAAGCTGCTGGGCGTGCACCGCCACAAGCTGCTGCCGGCCTTCCACGGGGAGACGTTCCTGCGCTGGTTCAAGCGCCACCGCGCCGAACTGAAGCTCGACGGAGCGCAGGGCAAGGTGTTCTACTTCCCCACCTGCTTCGTCAACTTCAACAATCCGGAGATCGGCCAGGCCGCCGTGCGGGTCTTCGCCCGCAACGGCCTCACCGTCGCCTGCGACTACCGCCAGTGCTGCGGCATGCCCGCGCTGGACGGCGGGGACGTGGAGGGCGCGCAGAAGCTGGCGCGCGCCAACATCGCGCAGCTCCTCCCCTACGTGCGCGAGGGCTATACGGTGCTGGCGACCAACCCCACCTGCTCCATGATGATGCGCAAGGAGTACCCGGAGCTGGTGGGGGGCGAGGATGCCAAGGCGCTGGCCGCCGCCGTGATGGATCCCAACGAGTACCTCAACGTCATGCGCCGCGAGGGGCGCCTGGACACCGGCTTCCGCTCCACGCCGGGCAAGATCCGCTACCACGTGCCCTGCCACCTGCGCGCGCAGAACATCGGCTACCGCTCGCGCGACATGATGCAAAGCATCGGCGGGGGCACGGAGGTGGAGCTGGTGGCGGAATGCTGCGGCCACGACGGCACGTGGGCCATGAAGACCGAGTACTTCGAGCTGTCCCTGGCCTCCGGCCAGAAGGCCTTCGAAGGCATGCGGGGGGAAGGCCTGCTCAGCACCGATTGCCCGCTGGCGGCGATCCAGTTCGAGCAGGCCACGGGTACGCGCCCGCTGCACCCGCTGCAGGTGCTCGAGCGGGCCTACCGGGAGGACGGCTTCCCTACGCCCGTGGCGCCCCGCAGCGGTGGCGGCGCAACCTGAATCGCAAGGAGACCGATCCGCATGGAACCCGTGAAGTTGGAGGAGATCGTCGACATCGCGCAGTACGAGCGCATCCGGCCGGACTTCCGCAGCAGGGTGCTGGCGGACAAGGAGCGCCGCCGCGTGGCGGTGGGGCCGGTCTTCACGTTCCTGTTCGAGAACCACCTGACCGTGCTCTACCAGGTGCAGGAGATGATGCGCGCGGAGCGCATCGTGGCAGAGCAGGCGATCGCCTACGAGATGCGCACCTACAATGAGCTGATCCCGCCCGCGGGAGGGCTGGGCGCCACGCTGCTGCTGGAATATACCGACCCGGCGGAGCGCGCCGTGGCCCTGCAGAAGCTGGTGGGCCTGGAGCGCCACGTGCGCCTGGAGCTGGACGGCCTGCCGCCCGTGCCGGGGCAGTTCGACACGCGCCAGATGGACGAACGCAAGGTCAGCTCCGTGCAGTACCTGCGGTTTCCCCTCGCGGCGGAGCACCGCGCGCGCTGGAACGAGCTGGGCCGCGCCGGGCGCATCCGCATTGGGGTGGATCATCCGTACTATCGGCACAGCGCCACCCTCGCGCCGGAGGCCGCGGCGGCCCTGGGCGAGGACCTGAGGCGCTAAGGCGCTTCCGGCAGGCGTTGGCGGCGGGCTGCGTTGCTTCAGGCCCGCCCCCTTGAAGGCGGCCCGCGCAATGCTATGCTGGGCGCAGGCTGGCTGCTCCGCTGTCCCTCCGATCACCCACCCCCGTCGCGGCCATGGCGCCTGCCGCCTCCGATGCCTCTGCCCCGTCCGAACTGACCGTCCGCATCAAGGCCGAGGCGGAGCGGCTGGGGTTCGCGGCCTGCGGCGTGCTGCCGGCCGGGCCCGCCCAGAGCCACGCCTATTACGAGGCGTGGCTGGCGGCGGGCTATGCCGGGACGATGGGCTACCTGCAGCGCCACGCCCCCTTGAAGCGCGATCCGCGCACGCTGCTGCCCGGCGCGCGCACGGTGCTCGCGCTGGCCCACCCCTATCACACGCCCACGCCCACGCCGCCCGCGGACGGCGCCCCGCGGGGGCGCGTGAGCCGCTACGCCTGGGGCCGGGACTACCACGACGTGCTGCACGCCAAGCTGGCGCGGCTGGCCGCCTTCATCGCCGCGGCGCACGGCGGGCCCGTTCGGCACAAGGCCTGCGTCGATTCCGCGCCGGTGATGGAGCGCGAATGGGCGGCACGCGCCGGGCTGGGCTGGGTCGGCCGCAACGCCCTGCTCATCCACTGGCGGCTAGGCTCCTGGCTGTTCCTGGCCGAGCTGCTGCTGGACGTGGCCCTGCCCCCGGACCTCCCGCCGCGGCTGCGCCGCGGCAGGGTCGCGCCCCGCGTCCCGCCGCCGCAGCCGCTCGCCACGGCGTTGGAGCAGGGGCTGGCGGCGGGCCCCCTCGCTCTGCGCGAAAGCTGCGGCTCCTGCACGGCCTGCCTGGCGGCCTGCCCCACCGGCGCCATCGTGGGCGACAAGACCGTGGACGCCCGCCGCTGCATCTCCTACCTCACCATCGAGCTGAAGGGGCCCGTGCCGGAGTCCCTGCGCGCGGAGCTGGGCGAGTGGGTGTTCGGCTGCGACGTCTGCCAGGACGTCTGCCCGTGGAACCGCCGCGCGCGGCGCGGTGCGGATGCGGCCTTCCAGGCCGACGCCGCTGCGGCCTTCCGGGCGGCTACTGAGCCGGCCTTCCAGGCCGAGGCGGAGGGCGCCTTCCCGCGGCTGACCGAGCTGCTGGGGCTGGACGACGCGGCGTTCCGCGCGCGCTTCCGGGATACGCCGCTCTGGCGGGCGCGCCGGCGCGGGGTGCTGCGCAACGCGGCGCTGGTGCTGGGCAACCGCCTGGCGGCCGATCGCGCAGCCGGCCGGGCGCCGCCGGCCGATGCGCTGGCGGCCCTGCGGCAGGCGCTGGGCGATGCGCAGCCGCTCGTGCGCGGCGCGGCGGCCTGGGCGCTCGGGCGCAGCGGCGCAGCGGCGGCGCGGCCCTGGCTGGAGGCGGCGCTGGCCACGGAGGCCGACGCGAGCGTGCAGCCCGAGCTGCGCACGGCGCTGGCGGCACTTGCGTCCGCCGCGGCCGCTGCTGCACCGGCTCCCCCGTGCTAGGCTCCTCGCAACGGGCACCGCCGGCCGGCAGCGCCCGGCCCAGATCCGATCCGGAGGAAGCCATGCAGAAAGGCATCGTGCGCTCGCTGCACACCTGCGGCAATGCGGGAGACGCCATGGAGAGCCTGCCTGAAGTGGAGGCGATCCAAGGCCAGGGGCTGGCCGGCGACCGCTATCTGCACCGGCGCGGCACCTATTCCAAGACTCATGGGCCCGACCGCGAGGTGACCCTGATCGAAGCCGAGACGCTCGGCTGGCTGCAGCGCGAGCACGGCATCACGCTTTCCGCCGCGGAGGCGCGCCGCAACATCGTCAGCGAGGGCGTGGCGCTGGCGGAGCTGATCGGCAAGCGCTTTCGCGTGGGCGGGGCGGTGATCCTGCAGGGCGTGCGCCTGTGCGACCCCTGCGGCTATCTGGAGAAGCTGACCGGCAAGCCGGTCTTCGCGCCGCTGGAGCAGCGCGGCGGGTTGCGCACCTTCATCGTGCAGGGCGGCACGCTGCGCGTGGGCGATGCCATCGCGGAAGTGGCCGCGGCCGAGGTTGGACCGGCCAAGGCGGAGCCGGCCGCGCCGGCAGCAGCCAGGCCAGCGGCCAGCAAGGGCCGGCGCTGAGCGCGGCTACCCGCGCAGGTAGGCATAGGCGTTGCGGAAGATCTGCAGGCCGTCGCCATCCTCGCCGGCGCTGCCGGGGGAGCTGAGGGCGCGGCGCGTCCACTGCGGGTGGTTGGTGACGTGGTTGAAGGCCTCCGGGTGCGGCATGAGGCCCAGCACCGTGCCGGACGGGCTGCACAGCGCCGCGATGCCGTAGGGCGAGCCGTTCGGGTTCTCCGGGTAGTGCTCCGTGGGCGTGCCGTCCGGCAGGGCATAGCGCAGCGGCACCAGCTTGCGCTCCACCAGCGCTTCGAGCACCGCGTCGCTCGCGCCGATCACGCGGCCTTCGCCGTGGCGCACGGGCAGCTCGATCGACTCCATGCCGCGCGTGAACACGCACGCCGAGCCCGGCTCCACCCGCAGCCGCACCCAGCGGTCCTCGAAGCGCCCCCGCGCATTGGTGGTGATCGTGACGCTCTGGCCGCCATTGCCCTCGCCGGGCAGCAGGCCCAGCTTGACGAGGAGCTGGAAGCCGTTGCAGATGCCCAGCACCGGCCGGCCCTCCCCCACGAAGCCGTGCAGCCGCTCCAGGAACGTCCCGCCCGCCGGCAGGCGCCGGTAGCGGAAGCGGTTGGCGCAGGCGCGCGCCCCGCCCAGGTCGTCCCCGTCCAGGAACCCACCGATCAGCACCAGCAAGCCGTAGTCCTCCAGCCGCAGGGCGCCGGTGTAGATCTCGCTGATGTGCCGCGTGTGCACGCTGCCCGCGGCGGCGCCCGCGCGGCCACAGGCATAGGCGGTTTCGCGCTCGCAGTTGGTGCCGAAGCCGGAGAGGATGAGGGTGTTCATGGGGTCATTCGACCTCGGCCAGCATCTTGTCAATGGCCACGCCTAAGGCCGGAATCTGCATTTCCAGCACATCCCAGATCAGTTCCGGGTTCACGCCGAAGTAATCATGAATCAGCTTGTCACGCATTCCAGCGATCGCTTTCCACGGAATGTCTGGGTGCCGGACCTTCAGGCCGGGCGAGAGATTCTTCACCGCTTCGCCGAGGACTTCGAAATTGCGGATGGTGGCCTCCTGAGTCTTGCGGTCAGCCAAGAAATTCCGCTTACCGTCGTCCGCGTAGGTCTGCAACTGTGCCACCGCGTCGCGTATGTGCAGCAGGTAGGTGCGGTCTTCCTTCACAGGGGCACGGCCTCTCCGTAGATCTTGTCTCGAAGGTAGGGACTGACCCCGCCGTCAGCCACGACATCGACCCGGCACCCGAGTGCCTCTTCGACGTCCTGCCAGAACGCCACAAAATCGAGATAGGAGCGGCCCGCTTCCATTTCCACCAGGAGATCGAGGTCGCTAGCGGAGGTCGCCTCTCCCCGCGCTACCGAGCCGAACACCCGCACGTTGCGGGCGCCGTGTTGTTCGGCCAGGCGCAGGATCTCCGACTTCCACTGGCGGCGCACTTGATCCAGCTTCATACGCGTCCCTCTCGTTCCGGCTGTTCCCGGTCAGCCCAGCGTAGCATGTCGCTCACAGGTCGCGCAGGGTTCGCTGCCAGGCTTCCTTCAGGTCGGCCAGGGGCGCAGCGAGCCAGACCGCCCCGCGGGCGCCGCGCGCGACGAGGCGCGGGCCGTCCGTGACCCGCCCCAGGGCGTGGCAGGGCAGGCCGGCCAGTGCTGCCTCGAAGTCCGCGGCGTGCGCCGGAGCGACGGTGACCACGAGCCGGCAGGGGCTCTCGGCGAAGAGCAGCGCGGCCGGCGCGAGCCCTTCGGCGGCGGCCAGCGCGCCCAGCTCCAGCTCCAGGCCCAGCCCGCCCGCGAAGGCGCTTTCCGCCAGCGCGCCGGCCAGTCCGCCATCGGAGCAGTCGTGCGCGGAGCGCACCCAGCCCGCGCGGATGGCGCCGTGCAGCGCGCGATAGGCGGCCGCGGCGGCGGCGGCATCCGCCACACGCGGCACCTGCCCGCCGGCCAGGCCCAGCTCCGCGAGCAGCTCCGAGCCGCCCAGCTCCTCCCGCGTGGCGCCGAGCAGGTACACGCGGTCGCCCGCCGCCTTGACGTCCATGGTCACGGCCCGGCGCACGTCCTCCACGATGCCCACGGCGGAGAACAGCAGCGTGGGCGGGATGGAGAGGCGCTGGGCGCCATCCACGTAGTCGTTCTTCATGCTGTCCTTGCCGCTGATGAGCGGCACGCCATAGGCCACGGCCAGGTCGTGCAGGGCCCGCGCGGCGCGCACGAGCTGCGCCAGCTTGTGCTCCGCGTCGGGGTTGTTGGGCGCGGGCAGGGGATCGCACCAGCAGAAGTTGTCCAGCCCGGCGATGCGCGCCGGATCCGCCCCCACGGCCACCACGCCGCGCACGGCCTCGTCCAGCGCGCACATGGCCATGGCGGCCGTATCCAGGTCGCTATAGCGTGGGCAGAGCCCGTGGGCGATGGCCAGGCCGCGCCGGCTCTCCAGCACGGGGCGGATCACCGCGGCGTCGCTGGGGCCGTCGTTGGCGGCGCCCACCAGCGGCTTGACCACGGAGGCGCCCTGCACCTCGTGGTCGTACTGCCGCACGATGGCTTCCTTGCTGCACACGTTCAGGCGCCCCAGCACCCGCAGCAGGAGCGGCGTCAGGTCGCCCGTGGGCAGCGCAGGCGTGGGCGCGGCGGGCGGCGGCTGCCAGCGCGCGCGCAGGCGCATCGTCGGCACGCCGTCGTGCAGGAACGCCATGTCCAGCCGCGCCACCACCGCGCCGCCGTAGGTGGCCGTGAGCACGCCGGAGGCGTCGAACTCGCCCAGCACGGTGGACTCCACGTCCATCTCGCGCGAGAGGGCCAGCAGCGCCTCCACGTGCGCGGGCGCCACGGCGAGGGTCATGCGCTCCTGCGCCTCGGAGATGAAGATTTCCCAGGGCTGCAGGCCGGGGTACTTGAGCGGCGCGCGATCCAGGTGCAGCGTGGCCCCGCCGCTGAGCTGGGCCATCTCGCCCACGGAGGACGAAAGGCCGCCGGCGCCATTGTCCGTGATGGCGTTGAACAGACCGCGGTCGCGCGCGCGCAGGAGGAAGTCGAACATGCGCTTCTGCACGATCGGATCGCCGATCTGCACGGCGGTGGCCGGCGAGCTTTCGCTCAGCGCCAGGGAGGAGAAGGTGGCGCCATGGATGCCGTCCGCGCCGATGCGGCCGCCCACCATCACGATGCGGTCGCCCGGGTTGACCCACTTCTCGTGACCGGGCCGCCCGCCGAGGGTGGCGGGCAGCAGCCCGCCCGTGCCGCAGAACACCAGCGGCTTGCCCAGGAAGCGCTCGTGGAAGGTGAGCGAGCCGTTCACGGTGGGCACGCCGCTCTTGTTGCCGCCGTGCTCCACGCCCAGGCGCACGCCCTCGTAGATGCGGCGCGGGTGCAGCAGGCGCGGCGGCAGC
>JBGOUY010000206.1:0-8178 GCA_041477795.1 bacterium
CACAGAGCCCCGCTTGCGGGGCGAACCAACAGCACAGAGCCCCGCTTGCGGGGCGAACCAACAGCACAGAGCCCCGCTTGCGGGGCGAACCAACAGCACAGAGCCCCGCTTGCGGGGCGAACCAACGGCACCGCGGAGAAGGGGGAGCGGGCCGCGCCAGCGAGTTGGTGAGGCTGTTCCCCTCTCCGCCGTGAGCCTTGCTTGCGAGGCGAACCGACAGCATCGGGAGAGGGATGGCACGCCGCAGGCGTGACGGAGCCTGTCCCGAGCGAAGTCGAGGGGTGAGGCGTCGCGCCGGCCGAGCAGGGCGCCAATGTCATCCCGCAAGCGGCGATTCGTGGACGGGACTGGCCAACTCCAAGAAAAGGTGAGGGGCGGTCAGCTGCCGCCCGCAGCGTCCGGCAGCGTCCCGCCAGCGGCTTGCCACCGGCCGCTGCGGGCCGCGCTGCGGCAGCGGGCGGCCCTGCGCGGGCGCTGGCCGTTTGACTTCACCGCACCCATGGCCGATTCTGGGAACCGGGACTGCCCGCGGGACGCACGCCTCGGCTGCCGCTTGTCGCCCTCTCGTTCACCTGCAAACACCCGGAGCCATGCCCGCCAAACGCCTGCTGTGGAGCCTCATTGCGCTGGTCATCGTCGTGCTGTTCCTCACCTCGAGCGGGGTGGAGCTGGTCGTCGACTACCTGTGGATGGACACGCTGGGCTTCGGCCAGGTCTTCACCAAGATGCTCTGGGCCAAGACGGTGCTGGGGCTGGTGGGCTTCGCGGGGTCGTTCATCTTTCTCTGGCCGAACGTGGCCTATGCCTTGCGCCAGGTGGGGGATCCGGCGCAGTTCCTGCCCCAGGAGCTGGCGCTGACGCCGCTGGGGCAACTCTTCACCAAGCGCCTGGTGCAGCGCACGGCCTTGATCGGCAGCCTGGCCATTGGCGCCTTTTCCGGCCTGGCCCTGACGAGCGGGTGGGATAAGCCGTTGCTGTACCAGAGCGGCACCGCGTTCAACCAGATCGACCCGATCTTCGGGCGCGACGCCTCGTTCTACCTGTTCACGCTGCCCTTCCTGGACCAGATCCAGAGCTTCGTGTGGTCGGTCGCATTTGTCACCTTGCTCGGGGTGGGAGCGGTGTACCTCCTGCGCATGCAGGCCGAGCGCAACCTGCCCACGGACGTGATTTCGCTGGGACGCTTCCCCGAGCGCGGGCGGATGCATCTGGCCTGGCTGGGCGCGTTCCTGCTGCTGGTGATGGCCGCCGGCCTGTATCTCGACCGCTTCGAGGAGCTCTACCGCGCCGGCGGGCTGTTCACGGGCCCCGGCTATGCGGATATCCACGGCACCCTGCCCGCCCTCGCCCTCAAGTCCGTGACGGCGCTGGTGTCCGCGGGTGTCGTTGTCTACGCGCTGTGGCGACAGCAGTATCGCATGCTGATCGGCGTGGCGGTGCTGTTCGTGCTGGTGTGGGTGGGCGGCAGCGTCTATACCGTGCTGCTGCAGCGCTTCGTGGTCGCACCCAACGAGCTGGAGAAGGAGCGGCCTTACCTGAAGTTCCATATCGACGCGACCAACCGCGCCTTCGGGCTGGACAAGGTCAGCGAGCGCACCCTGGCCGAGGACACCGAGCTGACGGCCAAGGACATCGCGCGCAACCGGGCCACCGTCAACAACATCCGGCTGTGGGATCACGAGCCGCTGCTCGATACCTTCGCGCAGATCCAGGAGATCCGCACCTACTACCAGTTCGCCTCGGTGGACAACGATCGCTACCCCATCGACGGCGAGCTGCGCCAGATCATGCTTTCCCCGCGCGAGCTGAGCAGCCACTCCCTGCCCAGCCGCACCTGGGTCAACGAGCGCCTCACGTTCACCCATGGCTATGGCGTCACGGCGGGCCCGGTGAACCGCGTCAACGAGCAGGGCCTGCCCGTGCTGTTCGTGCAGGACCTGCCGCCGCGCTCCACCGTGCCTGTGCTGCGGATCGACCAGCCGGAGATCTACTTCGGCGAGCTGGAAGACGAGTACGTCTTCGTCAAGACCAAGCAGCAGGAGTTCAACTACCCGGAAGGCGACCGCAACATCTTCAGCACCTACAATGGCACGGGGGGCGTGGCGCTGGATTCCTTCTGGCGGCGCCTGCTCTTCGCGGTCTACCTGCGGGACAAGGAGATGCTGTTCTCCTCCGACATCACGGATGCCACCCGCATCCTCATCAATCGCAATATTGCCAAGCGGGTGCGTGAAATCGCGCCGTTCTTCCAGTACGACAGCGACCCTTACATGGTGATCTTGGAAGGGCGGCTGAAGTGGATCTTCGACATCTACACGCTTTCGGATCGTTACCCGTACGCGGAGCAAGTGGAAGGCACCGGGAACTACATGCGCAATCCGCTCAAGGCGGTGATCGACGCCAAGGACGGCACGGTCAGCTATTACGCCGTGGACCCCACCGAGCCCATCGCGGCGGCCTACGCGCGCATGTTCCCGGGCTTGGTGAAGCCCCTGGCGGAGATGCCGGCGGGCCTGCGCGCACACCTGCGCCATCCGCCGGGCTACTTCAATGTGCAGACAGCGCTGTATGCCACCTACCACATGCTGGACGTGAACACGTTCTACAACAAGGAAGACCAGTGGTCTGTCCCGGTCGTGGGCAACAAGCGCATGGTGCCCTACTACACCGTGATGAAGCTGCCCGGGGAGTCGCAGGAGGAGTTCATCCTGATGCTGCCCTTCACGCCCCGCCTGAAGGACAATCTGGCGGCCTGGATGGTGGCGCGCAGCGACGGTGACCACTACGGTCAGCTCATTGTGTACACCTTCCCCAAGCAGAAGCTGGTCTTCGGGCCCAAGCAGATGGTGGCGCGAATCAACCAGGATGGCATGGTCTCGCAGCAGATCACGCTGTGGGACCAGAGCGGCTCCAGCGTCATCCGTGGCACGCTGCTCGTGATCCCCATCGAGAACTCGCTGATTTACATCCAGCCGCTCTACCTCAAGGCGGAGGACGGGCGGATTCCTGAGCTCAAGCGCGTCATCGTGGGCTATCAGGACACCATCGCCATGGGCCTGGATCTGGAGGACGCGCTGGGCAAGATCTTCGGCGGCGACGGCAGGGTGGCGTCCGCCGCGCCGGAACGCACCGCTAAGCGCCCGTCCCCGGCCGCCGGGCAGCCCGCGCCGATCGGCACGGATACGCCCATCCAGCAGGCGGTGCGCCAGTATCGCGCGCTCAACGATGCGGCCCGCTCCGGCGACTGGGCCCGCTTCGGCCGCGAGCTGGACGCCCTCGGCCACACCCTGGAAGAGATCGCCAAGCCCAAGCCATAAGGGCACCTGAGCGCGCACCGGCTGGTGGCCGTGGCTGCATTCAGGCGACGGCGAGGGCGGCCGTGATCTCGTCGGCCAGCAGCAGGCCGGTGGGGCGCAGCACGAGGCGGCCGCCGCGCCGGTCGGCATGGCCCGCGGCGACGAGGCGGGCGGCGAGGGCCTCGCGCGGGGCGTCCCAGGGGAAGCCGAAGCGCGCGCTCCAGGCCTGTACGTCCAGCCCCGTATCGCGTCGCAGATCCAGCATGAGGGCCTCGTTGGCCTGCTGCGCCCGGGTGAGGGTCTCGCTGAAGGCGATGGGCGCCTCGCCGGCGGTGACGCGGCGCAGGTAGGCGCGCAGGTGGCGCTCGTTGTGCCAGCGCCGGCCGTCCGCGAAGGAATGCGCGCCGGGGCCGAGCCCGAGGTAGGCGGCGCCGTCCCACACCAGCTCGTTCTGCCGCCCCTCGCGGCCCGGCAGGCAGAAGTTGGAGACCTCGTAGTGGCGGTAGCCCGCCGCGCCCAGCAGCCGCGCCGCTTCCACATAGGACTCGGCCTGCTCGTCGCGGTGGGCGGCGGCCCACTCACACACCTCCGCGCTGCGGGCGAAGCGGGTGCCGGGCTCGATGTCCAGGCCGTAGAGCGAGAGGTGCGGCGGGCGCAGCGCGACGAGGGCGCGCACGTCCGCCAAAAAGGCCGCGGCGGGCCGTCCGGGCGCCGCGAACATCAGATCCACGTTCCAGTTGGGCGGTCCGGCGCGCTGCAACGCCGCCAGCGCGGCGCGGCCCTGGGCGGCGCTGTGGTTGCGGCCCAGGGCGCGCAGGGTGGCGCCGTCCAGGCTCTGCAGGCCCAGGCTGGCGCGGGTGATTCCGCGCTCCACCAAGCCGGCCAGATAGGCCTCGCTGGCGTGCTCCGGATTGAGCTCGAAGGCCACCTCGCAGTCGGCGGCGAGGGGGAAGCCTTCACGCAGGGCCGCCAGCAGCACGTTCAGCTCCGCCAGCGCCAGGGTGGAAGGCGTGCCGCCGCCGATGTACAGCGCGCGCAGGGGCGCCAGCGCGGAGCCATGGCGCCGCGCCACGAGCGCGGCCTCGGCGCGCAGGGCCGCCAGGAACGGCGCGTGCAGACCGGGCCGGTTGCCGTGCACGGCAAAGGCGCAGAACGGGCAGATCGTCTCGCAGAACGGGATGTGGCAATAGAGCGCTTCGATCACGGGCAGGCCACGCTCCTCAAGCCGCCGCAGTGGCCGCTGTGCCGCATGCCGGGGCTAGGACCTTCTTGCTGAACGGCGAAACAACTTCTGCGGGGGCAAAGCCCCCGCGAACATCATGCCGCGCTTCTTGAAAAGTAAGTACTAGGGCGGCGCCAGGTCGAAGAGCGGCAGTTGCATGAACCAGATGTAGGCCAGGCAGAGCAGCACCAGCACGCGCAGCAGGGTCGCTGCCGGCGTGCGCTCCGCGTAGATGGCCCACGCCTTGATGACCTGGCCCACCACCACCGCCCACGCCGCGTACTGCGGCAGCAGCCCCGGCTTGCCGAAGGCGATGCTCAGCAGCGCCCCGCCCGCCAGCAGCACCAGCACGCGCAGGGAATCGGACACCACCTCGGCGATGGCCTGCCCCGAGGCGGCCTTCTTGCCGGTGCCCCAGGCCGGCTGGGGACGCGGCGCCTTGCGCGCCTGGAACGCCGAGTAGATCAGCAGCAGCAGGACGACCAGCAGACCGTAGACGATGAGCGGCAACTTCATAGACATTGCTCCAGCGTGCGGGGCAAACACCACAGCGATAATTGCTGCAATTCCGAATAGGACAAATAGCCCGTTGATGGCTGCGAGAACGGTGAGCATCCACGCGGCGATACGCGCGGGCCGTGCCCTTGAGCGAAAGCAGAAGTACGCAGCTATTCCAAATACTGCGAGACCCAGGAAGCTCATCATGAACCGGGCCAGTGCTTGAACAGGGTCCATGTGATTCTCCTTCGAGCGATGCAATCCACTTGCGGTTACGTGCCCATATTATACTGGACACGGGGGCCCGGAGGCATCACGGAGCGGTCACGGCGGGACGCAAAGACGGACCGGGCCGTCCCTTGGGAGCTATCCTCTGGCGGACGCGGACTGTGCCAGCCGCACCGCAACGTCCTCAAGCTCGACCGACGGTGCATCGGGGTGCTCGAAGAGGCGGCTCGCGCCCAGCATCTCGATCCCTACCAGCTGCTCGCCCTCAGCAAAATCCAACGCCACGTCGTCCGTCAGACGCACCACGCGGCAGCGGTGCTCGCCTTCGAGCAGGCGGATGTACAAGGCGTCGGCCCGCCGATCATAGGTGATTTTCACGTCGTCACTCCAGCCTAGAAATAGAAGACGAAGACCGTCACCACCACCAAGTGGCCAGGCTCTTCGGCCACAATGGGCACGACCTGTTGCACCCCATAGTAGCGGCCGGCCCATTCCTTGTGAAATTCCAAATTCAACCGGAACTGCGTGAGGCCGCGCTGGGCTGTTTCGCGCTGCCCGATGCGGATCGATTCGCGGACCGCCAATTCGCTGGCACCGCGCTCCCGCATGCGCTGTCGAGCGTGCTCGGTAAATTCGATAAGTGACTGCCCTGCGGGAGGTATTGCCATCTCGGCACCGTCCCCTTGCGGAGCCGGCAGGCTCTCATGGTTTGACATCACGGCCGTCAAGCAACCAGTCCTTTGCGCGGCCTGCTCCGACGCAATTCGGGCCCTTGCCTTTCGGGTCCCGGGGATTCCAATACGGCGCGACTGCGCTCAATAGTCGATGGCCTTGAGCACCTCGTAGATGCCGATCACCCCCACGGGGCGGCCCTCGCCATCGGCCACGAACAGGGCGCGGATGTTGCGCGTCTCCATAATGTTAAGCGCCCGCGCCGCCAGGGCGTCCGGCGCCACCACCTGCGGGTTGCGCGTCATGAACTCGCCCACCGGGCGCTTCATGAAGGCCAGCGCGGGATCGCGCGTGTGCAGGCGCAGCAGGTCGCCCAGGGAGAACGCACCGCTGAGCCTGCCCGCAGCGTCCACCACCGCGGTGAGGCCCCAGTTCTTCGCCTGCACCTCGCGCACGGCGGCCTCCACGGGCGTGGACTCGGGCACGACGGGGAGTTGGTCGCCGGCCGCCATCAGGTCGGCCACGGTGGTGACCAGCTTCTTGCCCAGGTGGCCGCCGGGGTGGAACAGCGCGAAGTCCTCCGGCTTGAACTTGCGCAGCGAGAGCAGCGTCACGGCGATGGCGTCGCCCATCGCCAGCGCCGCCGTGGTGCTGGCCGTCGGGGCCAGGTTGAGCGGGCAGGCCTCGCGCGGCACAGCCACGTCCAGGTGGATTTCCGCGCGCTTGGCCAGCTCGGACTGCGCATTGCCGGTCATGGCGATGAGCTGCACGCCGATCCGCCGCAGCGGCCCCAGCAGGCGCACCAGCTCCTCCGTGCCGCCGGAATGGGAGATGGCCAGCACCACGTCCGTCTTGTCGATCATGCCCAGGTCGCCGTGGATGGCTTCGGCCGGGTGCAGGAAAACGGCCTGGGTGCCGGTGCTGTTAAGCGTGGCGGCGATCTTGTTGGCCACGTGGCCGGACTTGCCCATGCCCGTCACGATGACCTTGCCGCGGCAGGCGAACAGCATGCGCACGGCGCGCTCGAAGCTCTCGTCCAGGTGCCCTATCAGGCCCTGGATGCCCTCCGCCTCGATCTGCAGGGCGCGCTTCAGCTCGGCGAGAATGTCGGTCATGGGGTCCGGGCGGTGAAGACAGGGGGCGCGGCGTGCGCGCGGGGCCTCCCCCATCGGTACCTGCTGCACTGTCGGTTGGCAATCGCAGTTGGCAATCGCGGTTGGCAAGCGCGGATGGCAAGCGCGGATGGCAAGCGCGACCGGCACTTGCTGCGCACTCAGCCGGCCGCCCCGCCCGCTCACTCCTGCGCGGCGATGAGCGCGTCCGCCTGGGCCCCGTTGCGTTCGTGCAGGTGCAGCATGTCCTGCAGCCCGGCGTGCACGGCTTCGTCCCGGATGCGCGGCAGGGCCTCGCGCAGGGTGCGCACGACCCAGCCCTGGCCGCGGTTCAGGAAGCGCAGGCGCTCCACGGCGCCCTGCACGGCGAGCGCTTCGGCGTTGAAGTCCCCCGCGTTGAAGTCCCCCGTGGCCCGGCTCGGCTCGCCGGACAGGTGCCGGATCAGGCGCGCGAGCAGGCCGCAGCAGCGCGCCTCGTCCCGCTGCAGCGCGGCCAGCGCCGCGGCGGTCTCGCCCGTCTGCTCGGCCGCGCAGGCGCCGGCCACCTTCAGCCCCGCGCGCTCGGCCTCCAGCAGCGTGTTCAGCAGAGCCAGGGTCTCCTCGCGGCTGAGGAAGCCGAAGTATTCCGGCGCCGCGCCGTCCGCGTAGCAGACCGGCGAGCTGTTGTCCGGCGAGCCGTTGCCAAGCCCTGCCGCCTCGCCGACGGGCGGCCAGTGCACGCCGGTCTCGGTCACGATGGCGTCCAGCGGGATGTCGTGGGGCTGGGGATGGATCGTGTCCAGCCGCCCCAGCTCGTAGCCCACGCCGATGGCCAGGGGCCGCGGCTGCATGACGGCCAGCGTGCGGTCGTAATAGCCGCCGCCATTGCCCAGGCGGTAGCAGCGTTCGTCGAAGCCGACCAGCGGCACGAGCAGGATCGCCGGGGACAGCAGCCGCCGCTCGACCGGCACGGGGATGCGCCAGACACCGGCGTGCATCTTCGCCGTGGGTGTCCATTGCCACCACTCCACGGGCTGCTTGCGCGCGACGATGACGGGCAGCGCGGCCAGCCCGCCCGCGGCCACGTGGCGGCGCATGAAGGGCACCAGGTTCACTTCGCCCCGGATGGGCCAGGAGAAGCCCACGGGGGCCCCGCTGAGCTCCGGGAAGC